>DASVVJ010001195.1:0-4954 GCA_036389955.1 Myxococcaceae bacterium
GAAGGGCACGGCGTACGCGGGCGTCTGCGGCGCGGCAGGAGCGGGCAGCGGCACCGAGGCGCTCGGAGGAGGCAGGTCCGGCAGCGGGACGGCGGGAGCGCCGGGGGTGAAGAACTCCGCGAACAGGTCCCCCGCGGGAGGCACGGCCGGAGCGGCGGCGGGCGCGGGAGCGGCGGGCTTCGCCGCGGGCGCGGGCCGGGCTTGAGCCACGCCCGGGTTGGAGCCCAGCGCGGCCGGACGGGAGATGGACCCGGAGGGCGGCCTCTTCGCCACGGCAGCGGGCGCGGCCGGGCCCTTGGCGGCCATGGGCGAGACAACCGGAGCGACGCTCGGCAGCGCCGACGTGGGCTCCGCCGAAGGCTTGAACGATCTGGGTCCCGAAACACCCTGCCCCGGAACCGGCGTGTGCCCCCGAGGTGCGAAGCCATTGCCCGGTGAGGGAGTGCCTCCGCGGGGCGCGAAGCCCTGGCCGGGCACGGGTGTCGCCCCGCGAGGCGCAAGCCCCTGGCCGGGCACGGGCGTGGCGCCCCGAGGCGCAAGTCCCTGCCCCGGTGCAGGCGTGGCACTCCGGGGCGCGGCAGTGGGAGCTGCCAGGGGCGCATCGAAGTCGAACCCGCCCACCGGCGGCAGGGCCGGCACGGGAGGCCGCGCCTCGACCGGGACCGGCAGCGGCATCAGCCGGGTGGCCTCGTGATGGACCTCCTCGGCGGTGCCCGAGTCCGTGAAGTTCCACGGCGCGGGCGGCGCGGCCGCGGCGGGCGGCGACGGCAGCCGGCTGGCCTCCACCGCCTCGGGGACGAAGCCTGGGCGGGTGGTGAGCCCCTTGGGCTCTGGCGCCGTCCCAAACTGCTCGAAAGGATCAAACCCCGCGCCGGGCGCACCCGGGGCAGGAAGGGAGGGCACCGGCGTAGCCATAGGAGCCGCGTCCGCGGCCGACTCCCGCGTCACGCGGAAGGTGTGGCTACACTTGGTGCAGCGGACCTTGACCCCCTTGTCCGTCACCTTCTCGTCGGGGATCTTGAACCGCGTCTGGCACTGTTCGCACTTGACGATCATTCGGTCAGTCCCGGCAGTATAGGCGGCTTGGCCCCTTGTCGCGAGCAAGCAGCCGACCCAGCTTGCTCACGTAACCCCCCTTTGCTACAGGGTTCGCCCTCTTCCCAGAGCTTCAAGGGAAACGCTTCCCGACGTCGGCGGAGAACCGAACATGAGCGAAGCAGAGCAGGCAAGCGCTCCCAGCAAGGAGCCGAAGGTCATCAAGCGGTACACGAACCGCAAGCTCTACGACACCGTGGAGAGCCGGTACGTCACGCTTGATGAAATCGCCGCGATGATCAAGGAGGGCGTCGAGGTGCGGATTGTTGATAACCGCACGAAGGAAGACCTCACCTCGGTGACGCTGGCCCAGATCATCTTCGAGGAGGAGAAGAAGAAGAACCAGATGCCGCTGGCGGTGCTGCGGGAAATCATCCGCCACCCGGGCGAGTCCATCTCGGGCTTCATCCAGAAGGAGGTCACTCCGCGTGTGGCCTCCATTCGCGAGGAGGCCGAGTCACGGCTGGACAAGCTGCTGCGCCGGGACGAGAAGCGCGGCGATGAGCCGGGGGCCCCCGCTGCGGCCGAAGAGGCCGCCAAGCCCGCCGAGGACCCGGCGGCGCAGGGCGCGGGCAATGCGCCCATCAGCCCCGCGGAGCTGCTCAAGGCCAGCCAGCGCGCCTTCGAGGACTGGCAGAAGAAGGTGGACGATCGGGTGCGGCACGTCGTCGAGAACCTGACGGGCAACCTGCCCGCGATGGGGCGCGACATGCAGACGCTCACCCAGCGGCTCGAGGAGCTGGAGAAGAAGCTCGACGAGCTGGAGAAGCAGCAGAAGTCCTGAGACTGCCGCGAACGGCGCTCACGCCACCCGGGAGGACTGCTTCTTCCGGGCCGTGGGCGCCTCGTGGATCTCTTTCGCGATGGCCGCGAGCATCTCCGCGCCGCGGCTGCTGGGCGCGTACTCCCAGATGGTCTTCCCGTGGCTCTGGGCCTCATCGATCTTCACGTTGAAGCCCAGGGGCGTGGAGCTGAGCGAGTCGGGGAAGTAGGCCTTGAGCCGCTCGAGAATGGCGTCGGCCAGCGCCGTCTTGCGGTACAGCGTGGGCACCACCTTGGTGACGCGCAGGTCCGGCCGCCCTTCCGCCTCGCCCACCTGGCGCACCGTGTCCACCATCTCCGCGCAGCCATCGAGCGCCAGGTACGTGAGCGCCACCGGCACCACCACCTCCGAGGCCGCCACGAGGATGTTGCGCGTGGTGAGCCCCATGGAGGGCGGCGAGTCGAAGACGATGGCCTGGTAGCCGGCCGCCTCCGCCGGAGCCAGCCGCTCGGCGAGCCGGTGCGCGCGGCGTTCATCGCTCGCCACCGCCACGGGGAAGTCGGCCATCTCCTTATAGGAGGGCAGCACGCTCAGCCCGGGCACGGCCGAGGGCTGCACCACATCCGCCAGGCGCACGGTGTCATCGGTGAGCAGGTGGAAGACGTTGCGCGGCAGCGTGCGCACGTCCACGCCCAGGGACTTGCCCGAGTGGCCCTGGGTGTCCATGTCCACCAGGAGGACCTTGAGGCCCTTCTTGTGGGCCAGCCACGCGGCGGTGTTCACCGCGAGCGTCGTCTTGCCGGTGCCACCCTTCTCGTTGATGAACGCGATGCGCCTCATGGCCAGATGCTCCCGTGAGGCTATTGCTTCTTGTTGTTCACCAGCGTGTCGACCTTGCTCTCCACCGCGGTGAGCAGCCGCTCCAGGTCATCCACCTTGGTGCGAAGCTGCTCCAGGTCCGCGGTGGACGGCAGGTTCATGGCCGACAGCGCGCCGCGTAGCGCCGAGTCCAGCGTGCCCTTGGCCGCCAGCGAGCGCGACACCAGCGTCTGCACCGTGGCAACGAACTTCTCGTTGGACAGCAGCTGCTGGGCGATCTTGCCGATGCGCTCCTCACCGGTCTCCACCAGCTTCTTCATCACCGGGTTGTTCTTCAGCATGGATACACGTCTCCTCGCGCGGGGCCGAGGGCCTCCGGAGCGTCGGGAAAAGGACGGCGCACTGTGAAGGCTGCCAACGCGGCGTGTCAACTGCGTTGACAGAGGACAATGCCGTCCCTACGGTTCGCCGCTCTTTTATGCCTGGCCTGCTCGACAAGCGCCTGTGGATCGTCTCCGGCAAGGGCGGTGTGGGCAAGAGCACCGTCGCCACCGCGCTGGCGCTGCGCTCTGCGCGCGCTGGCCGCCGCACCCTGGTGTGTGAGGTGAACACCCAGGAGCGCGTCAGCCGCTTTCTGGAACGCCCACTGGCTGGACCTGAAGTCACCCTGTTGGAGGAGAACCTGTGGGCGGTGGATGTGCGCCCGCAGGAGTCCATGCGCGAGTACGCGCTGATGGTGCTGCGCTTCGAGGCGCTCTACAAAACCGTCTTTGAGAACCGCCTGGTGCGCTACTTCCTGCGCTTCATCCCCTCGCTGCAGGAATTGGTGATGCTGGGGAAGATCCTCTACCACCTGCAGGAGAAGCTGCCGGATGGGCGGGATCGCTTCGAGACGATCGTCCTGGACGCGCCGGCCACGGGCCACGCCATCACCTTCCTCAACGTTCCGCAGGTGCTGCTGCGCACGGTGCCGCCAGGCCCGATGACGCGCGAGGCGCTGAAGATGAGGGACCTGCTGGTGGACCCTCAAATCACGGCGGCGGTGCTGGTAGCGCTGCCCGAGGAGCTGCCGGTGAACGAGGCGCTGGAGCTGCACGCGGCGCTGCGGGACAAGGTGCAGATCCGCACCCACGCGGCAGTGCTCAACGCCGTGTTCGCCGAGCGCTTCAGCGAGGGAGACCTGGAGGCCCTGGCGGGCCACCCCGAGCTGCACCGGGTGGCCAAGTCCCACCATGACCGGGCGGCGCTGGCGGTGCTGGCGGGCACCAAGCTGGAGCGCAACCTGCACGCACCGGTGTACACGGTGCCGAGGCTCTTCGTGCCCACCTTCGGGCGGGCCGCGATCGAGCAGGTGATGGGACACCTCGAGCCGCTGGTGACGGGAGCCAAATGAGCACCACCTCCCTGGGCCAGGCCCTGGCCAACAAGCGCGTCCTCGTCTGCGTCGGCTCGGGCGGCGTGGGCAAGACGACGGTGTCGGCCACGCTGGCGCTGCGGGCCGCGGTGGACGGGCGCTCCAGCCTGGTGTGCACCATTGATCCGGCCAAGCGCCTGGCCAACTCGCTGGGGCTCGGCGCCCTGGGCAATACCGAGTCCCAGGTGCCCGCCACCGTGCTGGAAGGGCTGGGCGTGAAGCCCAAGGCCGCGCTGCACGCGATGATGCTGGACATGAAGCAGACGTGGGACGAGCTGATCACCCGCTTCGCTCCACCGGATCAGCGCGAGCGCATCCTCTCCAACCGCTTCTACCAGTCGCTGTCCACCGCGCTGGCCGGCAGCCAGGAGTACATCGCCCTGGAGAAGCTGTGGGACCTGCGCCGGCGCAGCGCCTACGAGCTCATCGTCCTGGACACGCCGCCCACCGCGCACGCGCTGGACTTCCTGGACGCGCCCAACCGCATCCTGGACTTCCTGGACAACGAGGCGGCCAAGTGGCTGCTCACCCCGGCGCTCAAGGCGGGCAAGTTCGGCCTGTCGCTGTTCAACCTCGGCGGCAGCTACGTGGCCAAGACGCTCTCGAAGTTCACCGGCACCGAAACGCTGCAGGAGCTGTCCAGCTTCATGCTGGCCATCTCGTCGATGAACGAGGGCTTCCGCGAGCGCGCCCGGGGCGTGAAGGACCTGCTCAAGGATCCGCAGACCGGCTTCGTGCTGGTGACGGGCCCTCATGTGGAGCGGCTCGACGAGGTGACGCACTTCCAGGCGCTGCTGAAGCAGAACCAGATGGAGGTGCTGGCGCTGGTGGTGAACCGCGTCCACCCGCTGCCCCCGCCGGAG
>DASVVJ010001196.1:0-8970 GCA_036389955.1 Myxococcaceae bacterium
CGCCCCGCCAGGCCTGGCGGGGTGAGCCGCCAGGCCATCCACGAATTGCTCCACCGACGCCGCGAGCCGGGCTCGCCGCGGGGGATCTCCCACGAGGCACAGGTCGGCTCCCAGCAGCAGGTAACACTTCTCCACGGGGCGCGAGCTCGGGGCGCCCCGCGGGGGAAGGCCCAGGATGGCCCAATGCGCGAAGTGCACGCTCTCCATTCCGTCAAAGGGGTGCGGCTCGCCCGCCTCGATGCGCTGATCCATCACTCGCAGGATTTCCGCGAGCGCCTCCACTGCTTCGGGACGGACCGGGGTCATGAGGGTCAGTGTGCCGGTGAACATCAGGCCTCACGCTGGTGGCTGAAGTTGCGCGGTGGCGCCGCCGCCCGGGGCGACGGCGTCAGCGGCTGAGCGGGGGGGAAGGCATAAGCGACCTCACGGATGGGCTCCGGACGCTGCTGGCGCGTGCTGGCAAGCAGTCTGCGCACCAGTCCCTCGAATTCGTCCAGCCCGGAGGACTTGGGGATAAAGCGCACGCCGGGAGCGTGGGGGTTGCTCTCGGAGCTGTGCAGGATGATGGGGATGTCGCGCAGGCGGGCGTCCTCGTGCATCCGCTGGCAGAGCTCCACGCCGTTCATGCGCGGCATCATCCAGTCGGTCACCACCATGTCCGGCCGGGTCTCGCGAGCCAGCCGCAGCGCTTCCAGGCCGTCTCGAGCACGGATCACGTGGTGATCCATCTGCTCCAGGACCTCGGTGAAGAGCTCCAGCATGTCGTGTTCGTCGTCGACCAGGATGATGGTGCTCACGGGCTTCCCCTTCTTGCGGTTCGTTGCCTTCCAATCAGATCGAGTCCGCCCCTGCCGGGTGTGATGCGGGCGAAAGCGGCGAGAGGGTGGGCTCGCCTGATCCCGATGGCCTGTCTGCCTTGACGGTGGGCGAGAAGGGGGAGCGGCGCTCAGTTGCCTGGCATGTCCTGACCGGGCATTGGCCACGTGTTCTTCAAGGTGACCACGAGGGCGAACCCGTGCTCGCGAGGCAATGAAGCTGACCAGGGGACCGGATCCGCGGTTCGTTGCCCCGCTGTATCCGGGTCCCTAACGTCCTCTATGGCGCAGGCGGCGCGGCTGCCCGTCGCGAAACGCCGGGGGGCAGGAGATGCATCCAAACGACGGCCAGCCAGAGGGCTGGAGGGAAGGACAACGCGCGGAGCCAGGCCGCGAGGGACAGGCCGGCCCGAAGCGTGTGGGGGCGAACGCATCACAAGATAAGCAGGGGGCCTGGGATGCAAAGAGCGGGCACGGCCCGCACGAGCCCCCCTCCGAGCAGGCTGGCGAGCCCGGCCTCCTGGACGAGAGCGACGAGGACGAGGACTTCGGTCTGGAGGACTCGCTCTTGAAGCAGGTGGCACAGGCCTCCGTTCCAGTCCGCATCCCGTTACCTGGGGAGCGGATGGGCGGCCCGGATGGCCATCGGTTCGAGATCCTCGAGCAGGTGGGCGGCGGGGCGATGGGGGTGGTGTTCCGCGCCCAGGATGCCGAACTGCAGCGCGTGGTGGCACTCAAGTTCCTGCTTCCTCGCGAGGGGCTCATCGAAGAGCCCATGAGCGTGATGCTGCGCCAGGAGGCCCGCGCCATCGCCCAGCTCAGCCACGAGAACATCGTCCGCATTCACGATGTGGCCGAGTGGAGGGGCTCTCCCTGGGAGCCTCGGATCCCCTTCCTGGTGATGGAGTGCCTGCAGGGCGAGAGCCTCGCGGAGCTCTTGCGCAGGGAGCGGCCTTCCCTGCGCCGGGCGCTGGAGATCATGAGCGCCGTCGCCGCGGGCCTGGCGCACGCCCACGAGCACCACGTCGTGCACCGCGACCTCAAGCCGGGCAACGTCTTCGTCACCCGCAAGGGGCAGGTGAAGATCCTCGACTTCGGGCTGGCCTACCTCACCGCCATCTCTCCGGTCTCGCTGAGCCTGCCCGCCGCCGGAACGCCGGCCTTCATGGCGCCGGAACAGTGGCGAGGCGAGGCTCAGGACGAGCGTACCGACATCTGGGCCGCTGGCCTGTTGCTGTTCGAGCTGCTCACCGGCGAGCCTCCTTATCTGGAGACGACGATTCCGGATTTGCGCGCCCGGGTACTTTCGGACGCCCCGGTGCCCTCGGTGCACGAGCGGCGGCCCGAGCTTCCCGAGGAGCTGGACGCGCTGCTGGCCGCCATGCTGGCCAAGGATCCCCAGCAACGGCTTGCTTCCGCCGCCGAGGTGCGGGAGCGCCTGCTGCGCATGGTCGAGCACCTCACCGTCTTGCGCGATGAGCCCCGGAGCCTGGCGCCGCAGCGCCGCCCGGTGACTCTGGTGGCGTGCTGGCTGGCGGATCTCGCCGGGCTCGCCGAGCACCTGGACGCCGAGGACTTCAGCGAGCTGGAGGGAGCCTTTCACCAGTCCTGCTCGGAGATCATCCAGCGGCACGGCGGCACCATCCACACGTGCATGGGGGACGAGGTGCTCGCCTGCTTCGGCTACCCGCAGACGGGGGAGGAGGACGCGGAGAAGGCCGCTCGCGCGGGGCTGCACCTGGCCACCCAGTTGGGCATCGCCATTCAACAGAAGCTGCCCTACCTGCCGCGCCGCAAGCTCACCGTGAAGGTGGGAATCCACACCGACACCGTGGTGCTCAACAGCCTGCCGCCCGAGCTGGAGGCGCAGACGCCCACGCTCCAGGGCGAGGCGCCCCGGATCGCCCAGTGGCTGGCGCGGCAGGCGGAGCCCGACACGGTGTGCCTCAGCCGCACGCCATGGAAGCTCGTGCGCGGCGCGTTCCGCACCGAGCCCCTGGGCTCCCGCTCCTTCCAGGGGCTGTCGGGCCTGAAGGAGCTGGAGTTCCACCGGTTGGTGCGTGAGAACCGCACCACCAACCGCTTCGAGCGGGCCCGGGCTCAAGGGCCGCTGACGCCACTGGTGGGACGTGAGGCCGAGCTGCGCCGGCTCACCGGCATCTGGGAGCAGGCACGTCAGGGCCAGGGGGCCTATGGCCTCGTGCGAGGCGAGGCGGGCATCGGCAAGTCGCGGCTCATTCAGGAGCTGCGCGAGCATGTTCCCGCGGAGCAGGCGCTGCGCCTGTGGTGCCAGTGCTGGGCGCAGTTCAGCTCCAGCGCCTACCACCCCATCATCGAGCTGATTCAGCACCTGCTGCGGCTCGAGCCCGATGGCGCTCCCCAGGAGAACCTGCGCAAGCTGGAGAGGCGCATGCGGGCAGGCGGCATGTCCGAGGAGCACGTGCGCCTGGTGGCCACCTTCCTCATGTTGCCCGTGACGCAGGAGTCTCCTCACCTGCGGCTCACCCCCGAGCGCCAGAAGGAGAAGACCTTCGAGGCGCTGCTGGCGGTGGTGCTGAAAATGACGGAGGAGCGCCCCGTCTTCGCCGTCTTCGAGGATCTGCACTGGGCTGATCCGTCCACCCTGGAGCTGCTCTGCTACCTGCTCGCCCGCATCGAGAAGGTCCGGCTCTGTGTCTTCCTCACCGCGCGCCCGGACTTCCAGCTCTCGTGGCCCCGGCACCCGTGGTTCCATGAATTCACGCTCGACCGGCTGCCGCCCCGGGACACGCTGGAGCTGGTGCGTCAGTCCGCCATTGGCGCGCAGCTTTCGGAAGAGACGCTCGAGCAGCTCGTCGCGAAGACGGACGGGGTGCCCCTGTTCGTCGAGGAGATGACGCGCATGCTGGTGGAGCAGCCCGGCACGGGCACGGGCCCCCGGGAGCCGGACTCCATTCCGCCCACGCTGAGCGGCCTGTTGCTGGCCCGCCTGGACATGCTTCCCCGGCGGCAGAAGGCCCTGGCGCAGCTGTGCGCCGTGGTGGGGCGCGGCTTCAGCCACGCCATGCTCGCCACGCTCTCGGGCCGCAGCGACGAGGTGCTCGCGCAGGACCTCTCTGGCCTGCTGAAGGCCGGGCTGTTCCAACGGATTGAGGACGACTCCGGGCTGCGCTACCAGTTCCGCCACGCGCTCATTCAGGAAGCGGCCTACCAGTCCCTGCTGCGCCGCACGCGCCGCGAGTACCACTGGCGCATCGCCCACGCCCTGGCCGCCCAGTTCCCCGAGCTGGCGGAGACACAGCCGGAGCTCATCGCCCACCACTATACCGAGGGCGGAGAGCGCGAGCCGGCCATCCGCTTCTGGGCCAAGGCGGGCATGCGCGCCAGCCTGCGCTCGGCCAACAAGGAGGCCATCAGCCACCTGTCCACCGCGCTACGGCTGCTGCGAAGCCTGCCGGACGCCGCCGAGCGCACCGAGCAGGAGCTGCAACTGCTGGCGGCCCTGGGCCAGCCCCTCATGCAGACGCAGAGCGTGCGCTCGCACGAGGTGGAGCAGACCTATGAGCGGGCACTGGAGCTGTTCCACCAACTGGAGGACGCGCTTCCCAACCTGCAGATCACCACCTGGGGCTCGTTTGCTTACTACTTCATGCGGGCCAAGTTCGACGTGTCTCACGAGCTGGCCTCGCGGCTGGTGACCGTGGGCGAGCGCAAGCAGAGCCATGAGCTGCTCTCGCTCGGCCACCGCATGATGGCCACCGGGTTCTTCACCTGGGGGCAGATGCCCACCGCCCTCCAGCACGTGCGGCTGGCCCTGGAGCACTCGGACGTGGAGCTCGAGCAGCACCGCGCCCTTGCCGTGAAGCAGTGGGTCAACCCCCGCGTGGCCGCGCTCTCCTATAGCTCCGTCATCCTGTCCGCCATGGGCCGCGAGGACGAGGCCTGCCGCAATGCCGAAGAGGCCCTCGCGCTGGCCGAGAAGATCGGCCACATGCACACGCTCGCGCTGTGCCTGACCTATGTCGCGCTAGGAGCCCAGCTTCGCCTGGACCCGGAGCGCGCAATGCACTGGGCGGGCCGGTGCATCGCGCTCTCCTCGGAGCACCGCTTCCGCCTCTGGGTGGGCTGGTCGGGGTTCATCCGGCTGTGGGCCGTCGCCGAGCTGGGCTCGCCCGAGGAGGCGCTCGAGCAGATGCGCCTGCACCTGAACAAGTGGCGCACCATGGGGGTGCGCGCCGGTATGCCGCTGTTCCTCGGCACGCTGGCGGAGATTCACATGAAGCTGGGCCAGTACCCGCAGGGCCTGTCCGCGCTCAGCCACGCCCTGGGGTGGGTGGATGCCCTGGGCGAGCGCTCCTATGAAGTCGAGCTGCACCGCATCGAGGGCGAGCTGCTCCGGGCCATGGGCCATGAGCCCGCCGCCACCGTGTCCTTCATGCACGCGCGCGACGTGGCCCGGAGGCAGGGCTCTGTCGGGTTCGGCCGGCGCGTGCAGCGCTGCCTGGAGCGCCAGTTCCGTGAGCTGGGCCACGAGCCTCCGCCCTTGATGGACGGTGAGCCCCCGCCTGGCCACCCACCGAACGGCCGGGCGGGCTAGGCATCACAACGGAGCCTCGACCACTCCAACCGCGAAACGAGTTTGCAGAGAAGGGGATGACCATGGGGAACGACCGCGAGAAGAGTGAGCAGGAGATCCGCGAGCTATGTCAGCAGGGGGACGTGGGCCGCGCGGTGGAGCGCACCCTGCAGCTCTACGGTATGGAGATCATGAGGTTGATGGGCTCGGTGCTCCACAACCCCGAGCTGGCCAAGGACGCCTTCAGCGTCTTCTGCGAGAGCCTGCTCAAAGGGCTGCCCTCGTTCCGCTGGGAGAGCTCGCTGCGCACGTGGTCCTACCGCCTGGCGCGCAACGCCTGCTACCAGTTGGCCCACGCGCCCTCGGCCCGCGAGACGCCGGTGAGCGCCTCGGGCATTCCCGAGGAGCCCCAGCAACACCGCTCGGACACGCGCCCCTGGCAGCGCACCTCGGTGAAGGAGCGCTTCCGCGCCTTGCGCGACAGCCTGGCCCCCGAGGAGCGCATGCTCCTGCTGCTGCGCGTGGATCAGCGGCTGGCGTGGACCGAGGTGGCCCGCATCATGTGGGACTTGGACGAGGCTCCCACCAGCGCCACGCTCTCGCGCAAGGCTACCGCGCTGCGTCAGCAGTTCCAGCGCATCAAGAACCACCTGCGTGAGATGGCCGTCCAGGAAGGCCTCATCGAGCAGGAGGAGCCTCAGGAGCCTGTCTCGTAAGTCCTTGAAACTCCGACGCCCGGATTCCAGATCTGAACGTCCTGGCGGGGGTTGCTGTTCTATCGTGGACGCAAAATTGTGAGTAAGTTGCACTCATCCAGGCGCCCCCGCATTCTCCGCCTCCATTGGAGGCGACATGGTGCAGACAGGACCTACACAGGCGGGGGCACGGCGGAGGCAGCAGACGCTGCTGGTCTTCGCCGTGCTGGTGTTTGCCCTGTACGCGCTGGACGTGGCCATTGTGGGGCACTTCAGCGTCGAGCTGCTGGTCCTGCGGTTGATCTGGGCCGTGGCATTGGCTGGGGTCGCGGTGCTGACCGAGCGCGTGGGGCGCACGCCGGGCCGGGTGCTGAGCGGCAGCTATGGCGTGGTCACGGGGGCAGTCTACCTGGGGCTGGTGGTGTTCACCGGAGGCGCGCCCAGCCCGTACTTCTATTTCTACCCCTGCCTTCCGCTGGTCGTCTCCAGGGTGTCCAACCGTTACCTGGTGGCTGCGCACACCTGTGGCCTGGTGAGCGCGCTGGGCGGGGGGGGGCTGCTCTACGGGGCCGAGGGCTCGCTGGGCTTTGCCGCCGCGTGGTCCTTCGTGGTGCTGGTGATGATGTTCTTCGGCATGTACGGGGGCGCGCAGTTCCAGAAGGCGCGCAGCGCCGAGGCCGAGGTGCAGCTGGAGCGCTCGCGGCGCGAGGCGCTGGAGAAGCTGGCCGTGAGCGAGCGCCAGCGCGCTCAGTCCGAGAAGCTGGCCACCATCGGGCGGCTGGCGGCCAACGTGGCGCATGAGCTCAACAACCCCATTGCCTACGTGCGCTCCAACCTGAGCTTTCTGGAGCGCGAGGTGCTGAGCCCGCGGGACACCTCCGCGGAGGAGCTGCGCGAGGCCTTCCAGGACGTGACGGCTGGCGTGGAGCGCATCCGGCAGATCGTCTCGGATCTGCAGAGCTTCTCGCGGATGGACGGCGCGCTGGAGCCCACGGAGTGCTCGCTGGCGGAGGTGGTGAAGGACGCGGCGCGGCTGGCCTCGGTGCGGCTCAAGGCGGTGGCCCGGCTCCAGGTGGAGGTGCCCGAGGATCTGCCCGGGGTGTACGCCGTGCGTCGGCGCCTGGCGCAGGTGATCCTCAACCTGCTGGTGAACGCGGGGGATGCGCTGGAGGAGCACCGCATCCGCGCGGGAGAGGTGCGCGTGGTGGGCCGGGTGGAGGGCTCCACCGTGACGTTGCTGGTGGAGGACAACGGTCCTGGCTTCCCGCCCGAGGTGCTGCCGCGGCTGTTCGAGGCCTTCTTCACCACCAAGGCTCCCGAGAAGGGCACGGGCCTGGGGTTGTCGCTCTCACGCGAGTTCGTGGAGCAGTTCGGTGGCACCCTGAGCGCGGAGAACCGTCCCGAGGGCGGGGCGCGCCTGCGCATCACCCTGCCGGCGCACGTGCGTGAGCAGGAGCCGGAGGCGGCTCAGCCTCGCCTGGTGGCCACCACCACGCTGTAGGCGGAGAAGGGCGGCGGCATCAGCCCATCCCTCACGTCCACCTCGAAGCCGTGCGCCTGGAGCAGCTCGCGCGCCCGCGGCACGAGGAAGGTCAGGTAGTACATGACGAAGGGCGGCTTCCAGAGCGCGTTGCGCACGCGCATCGCCGCGTTGAAGCCCTTGGAGAGCCACCACCCGGGGCGCAGCGGCGAGGGCGGGTGCGCGGTGACGAAGAGGAAGCGGCCGCCGGGGCGAAGCGCGCGCGCCACGGACTGCACCAGGCGGGGCTCGTCCTCCTCGAGGATGTGGCCGAAGGCGCCGAAGCTCGTCACCACGTCGAACTCGGCGTCGAACTTCAGCTCCAGCGCGTTGGCCTGAACGAAGGAGAGGCGGGCGGTGCCCGGGGCATCCTCCAGGAGCGTGCGGGCCTCGGTGAGCATGCCCTGGCTCAAGTCCACGCCCACCACCTCCTGTCGGCACAGCGGGCGCAGGTAACGCATCGCGGCGCCCGTGCCGCAGCAGAGATCCATGGCGCGATCGATCGAGCCGGGCGGGCCCACCTGTGCCAGTGCGGCTTTGATCACCGGGTCCGGCGTGCGGAACGGCGTGTACTCGAACTTGGGCGCGAGCAGATCGTAGCCGCGCTCGACGGAGGACAGTGCCTGACGCGTCAGCTCGAAGAACGTGGGCCCCTTGCGGTGGAACATGCCCTTCCGTGTAGCATCCGCGCGCTCTGCCGGGAGGGGAAAGAATGTCGCGTCGAAGCGCAGCATGGGTGTTCGCTGTGGTGGGCGGCTTGTGGCTCGGCTCTGGCTGCGGCGGCTCGGAAGAGGAAGCGGGCCTGGAGTCCTTCCTGGAAACGGCCCGGCAGCGCCTGGTGGCCGGGTGCACCGAGTCCGGAGTGGACGGCGACGGGGACACGCTGGATGACGGGGTGGAGAACTGCCTGCTACAGCGGCACGCGCCGGTGCTCTACCTGCCGTGGTCCCTGGACTGGGCCAAGCCGGCCAACGTGGACTGGTACTTGAGCCGGGTGCACATGCGCTTCCACCATGACGGGTGTCCGGACTGCCAGGTGCTCGCGCTGGGCAGCGTGACACAGACAGCCATCACCAACCGCACCCACTCCGAGAAGGACTGGATCTGCTCGCACACCGCCACCACGCGAGCCTCCTTCGGTGACGGCTTCAACGCGAACGAGACGTTCTTCCTGCAGCCGCCAGATGACGCCACCCACAACGGCAGCACCAACCCCGCGGACTGGAAGGTGTACGGCCACGTCTACAAGAACGCGTTGGGCGGGGTGAATGTCCAGTACTGGTACTTCTTCCCGTACAACGACGGTCCGTCGGGGTTCAACCACGAGTCGGACTGGGAGCACATCAACGTGCGGCTGGCGGCGGACTACTCGGTGGCCGGGGTGCA
>DASVVJ010001197.1:0-2570 GCA_036389955.1 Myxococcaceae bacterium
CGGAGCAGGAGCAGATCATCGCGGCCTTCCGTGCGCTGTGGGCCACCAAGCACTTCAACCTCGAGCGGCTGGAGGACCTGCACCGAGCGGTGAGTGTCTCGGGCCGCTTCCTGGCCCTGCCCATCGATCAATACCCCTCGCTCGTCACCTTCCAGGCGCGCAACGATGCGTGGATCCGCGTCGCGGTGGAGCTGGGCGAGCAGGTGGTGCGCCAGGCACTGGACAAGGCGGGGCTCACTCCGAAGGACGTGGACCACGTGTTCTTCGTGACGGTGACGGGCCTGGCCACGCCGAGCATCGAGGCGCGGCTGGCCAACCGGCTCGGGTTCCGCTCGGACCTCAAGCGCACGCCCATCTTCGGCCTGGGCTGCGTGGCGGGGGCGGCGGGTACGGCGCGGGCGGCGGACTATCTGCGTGCCTTCCCCACTCACACCGCGCTGGTGCTCTCGGTGGAGCTGTGTTCGCTGACGCTGCAGCGCGAGGACCTGTCCATTCCCAACATCATCGCCTCGGGCCTGTTCGGAGACGGGGCCGCGTGTGTGGTGATGCGGGGCGCGCAGGCGGAGGCCAAGGGCCCGAAGGTGGTGGGCTCGCAGGCGGTGTTCTACCCGGACACCGAGCGCATCATGGGCTGGGACGTGGTGGACACTGGCTTCAAGGTGGTGCTGTCGGCCAAGGTGCCCAACCTGGTGAACGACCACATCCGCGCCAACGTGGATGACTTCCTGTCCGCGCACGGGCTGAAGCGCACGGACATCCGCCACTGGGTGGCGCACACCGGAGGCCCCAAGGTGCTGCAGGCCTTCGAGGACAGCCTGGAGCTGCCGCGCAGGCAGCTGGCGCGCTCGTGGGCGTCGCTCAACGAGGTGGGCAACCTCTCGTCGGCCTCGGTGCTCTTCGTGCTCAGTGAGCTGATGGATTCGCAGGAGCCGCAGCCGGGAGACTGGGGCGTGCTGATGGCGATGGGACCGGGCTTCTGCGCGGAGCTGGTGCTGCTGCGATGGTGAGTGCCACGCACGCGGTGTTCCTGGGGTACATGGGGCTGCTCGTCGCCGAGCGGCTGGTGGAGCTGTGGCTGTCCAAGCGCAACGCGGCGCGGGCCTTCACGCGCGGCGGGGTGGAGACAGGGCAGGCCCACTACCGGTTCATGGTGGTGTTCCACACGCTGTTCCTCTTCGCCTGCGTGGCGGAGGTGCTGGTGCTGCAGCGGCCCTTCCCGGGCGTGTGGGGGTGGGTGGCGCTGGGCGGGGCGGTGTTGGCTCAGGGGCTGCGCTACTGGGCCATTGCCACGCTGGGGGACCGGTGGAACTCGCGCATCATCGTCGTGCCAGGCCTGGCGCCGGTGACGGGAGGGCCCTACCGCTTCCTGCGCCACCCCAACTACGTGGCCGTGGTGCTGGAGCTGCTCACCGTGCCGCTGATTCACGGAGCGTGGCTGACGGCGGCGGTGTTCACCGTGGGCAACGCGGTGCTGCTCTTCGTGCGCATTCGCGCGGAGGAGCAGGCGCTGGGCGAGCTGTACTCGCAATCCTTCGAGGGCCGTCCCCGTTTCATTCCGGAGGTGCGCCGTGGGTGAGCTGGAGGTCGAAGTGGTGGCGGAGATCCGCCGCATTCTCGACGAGGAGCTGGAGTGGAAGGGCAGCGTGGAGCCTTCGCATGAGTTGCTCAGGGACCTGCAGCTCGACAGCCTGGGGCTGACGGTGCTGGCGGTGGGCCTGGAGAACCGCTACCGGGTGAAGCTGTCCGAAGAGGATGCCGAGGGAATTTCCACCGTGAGGGACCTGGCCCAGCTGGTGGTGGCGCGCGTGGCCTCCACGCCCGAGGTGCAGCGATGAAGGGGCCCGCGCTTCCCGAGGTGAAGTACGCCACCGTGACGGAGATGCTCGCCGCCACGGCCCGCACGCCGTTCGGGCTCACGTTCGTGGACGCCTCCGAGCGCGAGACGCCGATGCCGTGGGCGGAGGTTTACAGCCGCGCCAAGCGGACCGCTGGGGGGCTGCGGCGGCTGGGCGTCAGAGAGGGGGACCGGGTGGCCATCCTCCTGCCCACCTCGCCAGGCTTCATGGATGCCTTCTTCGGCGCCATGCTGGCGGGCGCGGTGCCAGTGCCGCTCTACCCACCGGTGCGGCTGGGGCGGCTCGAGGAGTACCACCGCTCCACCGCGAGGATGCTCGAGGTGACGGGCTCGGTGGTGGTGCTCACGGACCTCAAGGTGAAGCTGCTGCTGGGGCCCTCGGTGGAGGCGGCGCGGCCGAGGCTGGGCTGCTACACAGTGGACGAGGTGTCGCGCGGGGATGACACGCTGGAGGTGGCGGTGCGGCCGGAGGCGCTGGGCCTCATCCAGTTCTCCTCGGGCTCGACGGTGGCGCCGAAGCCGGTGGCGCTCACCCACGCGGCGCTGATGGCCCAGGTGGCCGCGCTGGAGGCCGCCAGTCCGCTCTCGCCGGGCCAGCCACGGGTGGGCGTGTCCTGGCTGCCGCTGTACCACGATATGGGGCTCATCGGCTGCCTGCTCTCGGCGCTGTACTACCCGGGCAACATGGTGCTGATTCCTCCCGAGGCGTTTCTCG
>DASVVJ010001198.1:0-3050 GCA_036389955.1 Myxococcaceae bacterium
ACTGCCGTGTAGTCACCCAGTCACTGCTGTTGTACCGCACACGCTTTATCCACAACTCCGAGAGGCGGTTGAGCCCCACCACGTGCTTGAGCGGGCAGCGATAACGCCCCTCCCTGTCCAGGTCGAATGGGTCTATTCCCGCCCGTGTGGGTGGCACAATGTTGACAGGAGGAGCAGTAACGACAAGTTGGCGCCACTCATCACTGACGACACCGGTCTTATGCCTCACCGGCCTGTATTCCGCTCCCGTAATTCCGTGCTCAAGAAGAGCCTTCGCCAGCCGGGCTGAAATCACCATTTCCCCTGCGATGGTAACCGCTAGATCCTTCTTCTTGGGAATGCGCCGCACGTCCAAGTGCAGGTCCGTGAGTTGAGGTGCCTCCGCTCCACAGTGCTGGCACGCCGCGGCGTCGTCATACTCTGTCCCGTACATCTCTCCTTCCGGCTCAAAAGTCGGACGAATCAGGAGTTGGAGCACCTCCGCAGCCTCGAGTTCCTTGCGCGTGTAGTGGCGAGAAACATGCGCGAACGTGAAGAATGCCCTCCCCCTCTTCCAAAACTCGCGGTCGAGGTCGCTGATGAGCTTCACGCGAGGGTCATCCATGGGGAGCACTACCTTGCGAACAGAGCCCCCGAGAGACTCTCCCAGATCCGGCTCCAGGAATTCCTGTGCCCACGATTCAGAGATTCGGAACTCGATCGTCTCGCGCATGGCCTTCAAGGAGTAATCCCGATGAGTTGAGGGATCGGGTATTTAGAGTAGACCTCCAAGAGCATCTGCTGCCGCATTTGGGCGTTGGGAGCATCCTGTCCATAGGGCCACTTTCGTCGGAACTCCTGGGTGATGGCTTGGTGGTACGCGGACGGAAGCTGGTACGTCACTCCGTTCCTGGGGCCACCCAGGTAAACGGGAATGAAATGGTGCTCCTGATACCCGTGATGATTTGGGTAGCGGGCCTGAGCCTCTTTCAGTGCCTCGAAGTACCGCGTCCGCGCCAGGTGGACCGCGACCACATCCTCTGAGCGTCGGCGCATGGCCTCGCGCTGTTCCCGCGTGGGCCGGGGATTGACTACAGTGCCGTTACCGGGCCAGTGGGCGCGCGTAGATGCCCAGGTGATTGCCCACCGGCCGCTCCCATCCGGGGATGCGGAAGTTGATCGGCGTGTTGACCTGGCTCACGTCCCCTGGCCCGTCCTCCCGGACGAGCGTGGCCGAGCCGCCGCCGTCCAGCTGGATGGCCGTGTGCGCCCCGTGCCTCAACAGCAGTTCGGCGGTCTCCTCCAGCGTGAGCCCCTCGCTGTAGTTGGGCTGCTTGCCATCCACCACGAGCAGCAGCAGGTAGCGTCCCGTGGCATCCACCGCGGCTATGGAGCGCGGGTACGGCTTGCGATTGTTCTCCTTGTCCTCGAAGGCCATGGCAGCCCCGCCCTTGAGGACGTAGCCCAGGCCCGAGATCGCCTGCCACACCTCCCCCACCGGCTGCTCGAAGCCGATGCGCCGATCGCGGGACAGGTACAGGGTGATCATCCCCTCCGTCTCTCCGTCCTCCCCGCCGTAGCCCTGTCCACGCGAGGCCGCCAGGCCGACGATCTGCACCGGATCTCCCACGTGGGGCGTGTAGTCCAGAGGGTGATTGTTCTCGAACGGGTAGAAGTAGTTCGCGTTGATCGCCACCTGCACGCCGTGCCGAACCGCGAACCCGCTCGTTCTATCGGCGAGCACGTCCCCCGACGCCGAGGGCTGGTGGGGAGACACCAGGAAGTCGATCCCCGGCTCCCGCAGATCCACCCGGACCAGGTGCGCGACGAAAGGCCGAGGCTGCTGCCGCACCAGGCCCTGGTAGCGCACCCCCGTGAACCACTCCTCGCTCACCTCCTCCGGCTGGCCGCGATACAGGGCCCAGCTCACGAACCCGCTGACCACCAACCCCAGTGCCGAAGGACCGATCAACACGATTCCCGCTGCCCGCCGCAACCACCGCCGCACCTTCCACCGGCGCAGCACCCGGACGCCCAGTGCCAGCAGCGCGCAACTCAGCGCCAGCAGCGGTAAGCCCAGCAGCGGACTCATGCCGCTGCCTCACCGGCCTGCCTGCCGAGCAACGCGCCCAGCACCGACAAGCCCTCTGTCGATTGGCCTGAATTCCCGCCAACTCGAAGGAATGATGGAGCCATGCCTGCTTCTTTGTACCGCCATTTCGCCCTCGCCTGTCTCACCGCCAGCCTCATGGCATGCAGCGCTGGCGCCAAGGAGAAGCGTCCCCCGGCCCGTTCCACGGCCACGAAGCCCGCGAGTCCCAAGGCCGCCCCCCAGAGCACGCCCCCGCTCAACGCCTTCGCCAAGGACATGCTCGACGCGCACAACCAGGCCCGCGCCTCCGCGAAGCCCGCGCCCAAGCCCGCCCTCCCCCCGCTCGAGTGGTCCGCCGAGGCCACCAGGACGGCCGAGGCCTGGGCCGCCAAGTGTACCTTCGAGCACAACCCCAACCGGGGGCCCTTCGGCGAGAACCTCGCCGCCGCCACTCCGGGCGCGTGGAAGACAGCCGACGTGGTGAAGGACTGGAACTCCGAGGCCGCTCACTACAACCTCGGCAAGAACACCTGCGCGCCCGGCAAGGTGTGCGGCCACTACACCCAGCTGGTGTGGCGCAACACCACTCACGTGGGCTGCGCCAGGCGCACCTGCACGAAGAACTCTCCCTTCGGCAAGGACTTCCCCACCTGGGAGTACTGGGTCTGCAACTACGCGCCCCCGGGCAACTTCCTCGGACAGCGGCCCTACTGAGCCTCAGCCCTCGCCGTTCGTCCCTGACTCTTTCGCCGCCATGAGGGGCTCCTCGGCTGCCCGGGAGAGCCCCACCGAGGCCGTGGAGTCCGCCGCGGTGACCACCTCCGACCGGCGGTGCACCACCTCGAGCACGCTGATGATGCCTCCCGTGCCGGGAAGCTGGCGCGTGCCTCGCGAGAGGAACTCGAACCCCGCCTCCAGCCGGCTGCCCAGCGCCTCGCGCATGAGGATCTGATCCTTGCACGCCAGCGACGCCAGCCCC
>DASVVJ010001199.1:0-7085 GCA_036389955.1 Myxococcaceae bacterium
GCGCTTGGCCTGCTCGTGGGCCACCGCAGGCGCCAGCGTCCCGTCCGCGCGGATGACGCGCCACCAGGGCACGTTCTGCAGCGTCTTCAGCTCCCTCCCCACGCCCCGCGCCGCGCCAGGCCTCCCCGCGTAGAGCGCCACTTGCGCGTATGAGCGCACTTCGCCTCGGGGAATGGCTCGCACCGCGGCACGCACCGCCTCGGTGAAGGGCACCGGCTTCTTGGGCTTGGTGGAGGGCACGGCGCGGACTGTAGAAACGACGAAGCCCCCGGTCCACATGGGACGCGGGGGCTTCTGTACTTCAGCCTTCGCTAGAGCCTAGCTCTCGACGAAGGAGCGCAGGCGCTTGGAGCGGCTGGGGTGGCGCAGCTTGCGCAGCGCCTTGGCCTCGATCTGGCGGATGCGCTCGCGCGTCACCTCGAAGTCCTGACCCACCTCTTCCAGCGTGTGGTCGCTCTTCTCGCCGATGCCGAAGCGCATGCGCAGCACCTTCTCCTCGCGCGGCGTCAGCGTGGCCAGCACCTTGCGGGTCTGTTCCGCCAGGTTCATGTTGATGACCGCGTCCGCCGGCGACACCAGGCTCTTGTCCTCGATGAAGTCGCCCAGGTGGCTGTCCTCTTCCTCGCCGATCGGCGTCTCCAGGGAGATGGGCTCCTTGGCGATCTTCAGCACCTTGCGCACCTTGTCGAGCGGCAGCTCCATCTTCTCCGCGATCTCCTCAGGGGTGGGCTCGCGGCCGATCTCCTGCACCAGGTAGCGGCTGGTGCGGATGAGCTTGTTGATCGTCTCGATCATGTGCACCGGGATGCGGATGGTGCGCGCCTGATCCGCGATCGCGCGAGTAATCGCCTGACGGATCCACCACGTGGCGTACGTGGAGAACTTGTAGCCGCGCTTGTACTCGAACTTGTCCACCGCCTTCATGAGGCCGATGTTGCCCTCCTGGATGAGGTCCAGGAACTGCAGGCCGCGGTTCGTGTACTTCTTCGCGATGGAGACCACGAGGCGCAGGTTCGCCTCGACCAGCTCGCTCTTGGCGCGCTCGGCGCGGCGCTCACCCAGGCGGATGGCGTCGTAGTTGCGGCGCAGCGACTCGACGGGGAGGTTGGCCTCCTCCTCCACCTTCTTGATCTTCCGCACCGCCGTGCGCACGTCGCGGTCCAGCGCCTCGAGCTGCTCGGGCGTGAAGTTCAGCTGCTTCTGCAGCTTCTTGGCGGTGACCTGGTTCTCGCGCGCCTCCTTCAGCTGAGGACGCAGCTCCTTCAGGTTCACCTGATTGCGGCGCTCGATGTCGCGCAGCTCATCCTCGGCCTTGTCCACGCGCTCGATGAGTTGCTTGAGGTTCAGGACGATGCGGTCCACCTGCTTCTTGTTCAGCCGCATCTCCTCCAGGACCTCCATCATCTTGGTCCGGAGGTCCTTCACCTCCTGCTTCACTTCCTTCTTCTTCACATCGGTGAGCTTCTTCTTGCCGCTGAGCTCCTCCTCGAGGACCTCGCAGTCCTTGGCGAACTTGCGGAAGCGCTCGATCTGCTTGCAGATCTGCTCGATCTTGTTGAGCTCGCTCTGCGCCAGCTGCTGGGGCTGCTCACCCTCGGCACCCTCCTCGGGAGCATCCTCGGCGCCCTCGGCCTGCGTCTCCTCGGGCGCGTCCTTGATGACGTCGCGCACGCGCAGCTTGCCCGTCTTCAGCCGGTTGCCGATGTCCAGGATGTCCGCCACCGCCACGCGGCAGGCCAGCATCGCGCGCAGCACTTCCTTCTCGCCCTCTTCGATGCGCTTGGCGATCTCCACCTCACCCTCGCGGGTCAGGAGGCTCACGCTGCCCATCTTGCGCAGGTACAGGCGCACCGGGTCGTTCGACTTGCCACCCGGCTCGTCGTCCTCGTCCTGCTCCTCTTCGTCGGCGTCCTGCTTGTTCTCTTCCTCGACGGCGACGGTGGGCTTGATCTCGTTGGACTGCGCGGCCTTCTGCGCATCGACGATCTCGATGTCGTTGTCGCCGAACATGCTCATCACGTCGTCGATCTGATCGGACGACACGATGTCGGCGGGCAGCGCGTCATTCACCTCGTCATAGGTGAGGAAGCCCTTCTCGCGGCCGGCGGCCAAAAGGTCCTTGACCTCCTTGCGCTCGGCAATGGCCTCTTCCTCGATCTCGTCCTCGACGGCATCGGGATCGACCTGGACGGCGGCGGCAGCCTCCTCCGCGGCCTCCTCGGGATCGATGTCGTCAGCGGAGGCCTCGGTGACGGCCTTGCGCTTCTTGAGCTTCTCGATGGCCTTCTCGGTGGCCTCTGCGCTCGCCGCGGCCTCTTCGGCGGCAACCGCCGCGGCCTTGGCACCCTTCGCTGCCGCTGCACTGTCCGTGGCCTTCTTCTTGCGGATCGTCGGCTCCACCTTCTTCTTGGTGGTCTTCGGGGACGACCCCTTCGCGGGCTTCTGCGTCGGCATTCGGGTACTTCTCCTTAGAAAACAGGTGCTTGGCCTGGAGCGAGCCGGCCGATCTACAGCAATTTGCAGGATACTTACAAACGCGAACTCAAACCGGTTGCATTGGGGCCTTTGTTCCCGGTAGCGCCGGTTTGAGTTCTTCGAGGACGCGTTTTTTCAGGGCGAGCAGCTCAATGCGCTCGGAGAGCAGCCGCCGGGTCTCCTCCGTGAGGTCATAGGCGCCAGGAGCCTGCTTCGTGGCCTTTTCTATATAGCCAAGCTGCTCGTCGATTCGCCGCAGCATCAGCTTGCGACACACGGTGAGAAACGTCTGTTCCAGAGCGGAGCCGGGCTCGGGGAGCTGACGCAGCGCGACTTCGATGGCCCGTTTGACGGGTTCAGCCGCCTCGAAGAGGGCGTCCTCGGTGCCCTGACCCGAGGTGGCATGGGCCAGCACCACGCGCAAACCCGTGTGGGACAGTTCGTCACACACCCTGAACGTGTCCCGAGCAACCAGGCGAGGCTCACGCAGGGCGGCGGCGACGTACATGGCTTCCAGGGCGTCCGGCGGGCGCACGGGGGCGGGGCGGGCCGCGGCAGCGGGGCGTGGGGCGCCAGGAGCGCCGCCCGGGGCCGTGTGGGAGGGCTGGCCGGGCTTGGGCGCGGGTTTGGTCACCACTTTGCTGGGGCGCAGCACGCTCTCGAGGTCTCCGGCGGGCAGGCCGAAGTGAGCGCCCACGGCGTTGAGGAACGCCGAGCGCACCAGTCCCATGGGGAGCTGGGCCGCCGTGGGTTTGAGGCGCTCGAGCGCCGCCATCTTCTCCTCGAAGCTCGCCTGGGCGCCCTGCGGGAGGACGGTGGCGAAGATGTGATGGGTGAGGGGTTGAGCGGACTGGATCAGCTTCTCCACCCCGTCGGAGCCCTCTCGACGCGCGAAGGTGTCCGGATCATCCCCTTGCGGCAGAAGGGCGACTCGGGCGGCTGCTCCGGCGGCGAGCAGGGGACCGGCAAGCCGCTCGACGGCATTGAGGCCGGCCTGATCGCCGTCCAGCAGGAGGATCAGATCCCGGGCCTCGGCGCGGCGCAGCAACTGGAGGTGGCCGGGGGTGATGGCGGTGGAGCACAGAGCCACCGCGTGGCGTACCCCCACCTGGTGCAGGCCGATGCAATCGAAGTAGCCCTCCACGAGGATGGCGGCCTTGCGCTTGCGCACCTCGTCCCGGGCCTGGTCCATGCCGTAGAGCGTCTCGCTCTTGTTGTAGAGCACGGACTCCTTGGAGTTGAGGTACTTGGGGCCCTCCTCGGCGCCCACCAGGCGGCCGCCGAAGGCGATGGGGCGGCCCTCGGGAGCGCGGATGGGCACCATCAACCGGCTGCGGAAGAAGTCGTAGTAGCCGTCGGCGTTGGGGCGGCGCTGGACGAGGCCCGCCTTCACGCCCCAGTCCACCATGCCCGCCTTGGTCAGCTTGTCGGCCAGCACGCTCCAGCCGGTGGGCGTCCAGCCCAGCCCGAAGGCGTGGGCGGTCTCCTCGGAGACGCCGCGGTTGGCCAGGTAGGTCCGGGCGGCGCGGCCCTCGTCCTGCCACAGCAGCGCCTTGAAGTGCTCGGCGGCCAGGTCCGTGACCTCTTTGATCTGCTGGCGCTCCCGAGCCGCCGGATCCTGCGCGGCCTCGATGTCCACGCCGACTTCGCGGGCCAGATCCTTCACCGCGTCCACGAACGTCTTCCCCAGGTAGCGCTGGACGAAGGACACCGCGTCACCGCTCGCGCGGCACCCGTGGCAGAAGTAGAAACGCTTCTCCGGCACCACGTAGAAAGAAGGAGTCTTTTCCTGGTGGAACGGGCAGCGGCCCTTGAACTCGCGCCCGGACTTCTTGAGCTCCACGTGGCGGGAGATCAGCGAGACGATGTCCACCCGCTCGAGGATTTCTTCGATCTTGTGCTCAGGAATCACGTGGCCTGCCCCTCTGCGTCGGGGTAAGTGCCACGAAGCATGCCCCGGCGATCCGACGCCCCGGGTGAGTGGCTCTGCGGAGTGGGCACAGGTGCGACTCTCCTGCCCTCCTCCAACGTCCGCTGGTGAGCGGAACGCGGCAGGGAGGGCCAGGAATAGCCCTTAACGGGAGAACGAGCGCGGGGCAAGTTCAGGCCCCCCGAGGGGAGCCCGATCGCACGCCTGACAACTGATCAGGAACTGATCAGGACAGCTTGGCCAGCTGGGCTTTGACTTCCTCGGAGACGAGGCGGCCCTCGGCGCGGCCGGCCACCTTGGGCTGCAGGTGCTTCATCACCGCGCCCATCTCCTTGGCGCTCTTGGCTCCCACTGCGGCGATGGCGGCCGTCACTTCGGCGCGCAGCTCGTCGGCGGTCAGCTGCTGGGGCAGGTAGGCCTGCAGGATGGTGATCTCGTCGGCCTCTTTCTGGGCCAGGTCGTCGCGGCCAGCGGCCTTGAACTGATCCACCGAGTCGCGGCGCTGCTTGATCAGACCGGCGATCACCTTCTCGATGCCCGCGTCATCCAGCGCGGAGGCACCGGGCTCCACTTCCTTGTACTTGATGGCGCTCTTGAGCATCCGGACGACGCTCGTCTTCAGCTCGCTTTTGGACCGCATTGCTTCCTTGAGGTCCGTGTCGATGCGCTCTTTGAGGGTGGGCATGGTGAGTGCTCCAAAGGGTAGGGAAGGGGTCGACGGGCAAGGGCCAGGGCACCTGACGGCGCGCCCCGGCACCTCACTGCGGGGGCGCTAGAACGACTTGCGCGCCTTCTTCACCGCGCGCTTCTTGGCGGCGAGGGCCTTCTTCTTGCGCTTCACGGAGGGCTTCTCGTAGTGCTCGCGCTTGCGGATCTCGGAGAGGATTCCTGCCTTCTCAGTGGCCTTCTTGAAGCGCTTGAGGGCGCTCTCGATGGACTCACCTTCCTTGACTCGAATACCGGGCAATGCAGTCACCTCCTTCCGCTTGCGTCAAAAGTGTCCTGGAAAAGGGCAGCGGGTATGGCCCAGCAGCAGGCAAAACGCAAGGGTACGCTCTAAAAGGATGTGGGCCTTCGGCTAGAGTGGGTACCCGTGAGTCCCGCTCTCCTGCTCGCCATGCTGCTCTCGGCCAGCCCTCGTGGCGCCTCGGGCGCCACCGAGTGCTGGATGTCCTGCCAGCGCCACATTCAGGACGCCTCGCTGCGAGGGAAGATCTGCAAGACGTGCGTCACCCAGGGCGGCCCGGACGCCTGGGTGCTGCCGCTCGCCAGCCTGAAGCCCGTGCCCCAGGAGCCCCTGCGCTCGGCGCTCAAGGATGACGACTGGCGGGTGCGCTGGGCCGCCGTACGGGCTACCGCCAAGAGCCGGGGCGTGTCCGAGCCCCAGGCCCTGGCCGAGTGGGTGGCGGCGACGCCGGACGCGGCGGACCTGCCTGCCTGTCTTACCGCTGCCCGAGCCGCCGCCGAGGCGGACCGCACCCCTGCTGCCTTCCTTCAGAGGGCGGGGGAGAAGGGCTCGGCCACCCTGGCACGGCTTCAGGCCCGCCGGGACGCCATCCGCCAGGCGCTGGAGGTGGAGGTGTACGCGGAGAATCCGAATGCGGGGGAGCGGGCGCTGGCGCACCTGGCCCGCTTCCGGAATGTGTCCCCGGCCCGGGCGGCGCTGGATGCCATGAACGGGCGCCCGGAGGACTCGGATGCCGTGGTGGCGGCGGCCCTGCGCGCCATCGCCGAGCGGAAGGGGGCCTCGGTGGGCAAGATGCTCGTGGAGGCGGCCCAGGGTACGGACAAGGCGCACGTGGACCGGCTCTTCGCCGTGTACTCGCGGGAGCTCCAGGCCCTGCAGGCGGACCTGGCCTCGGGCGAGGTGGACACGCGGCGCAGGGCGGTGTCTTCGCTGCGGCTCTACGGCCCGCTGGCTCAGCGCGAGTTGGAGAAGGCCCTGCTGGACACGGATGCCCAGGTGCGCCAGCGCGCCGCCCGGGGGCTGGCCGAGGCCGAGGGGCTCACGGTGCCCCAGGCGGTGAGCAAGCGGCTCCAGTCCGGCGCGGACCTGCAGGCCCAGCGGCCCTGGCTGGAGCTGCTGGCGCGCGACAAGAACTGCCAGGTGACGCTCCTGGCCGTGGCGACCGATGCCAAGCAGCCCGCACCCGTTCGGGGAGAGGCGGTGGCGCAGCTCGCCGAGTGCAACATGGGAGGCTCTGAGCGGCTCAAGCGGGTGGAGCCGTTCCTTCAGGACGCCCAGTCACCCCTACGCGCCGGGGCCGTGCGGGCGCTGGGCGCGGTGGCGTCGGATGCTCGGATGATCGAGGTGGTGACGCGGGCCCTGGAGGATCCCTCGCCCGAGGTCGTTTCCGCCGCCATCGATACGGCGGCCCTCAAGCGGCTGTCACCCAAGGCGGACGAGGTGGCGGCACTGCTGGGCTCTCCGCATGAGCCCGTTCGTCAGTCCGCCGCACGGGCCCTGGAGTGGCTCGGGCGGCCCCAGCACGTCAAGGCGCTCTCCGAGAGTCTCCGGCAGGACTCCTCTCCCGCGGTCCGGGTGGCCTCGGCGCAGGCGCTTGGGGTGATTGGAGGCCCGTTCGCCGTCTCCGCCCTGAGCGAGGCGAGCAAGCAGGACCCGGATACCCACGTGCAGCATGTGTCTCGCGAGGCGCTGCGGCGCCTGGGGTTCACGGGA
>DASVVJ010001200.1:0-9878 GCA_036389955.1 Myxococcaceae bacterium
GCCCTTCAGGGCGATGAGGAAGAGCCCCTCGACCGTGTGGTCGAACACCACCCACCGCTGCATCGCGGGGGTAGGGTGATTTCCTCTCGGCTGTGGCTCTGCGAGCCCCTGCATGGCAACACCGTTCCTGTAAAAGTCCCGTGATTCAAAATAGGGATGGCCGGCCTGGCTGCCGACCCCCTGATCCGTGATGGGGTGAGCGCTTTCGGACATCGCTGAGGGGCCCGTTCAGCGCAGGACAACGAGGGACCCTCGGGGCTGATCAGCGCCTGGCTCCGTTGGAGAGGCTCCTTGCCGCCCATGGAGCGCCTGGCTGCCTGGCGGCTCCCTACCGTCTTTGCGCTCCGGGGCCGATCTCTCCTGTCTGACAGGAGGGGATAGATGTCCATCAGGATGCTGGTGTTGGGAGCGGTGGTGTTGGGGGCTGCTGGACAGTGGGCCTGTTCAACTCAAGCGGATGCGGCGCAGCTGGCGACCACCGAGGGGGAGAGCGAGCGCGGACCGTCCACTCCTCCTCCGGAGGAAGGCCAGGCCTGTGGGGGCTTCGCCGGCTTCCAGTGCCCCGAGGGGCAGTCCTGCGTGGACGACCCGAACGATGACTGCGATCCCACCCAGGGCGGCGCGGACTGCATCGGCATCTGCACCAGTGCGGACGCGGAGCGCAAGAAGCCCAAGTGTCACAGGCCTGATCCGACCCTGAGCTACGTCTCGCGGGATCCCGAGCAGTGCCTGGCCATCCTGTTCGTCTGCCCTGAGGGCTCCACTCAGTTCTTCAATGAGTGTGGCTGCGGATGCCGGACCCTGGACAGGACGTGTGACTACACGGATCCCACCCGGCGCTACGTCGCCACGAGTCCGGAGCAGTGCGCGACGATTCGCTTCACCTGCGAGCCGGGCGAGGAGATCTTCTCCGACGCGTGTGGCTGCGGATGCCAGACGGTGGCACCGTAGGCAGGCGCACCTGATTCCAACATACCCCTTCTACGCCGTCTCGGGCTTGCGCCAGCCCTCGCGGTCGAGCAGCGCTGCGACTCGCGCGCGCACCTCTTCGCGGATCTGGCGCACGCGCTCCAGCGGCTTGCCCTTGGGGTCCTCCAGCGGCCAGTCATCGCGCTGGAGCCCCGGCACATACGGGCAGGCGTCCCCGCAGCCCATGGTGATCAGCCAGTGAGCCTGCTGCGCCAACTCCTCCGTCAGCCGCTGGGGCTTCGCGCCAGACACGTCGATCCCCACCTCCGCCAGGGCCGCTTGCACCTCCGGGTGGACGCGCTCACCCGGTTGCGTGCCAGCCGACAGCGCACGGGCCCGCCGCGGGTCCGCCATGGCATTGAAGAAGGCCGCCGCCATCTGCGAGCGCCCGGCGTTGTGCACGCAGGCGAAGATGACCGTCTTCATGGGCGCTCTCTGTTCAAAGGTCATGGTGTGTTCCGCTCACGGAGAGGAGGGGGGTCGTTTCCTTGCGGCACGACAAGCTCGGGAGCGATGGCGGGCACCACAGGCGACAGCCACCGGAACAGGGCCGTTGCGAACGCGGCCCCTACCAGTTGGGCGAGCAGGAAGGCCGGAACATCCACCGGGCGGATACCCGCGAAGGTGTGGGTCGCCGCCCGCGCGAGGGTGACCGCTGGATTGGCGAAGGAGGTGGAGGCCGTGAACCAGTAAGCCCCCACGATGTAGGCAGCGACCGCGAATGGAACCACCGTTGCCCGCGAGCGAGACACACCCCAGATCACCGACAACAGGCCGAAGGTGGCGATCCCCTCGCTGAGCGCCTGAGAAGCCCCGGACCGCACATGGGCAGAGGCGGCAAAGAGGGGCTCTCCGAACATGAGGTGCGCCGCCGCTACTCCGGCGAACGCTCCGAGGACCTGGGCCGCGACGTAGAGCAGCGCCTCGCGCCACGCCAGGCCTCCCTGCGAGGCGTCCGCGAGGGTGACCGCGGGATTGAAGTGCGCTCCGGAGATCGGCCCGAACGTGAGAATGAGCGCCACCAGGGTGCCGCCCGTGGCGAGCGCGTTGGCCAGCAGCGCCAGCCCCACGCTTCCGTCCGAGAGGCGCTCCGCCATGATGCCGCTGCCGACCACGGCTGCCAGGAGAAGGGCGGTGCCAAGGGCCTCGGCGGTGAGCCGGCGCGACAGCGAGGGGCGGGCGCTCAGCGGCACGACGCAGGCCCCCGGGTCCGCACCAGCCGCTCCACGTCCTCGCGCAGCACCTCACGCTTCGAGAAGGAGCCCACCAGGGCCTTGAGCTGCGCCTTGCAGAACTCGTCCAGTTGCTCCGCGAGCCGGTAGTAGACCCAGCTGCCCTCCCGGCGGGCCTCGACGACTCCCGCCGCGCGTAGCACCGAGAGCTGCCGGGAAGTGGTGGACTGGTTGAGCCCCAGCGCGGACTCGAAGTGACAGACGCAAAGCTCCCCATGGGAGAGCAGCGCGACGATCCGCAGCCGTGTCTCGTCCCCAAGGGCCTTGAAGAGACGCGAGGCGGGGCGCACTTCCAGTGACTTGATGGCAGCCGGCATGACGACATGAGGATATTCGCATGTCGTGGTGCCTCCAAGCTTGAAGGATGCAACCTTGGAACAGGGCCACCACCACCAGGGAGTGGGGGATGTGGTCCTCTAGCCGCAACTCTGTGCCGTCACGGAAAGCGGCGTCAGAGCACGGACAGCAATGGTGTGGGACCCCGTGGAACAGCCCCCCACCAGGCCTGTGAGGATGACCCGGTGCTACCCCTGGAGGTTGTCTGCCTGCTGCCCATCCTGATAGGTTACGTGGGCTATGCGCGACGTCCTGCCATCCTGGTGTGTTCTGCCGCTCGTCCTCGTGGCTTCCGTGGCCATGGCGAAGCGACCCGATGTAGTCGAGCGGATCATCAATCTGTCGGAGCACCCAGCAGCGACCGCGAACAAGATCTATGTCGCCAGTCGCGTGGTTACCGTGCTGCGTTTTCAGAAGGAGGTTGAGCCCGCGCAGACACGGATGCTCGGCTGGGAAGGGTGGTTTGAGCCCCTGCTGCTAGGGGGCAAGAAGGTGGTCCTTGAACCGCTCCGGGACATCGAGCCTGGGGATCGCTTCATGCTCCTCGTCACGCTCGAGGACGGCACGGAGATCCCCTTTGTTGTTACATCGGAGGAGCAACCGCTCGACGGCAGGCGGGTGGCGGACCAACAAGTCACCGTGATTCACCATCTCGAGTCCGCGAGCGCTGTACAGGCTTCCCTTTACGAGTCTCTCAAGAGAGAGCGGGACCTGCGGGAGAAGATCGAGCGCTACGAGCAGGAGGATTCCGTTGATCACGCACTCGCGGCGCTCCTGGCGAAAGACGCCACAAAGCAGACGCCTTTTCGTGAGTGGCGCAAGTGGCGCCGCGAGGAAGGGGATGTTGAGTTCGTCGTCCGCCTCTTCAAGGGCAAGGGGAAGGCAGCGGTCCTCTTCACGATTACGAACCGCGAGGACCAGCCCTGGAAAATGAAGATGGCGCGCCTCTACACAGTATCCGGCTGGAAGGACAAACCGTTTGCGGTGTGCACGGACCATGAAGTGATCACCTCAGGTACGACCGGTTTCGTCGCAGTCGTTGTTGATAAGAGCGCCTTTGAAGAGGGCACAGAACTGAAGAACCTCCTTCTTGAGGTCTACCGGGACGACGGATACCGGCAGTTGTTCGTTCTGCTGGATCCGAGCCTTGTCAGTCAGTAAGAGCGCCGGTCATGTCCCCGCCCAAGATGCTCGTGGTTCTCTGTGGCGTCCTACTCATTGCGTCCGTCGGCTGCGCGACAACCACAACCCCTGGTAACGTGTCGCTGCGCGCGGATGGGAGCCCGGGACCGGAGGACTGCCCGGAGAAAGCGCTCGAAACGATGCGGATTCTGCGGATGCGTGTCGGTGACTCTGCGGACGTGGAACTCGACGCGAACCAGATCGACGCGAGGCCGATCACCCTCTATGACGGCCCTGTTGAGAGTCTCTTGGAGGGGGCACTCGGTACTCTGGAAGCGAATACCCGTCTTTATGGGAGAGTGTGGACAGGTGGTCCACAGGTCGTCGTCCGGTGGTATCAGGCTCATCCGGTAGATGGGGATCCGGTTCCCATCTGCGTAGTGGCTCGCTTTGGAGGTAACGAGCTGAGAAAGCGGCCGGACTCCAAGCCCGGAACCGCCATCCTCGGCTACTCCGGTGCCTCGGCCTTCGTCGTGAACTCGTTCCGGTGAGTCCAGCCAGCCCCCGCGCCCGCTTGAGCGGATGCGTCCCTCAAGAATCCGTTGGTCTCTCTCTGCAGCGAGCACGCATGTGCACCTCCCAGAGAATCAGCGCTGAGGTTCGGAGCGCAGCCGCTCGAGGAACAGGGCTACCACCACCAGGGAGTGGGTGATGTGGCCCTCCAGCACCAGGCGCGGCACCTCCGCGTGGGGGTGCAGCTCCACGGTGATGTCCTCTCCCTCGTCCTGGTGGCCCTCGTGCCGCTTCACGCAGTCCAGCGCCAGGAAGCTGTGGCACCGGTTGCCCTGCAGCGCCGGGTTGGGGTGCACCGCGCCCAGCCGCACCAGCCGGCCCGGCACGTAGCCCGTCTCCTCCTCCAGCTCGCGCGCCGCCGCCACCGCCGGATCCTCACCCGGATCCACCAGCCCGCCGGGGATCTCCAGCGTGCTGCCCTGGATGCCGAAGCGGAACTGCCGGATGAGGATGAGCTGATCATCCGGCGTGAGCGACACCACGTTCACCCACTCGGGCGTGTCGATGTACACCCGCGGGTGCTCGTGGCCCGTGCGCGGATCGGCGTACACGTCCTCGCGCACCTTGAGGATGGTGTAGTCGTGCTCGAGCCCGCGGCGCAGGCGCGTCCACGGTTTGGGAGACTGAGACACGCAAAGACCTCCGGGGCTTCAGTTGAGGTTGGCCAACCGCTCGCGCAGCTCCTTGGACATCAGCTCCAGGCGCTCTCGGTCCGGCGCCTCGGGCGACAGCTCCAGGCACCGGTCCACGTCCTTGAGCGAGGCCCGGAACGCTCCCACCTTCATCAGCAGCAGCGCCCGCGTGCGCAGCTCACCCGGATGGTCCGGCGCCAACAGCAGCAGCAGGTCCACCACCGTCAGGCCCCGCTCCGCATCGTCCTTGTCCAGGTAGATGCGCTTGAGGTTGGACAGCATCCGGTAGGTGATGAGCTCCACCGGCGCGGGCGACAGCTTCGAGGCATCGAAGCGCAGCTGCGGCGCCACGCGCTTGAGCAGCTCCTCGCACCCGTGCTCGGTGAGGATGTCTCCGTTGTTGAACGGATCGATGACCAGCTTGTGGTCCCCCGCGTTGCACGCCACCAGGAAGTGGCCGGGGAAGGCCACCCCGTACAGCGGAATGCCTGCCCGCCGGGCAACCTCCAGGTACACCACCGAGAGCGTGATGGGCAGCCCCACCTTGTGCTCCAGCACGTGGTCCAGGTAGCTGTTCTCCGGCGCGAAGTAGTCACGCTGGTTGCCGCGGAAGCCCTCGATGTCGGCCAGCACGTGGCGCAGCGCCCGGAGCCGCGCCAGGAACTCGCCCTCATCCAGGTGCCGCTCCACTTCCAGCTGCACCCGGGCCGCCAGCGCATCCAGCGTGTGCAGGCAGGCAGCCACTTCCAGAGTGGGGTTGGCCAGCGTGGCAATGGCCAGCGCCGCCAGATCCAGTCTGGGCGGATCCGCGGCCAGGGCCGACACCAGCCGCTCCCGGGCCAGCGGAGAGCCGAATCCTAAAGGGAAGTTCACGGGGCAAGGACTAACCCAGCCGAGGCCGAACGGCAAAGGCAGGCAAGCGGTCGTCAGGGCGCAGGGGGGGGCCGCAGCGGCAGACGGCCCTTGATTTCCGCCCGCAAAGCGATTTGAGCGGAGATCAACCCCGCCAGAATTCCATCTTCGTACTCGAAGGTGGGGTGTTCCTTGAGTTCTGGGAAGTCATGCGCGTTGCGCAGGTCCTCCGGCCCGATGTTGGGCACCGCCTCGCGGGCCAGGCGCAGCACCTTGGCCTGCTGCTGGGCGATCATCCGGTCGAAGAGCTGGCTGGACACCTCCAGCAGTTCCTGCGCGGTGGCTTCCGTCATGGCTTGCGCCTCACTGGGTTACTTCTGGGCAATGTCCCACTTCATCCGCTGGTAGGTCTGGCGGAAGGTGAGCACGTCCTCTTCGATAGCGCGCTTCTTGTCCTCGCGCCCGTCCAGGAAGGCCACGAAGTCCAGCTGCCGGTCCGGCTTGTCGTACTCCTGGTCGAACAGCTTCACCAGCTCGTTGGCGGGCAGGGTGCGCCGGCCGGCCACGTCCACCAGGTCCACCTTCAGGCCCTTCATGTCCTTGGAGGGCTGGTAGGACTTGTAGACGAGCTCGGTGCACACCAGCGTCGAGTCCGAGAAGAAGTCGAAATTGAAGTCGTACGGACGGCCCTGGTACGTGAAGGCGCGCACGATGGCCTGGGCCTTCTCCTTTTTGGAGAGCCGCGGCCGCATGACGCCCAGGTAGTCCACGCGCATGCCGTGCTCGGTGCCGGTGAAGGACACGCCCTCGCTGATGGACTCGATGATGCGCAGCGGGTCGCCGTGCTCGTCGGTGCCGCGGTACTTCGCCCACTTGGCGGGGTGGAGCCGGCCCAGGTACTCGCCCAGCGTCTTCGGCTGGCCGGGCTGGGTGGCCAGCCACGCCTTCACCTCTTCATCTCCGGCGAAGTAGGCGTCCAGCTGCTCCGGGGTGCTCACGTACAGCTCGGCGTGCGGCCAGAAGCCCGGCAGGCCGATGTTGGACAGGTACCAGTTCTGCCGGGCGACGATGATGTCCCCGGGCTCCATCTTCTCCAGCAGCTTGAGCGTCTGCTCGCGGGAGATGAGCGGCTGGCCAATGCGCTTGACGCGCGTGTCGCCCATCCACTCGGCCACGCCCTTCTGCACGGGGAAGATGGCGCGCTGGGCCCCGTCCACCACCAGGTCCTTGGCCGCCACGGTGAAGAAGGACGGGCCGCGCTTGATCAGCTTGCCCCGGGCCACCTTGAAGTTGGCCTTCGACTCCTGGAGCAGCCAGGGGGTGAGCTTGAAGCTGAGCGCTCCGGACTGGTTCAGCAGCGGGCGGGCCTGCTCCAGGTAGGTGTTTCCAGTCATCAACTGGGTGGCGGTGGAGACGTGGATGACCTTCTCCTTGAACTGGGCAAACGCGCCCGCCGGGATGCCGTACTGGGGCGAGGGCTCGTCCAGCAGCACCTCGAGCTGCTCGCGGCCGTTGGTCAGCTCCGCATAGGTGAGCCCGTGCGCCAGAAGGGTGGTGAGCGCACCGTGGGTGAGCAGGAAGCCCCACCCGTGCTTCACCGGCTGCGTCACTCCGGGCACCTTCACGAAGTCCCAGTAGCGCTGGCGGATCGTCTCGGTGGAGGCGAAGTAGTCGAAGAAAGCCGCCCAGGTGGTGAGCAGCGTCTGCTTCTGCTCCGGCGTGTAGGGGATTTTCTGCTTCTGGTTGTAGAGCGACAGGTTCTTGCGGATCTGATCCTGCAGCCCGCGCATCCCGTTGGCGTAGCGCTGCAGCGCCACCAGGTCCTGCTGGGCCTGGGCCACGAAGGCCGCGTCGTCCCAGTCATAGAGGTTCGAGGTGACCGGCGCTGGGGCGGAGGCAGTGGGCGCCGGCTGCGCGGGGGCAGGAGAAGGCTGAGCGGTGGGCGAGCCAGCGAGCGTCAGCTGAGCGATCAACAGAGAAGAGGCGAGCATGGAGTTCCAGGGTGCGAAAACCGGGCGCCAATCTAGCCTGAAGTGGCCCCAGCACGGTTGCCTGCTCGGCCGGTGGGCAGTGTAGGCCGCTCTGCGCCGGGTGGTGCTCCGTCCTCATCGTCCCCAGGTTGTGGGCAAGGGCCCGGCGACCCAAGCCCGGGCAGAAAGGCAGAGAGACGATGGCTTACGGACAGGCTGAGGACCCGGCGCTGTCGATCAGCACCCACCTGGATGCTGTGGACTATCCGGTGTGGAGAGAGCAGCTGGTGAAGGCGGCGGCGGACAATGGTGCTCCCATCGACCTCATCAACGTCTTCAAGTCTTTGCCGCGCACGCAGTACGAGACCCGTGAGGACGTGATGCGGGATCTGGCGGAGGCCGCGCGGCGCTTCGCCACCGGTGGGTTGAAGGACGACGATGGGGTGGATCGGGATCGCCGCAACATCGGGCGGGATCTGGTGGAGAACGCCCCTCCTGGGCACTCCCGCCATCCTTGAACGGGGCCAGTGAAAGAGGCTCGCGGGCGCTGGCGCTTTCTGCCAGCGTTCGCGGGCCTATGTGTCTCTACCGAAAACTACCCTGGTTGAGCTGTGCCCTGGTGCTGGCCGCGTGCACCAAGCCCGCGACTTCGCTCGTGCCCGAGGCGGGAGCGCCGCCTCCGGTGCGGCTGGACTTCCGGCCCCCGGTGGACCGCGCGGTGACGGAGCGGGTGCAGAGCAGCCGCACGGTGGAGCGGGGGGGCACCCGCCAGAGCGAGGAAGCGGAGATGACCACCGTGACGCGCTTCACCCCGGCGGAGAACGGCTGGCAGCTGGTGCAGACCGTCTCCCGCGCGAGGATGGTGCGTGGCGGTACCACGGTGGAGACGGTGGTGGATGACGTGCTCACCCGCTTTCCCCTGCAGGTGAGGCTGGCGGCGGACGGCGCCTTCGTGAAGGTGGTGAACGCCGACGAGGGGCAGAAGGCGCTGCGCCAGGTGCTGCCCGCGGGCCAGCAGGCCGGGCCGCTGGAGGCCTTCTTTTCTCCCGACTCCATCGAGTCACGGGCCCGCCGCGACTGGCAGGCCAAGTACGGGGGGCTCTTGCAGCGCAACCTCACCGTGGGCCAGCACACCTGGGGGGTCGATAGCTTTCCCGCGGGTGACACGGAGGTGGTGTACCTGGTGCAGCGCACGGTGACGGGCACCGAGCTGACGGACCAGGGCGATGCGCTGGTGTTGAGCCTGCGCTGCCTGGACACGGTGCCCGAGGACGCTCCGCCGCAGCTGCGCGAGGCGCTGGAGGAAGCCGGCGGGCCCACCCTCACCCCGGGCGTCACCTGCGAGGGAGAGCAGGCGGTGGCCCGCGGCTACTTCGTCCCGGTGCGCCGCTCCATCACCGTGCGTGCGAAGGTGGCAGACGCTACATGGACTCTCTCGACCCAGACCAGGCTGGAGATGTTGGAGGAGGCGCGATGAACTCTCAGGACAATCTCATCGAGGACGAGGCGGGCATCGAGCGGGTGGTGAAGAATTCCAAGCGCATCGCGGTGCTGGGCATCAAGACCGAGGAGCAGGCCGGTCAGCCCGCCTTCTACGTGGCCGAGTACCTGGTGCGCGCGGGCGTCGACGTGGTGCCGGTGCCCGTGTACTACCCCGAGGTGAAGCAGATCCTCGGCAAGCCGGTGTACCGGCGCCTGGTGGACATCCCCGGGGAGATTGACATGGTGAATGTGTTCCGCCGGCCGCGCGACATCGACCAGCATGTGGAGGACATTCTGGCCAAGAAGCCCCGGGCGGTGTGGTTTCAGCTGGGCATCCGCAACGACGCGGCGGCCGAGAAGCTGGCTCAGGCAGGGATTCAGGTCGTTCAGGACCGATGCCTGATGGTGGATCACCGGAGGTATGCCATCCTTGGGTGAGGAGCAGGCAGCACTCCCTCTCTATGTCCATTCGAACCCGGGTCTTGCTCTTCGCGGGGGTGGCGCTGTGCCTCGTCGGCGCCATCGGGGCGGTGCTGTTCCTGAACGCCTCGCGGGTGCAGATGCTGCGCAAGCGGCTGGCCACGGTGGACGCACAGCGGGGCATCTACTCGCAGATGCACCAGGGGGCGTGGAGCTACCTGGAGCGCCTGCTGTTGGCACGGCGGGCCGGGCAGGACACCCGGGCGGTGCTCCAGGAGCATGACCAGCAG
>DASVVJ010001201.1:0-1655 GCA_036389955.1 Myxococcaceae bacterium
CCGCTTGGACAATGCGGTCGTGGAGGAAGCGGTACTGCTCCGGGCCGGTGCTGGCCAGCAAGCCCTCCTGAAGCGCGGGCTCCAGGTCATGCTCCACCGCGCCCACATCCTCCAGGCCGGAGATGGGGAGCAGGGTCCGCAGCGAGAAGGTATTGCCCACGCAGGCCGCCAGGCGCAGCAGGTGCCGCGTCTGGGGTGGGATCCGCGACAGCTTGCCCACCAGGAAGTCGACGACGTTGTCCGAGTAACCCTTGGCCTGGGCGCCCCGGGCATCCCAGTGCCAGGTGCCCTTGGGCGTGCGCACCAGCAGGCCGTCCTGGTTGAGCGTCAGCAGGAACTGCACCAGGAAGAAGGGGTTGCCCCCGGTCTTCTCCCGCGCCAGCACCGAGAGCGGCTCGATGACATCCGGGCCCGCGCCGGGCAGCGTATCGGTGATGAGCTGCCGGGTGTCCTCGAGCCCCAGCGGCTCGAGCTGGAGGTGGGTCAGCCGCGCGCCGGCCTTGCGCAGGTCCTCCAACGTCTGTGCCAGGGGATGCGCGGAGTGGACCTCGTTGTCGCGATAGGCCGCGATCAGCAGCAGGGGCGGCGTCTCGGGGTGGGTGAGCAGGTACTGGAGGAGCTGGAGGCTGCCCAGATCGGCCCACTGGAGATCATCCATGAACAGCACGAGCGGGTGCTCGAGCGTGGCGAAGATGGCGAAGAACCTCCGGACCACCCGGTGAAAGCGCTGGTGGGCCTGGGCGGGCGGCAGCTCCGGGAGGGGAGGTTGCCGGCCGGCCACGAGCTCGAGCTGGGGCGCGAGCTGCACCAGCAGCTGGCCGTCTCCCTCCCAGGCGTCGAGCAGGTTCTCACGCCAGTGCGCCAGCTCGTCGTCGGTCCCCGTGAGCAGTTGCTGAGTCAGCCCCTGAATGGCCTTGGCCACGGTGGAGTAGGGGATGTCCTGCTGAAACTGGTCGAACTTGCCGCTGAGGAAGAAGCAGCGCTGGCGCACCACCGGCTTGTGCAGCTCATGCACCACCGAGGACTTGCCAATGCCGGAGTAGCCGCTGACGAGGACGAGCTCGGGCCGGCCGCTGTGCGCCACGCGCTCGAAGCCCTGGAGCAGGGCTTTGGCGTGAGCGTCGCGCCCGTAGAGCCGCTGGGGGAACTGGAAGCGGCTGGGCACATCGTGCATGCCCGGGACGAAGTGCTCCTGCACCCCTCGGCTCAGGCTCTCGCGGCAGCGCTCGAGGTCCACTCTCAGGCCTTCGGCGCTCTGGTAGCGCTCCTCGGCCACCTTGGCGAGCAGCTTCAGCACGATGGCGGACAGGACGGGGGGCAGCTCCGGCCTGCGCGCGCTGGGAGGCTGGGGCGCCAGCGCCATGTGCGCGTGGAACCACTCAAGCACGTCCTTCCCGCGGAAGGGGCGCTGGCCCGTCAGCAGCTCGTAGAGGGTGATGCCCAGCGAGTAGAAGTCCGTGCGGTAGTCCACCGCCCGGTTCATCCGCCCCGTCTGCTCGGGGGACATGTACGCCAGCGTCCCCTCGATGAGGTGCGAGGGCGCGGCGTCCAGGTGCTCCACCTGCTGGAGCGTGGCGGCGCCGAAGTCAATGAGGCGTGCCTCGCCGGACGGCTCGAGGATGATGTTGGAGGGCTTGATGTCCTTGTGGATGACG
>DASVVJ010001202.1:0-13450 GCA_036389955.1 Myxococcaceae bacterium
CCTTCTCATGGCCGAACAGCTCGCTCTCAATCAGCGTGGGCGAGAGCGCCGCGCAGTTGACGGGGACGAAGGCCTGCATGGCGCGCGGGGAGCCGTCGTGCAGCGCCCGGGCCACCAGCTCCTTGCCCGTGCCGGACTCGCCCAGGATGAGCACCGGGGCACTGGAGGGTGCCACGCGTTGGATGAGCCCCAGCACCTGGCGCATGGCGGGCTCGTTGCCAATGAGGCCGTGGCGGGGCTGCTCCGGCCCGGCGCGGGAGGCGGGCTCGAAGACAAGCTCCGTTCGGCCCAGCCGCAGCACCGTGTTCAGCGGCACCTGCGCCTCATACACACGCACCTCGCCCAGGTAAGTGCCGTTGGTGGAGTTCAGGTCCCGCACCAGAAAGGTCGTATCGTGCCGCGTCACCTGGAGGTGCTGGCCGGAGACGCAGCGGTCCTGGAGCACCACCGCGTTGGACGGGTCCGTGCCGACGGTGAAGCGCTCCTCGCCCAGCTCGTGAAGCAGCTCGGTCGTGCCCTGGCGCACGCGAAGCTGAGCACGGAGAAGGCCCCCGCGCCGGGCCTCGAGGCCCTGGGTGAATGCCTGAATGTCGGTGCGGGCGCCGGTGCGGGTGGGGGCCACCTGAGCGGCGGAGCCCTGGTGGCGGTACACCGCGCGCCACTGGCCCAGCTCCAGGTCGGCCCCATCGGGCAGCGCTCCCTGCTTCATGAGCTGGCCTGCGACCAGGGTGCCCTGGCCTGACAAATCTTCCAGCAGGCAGCGGGTGCCGTCGAAGTGCAGCGCGACGTGCTGGCGGCTCACGTGTGGATCTGGGATGACGACATCACTGAGGCCACCGCGGCCGAGCACCACGCGCCGGTGCTCCAGGCCCACTCTGAGGACTTCCTCACCACGACGAAAGAACGTCAGCTCTGGCATGTTTCCCCCCTGTTGAGACGGCGGGCAACGTAGCCGGTGAGCGCTGACCGCCAACCAGTTGGCGGTGGCAGCCGGGCGCCAACCGGTTAGCGGTAAGCGCCAATCTATTGGCTGTGACAGCCAACTGGTTGGCCGTGACAGCCAACTGGTTGGCCGTGAGCGCCGGGCCCTACCGTCCGGCAGTCCGGACTGTCCTCGCGGGCAGAGACGGGAACATCCGCTGAGAACTCCGTGGGTTACAGCGACACGCTTTCCCCCGCATAGGCCCATCGTCCGGCGTTCCAGACGAATCGTCTGGACTCCCGAACGCTCCACGAAACCACTCCTGGGCAAGCGCCTGTTTTCTCAGTCATCCGCGAGCTGGCACACGAAGTGCTCTGGGCCTTCGCAGCCGTAGCAGCAAGCGGTGGAAGCACTTCACACGTCTCACAGAGGAAAACCTCACATGTTCAAGCTGTTCAGCAACTCCGTAAGCAAGGAAGTCAAAGGCGTGGTTCCCGAGGACATGACGCTCGATCAGGCGCGCGTGGCCTTTCTGGGGATGATGGCCCAGGAGCACATCAACCAGCACCACATGGGGCAGCTGTACAACCACGTGGTGAAGAAGGAGCTGGCCGAGAAGGCTGGCTTCAAGGACGCCAAGGCATGGTTCAGCCAGCACCTGGTGGACCTGTCCTACTCGGCGTTGAAGATGTACGGCAGGGTTGCCGAGTCCTTCAGCGAGGACGCGGGCCGCCGCTTCGGTGTCACCTGCCTGTACCTGCTGCTCACCTACGAGGAGGCGGCGGACCTGGAGGCCAATCACGAGGAGCCGGGCCCCACCCTCATCGAGGTGCCGGGAGAGAACGGTCAGGTGCTCACCAAGCCCTTCTCCCAGTGCAGCGTGGCGGACATGCGTCAGGCCATTCAGCGCAGGCGCAAGCCGGCCTCCAGCAAGCCGCTGCCTCCGGGCTCTCTGGAGCGCGGCGAGCAGTACCAGGCGGCGCTCAAGGCCCGCTTCCCCACCGGCGCGCCCGTCAAGGTGCAGGTGCGCAACGTGAAGGGTAAGGCGGTGGTGGACTTCACGGGCATCCCGCTGGAGCTGGTGAACAAGCTCGTCGAGGCGCTGACGGCGGAGCTGCCCCCGGTGCCCGCGGTGCCACGGCTGTTGGAGCAGGTGCTCCCCCAGGCGTGAGCCCGGGTGACTGAGTGACACAGTGGCCCTCTCCTCTCAGCGAGGAGAGGGCTTTCACTCCTGGCCTGCTCGCAGGTAGAAATGGCGTCCCTCACTGCGCAGCGCCCCGTCCAGGAACTCTGAGAACGAGCGAAAGAGAGCACTGTGAAGCGGTAGGGTGCGCCGTGGAGCACCTCGGCCACGTTGGCCAGGGCCTCCACGGTCCTCGCGCCGACGCCCGGGGTGAGCAGCACCTCCGCGAAGTCCTTCGGGCCCTGCTCCGCCGCGGCGGCCAGCGTCCCATGGAGCCGACACCCCTGAAGGCGTCCTCCGCCGTGGGAACCGGGCCGCCCTACGGCGGCTCGCTCCCCTACTGTGCGGGCTTGCTCTGCTCGGGAGTGGCGGCCCCTGCGGCCTCGCGCTCGCGGCAGGCCGTCTCATACTTCGTGAGCCGGCCCATGAGGTCCTGGCGCACCTCCGCCGGCGCCTGCTCGTCCAGCAATTCGATGGCGCGGCGCTGGGTGCTGACGCTCTTGGCGCACTGGCGGCCTATTCCGAAGAGCACTGCCGCATAGGTGTCGACGAACCAGGGCGAATAGGGAGCCCGCTTCACGGCGCGCAGCGCCAGAGCGTGCCCCTTCTCAGGGGCATTCGACTGCACATAGAGCCAGGCCAGGTCGTTGTGCGCGCTTGCATCATCGGGCGACAGCTCCACGGCGCGAACGAGGGCCTGCTCCCGCACCGCCGTGGGCGAGCCCGCCGCCGCGTGTGCCCCGGCCAGCAGCCTCCACGCCTGCCCGCTGTCTGGATGTGCCTTCACCAGCGCCTCCGCCAACGCCAGGCGCTCCGCGTGATTCTCCAGGAAGCCCGCCTGGAGCCGCACCGCGCTCACGTTGGTGGGGTTCTCCCTCAGCGCCTGGGTCACCTCGAGCTGGGCCGCCGTCTTGCGTTCCTCCGGCGCCATTCTTCCGCCCAGCAGGTGCAGCCGGGCGCGGATGGCGTGGACCTCCGCCCCTTCCAGCTCACGCACCTGCACCTCAGTCGCCACCGCCTCCAGCGGGAATTCCCAGAGCCCGAACTCGCCCCCCGCCAGGTAGGCCTGCACTCCCGCCTCCAGGTCCCCCGCTCCCTCGAAGGCCAGCTCGAACGCCTCGCGCGGTTCCTCGGCGCGGGCCAGCCGCATCTGGAAGTCCTGGAAGCGGGGCCCGTGGTGGTTCAGCAGGTAGTGGAACCACAACCACGAGGAAGCGTAGTGCGGCGACAGGTCCTCGGGGGTGCCGCTCGGCGGACCCCAGCGCCACAGCTCCTTGAGCGTCAACCAGGGTCTTCCCCGTCCCTGGCCCCCTGACTGGATGTAGCCCAGCAGCTCTTCGTTGGGCTTGCCAAAGAGAGCCTTCGTGCCCCCTTCGTCCAGATGAACGGTCTCCAGAAAGGAAGCGAGCCCCTCGGCGAACCACCGGGGCTGGCGCAGCAGGAAGAACCGGCTCAGATAGTGCGCAAGCTCATGCGCCTGAGTCGTCCCCTGCGCCGCCTTCCCGGCGAACAGGCCGCCACTGCCATCCATGACGATGAGCGGCCCGTCATCCGTGTACTTGAAGAACCCGGCGTAGTTGGGGCCATGGAACTCCGCGAGCTGGCCCCGGCTGCGCAGGACGATCGCCTCGAGCTGCCCCGGCGGATCGACTTTCCGGGTCCAGATCAGCAGCAGGGCCCGCCGGAACTTCTCCAGGTCCTCCGTCACCTTCCGCGCGTCCTCCGGGTCCAGGTTGGTCCGTACCCGGAGGTGAGCGCTCTGCACCTCGTGCCACGTGTCCCCGCCCTCCGCGGGGCACACGGCGCGGTTACTCAAGGACGCACAGCCCGTTCCCAACAGCACCGCGACGCTCAGGGCCAGCCCTGGCAGGAAACGCGTTGTCATGGCCCCCAAGGTAGCAAAGCCCTTGCCCGCTCCTACGAACTTTCCCCTGGGAAGGAAGCTCTTACCTGCCGGGCACACAGCCCCTTGCCGACGCTGGGAAGAGCCAAGAGGATGCGCCCCCATAACGACGACCAGTGAAACCCAGGTCAGCACTTCCTCCAGGAGATCATCGAGGAGGACCAGAAGACCGGCAAGCACGGCGGCCGCGTGCGCATAAGAAGGCTAAGGGCAGTGTTGAAGGGAACGGGCGAGAGCAGAGAGGCAGAGGAGGGCAGTCCGACTGCTCGTGCTCGCCTCGCGCCTCACGTTTCTCTGAAACCGAGAATGGCTTCGCGCTGCGTCTTTCTCGACGCGGGTGCTTCTGGCTCGGACGCATCGGGTCCGTGAGCCGCAAGCCCTTGCAGCAATCCTCCCTCTGAAGAACACGCTCTTGTTTCTTCCCACCGCGCAGGCATGGCGGTTGCTCAGGCGAGGCCGCGGTTCGCATCCCGCGCCCCTCACCCCAGCAAGAAGGAACATCGATGAGACTTCACCCTCGAACAGCCAGCCCACGCCCCCGCGTGCTCCGAGCGCTCCTGCTCGGTGTGCTCGGGGCCGCGCTCCTCACCGCGTGCGATACCTCTTCGCAGAGTGCCGGCCTCGAGCCGGAGCCAACGCCAGACCCCTTCGCGCGGACGGTGACGAGCGACCAGTCCCTCACGGGGCTTGCTGCTGGCAAGTACCGGATCCAGGTGAGGACGCCCTCGGGCTGGGTGGGTACGGTGGCCGCCTGGGCCGCTCACAAAGGCCTGGTCAACGGCGGCAATCCCCTGCAGCTCCACGTCGGCCCCTACGAGACGTGCACCCCCAACGACTGCGACTTCATCCTCACCCCCGTCCCGAACAAGCCCAACACGTATCGGATCCAGGTGGCGACACTCACGGGCCAGCTCGGTGTGGTGGCCGCCTGGGCCGCTCACAACGGCCTGGTCAACGGTGGCAACCCCCTGCAGATCTTCACGGGCACACCCGAGCAGTGCGCCCCCAACGACTGTGACTTCATCCTGACGCTCCTGCCGGACGTCGCACCGAACGCCTACAAGATCGAGATGGTGAACCCGCGCGGTCAGCGAGGTGTCATCGCCTCGTGGGACGCTCACCAGGGCCTGCGCAACGGCGGCAACCCGCTGAAGATGTTCGTTGGCAGCTACGAGGCGTGCGCTCCCAGGGACTGCGCCTTCTACCTGACCCCCACCGCGCAGTCCGTGAGCGATCTCTCGTCGCTCTACACCTCCCTCCGGGAGGGGGGATACCTGGGTGAGGGGTTCACGTCCTCCCGTCCCCTGCCGGCCCGGCTGGGCGATTCGTTCCTGCTCCAGACCCCCAACGCCTGGGGGAAGCGGGACTTCGAGATCCCCTACTACCCGTACCCGGCCAACCCTTCGTCGTGTCCGAACTGCGCGCCCGGCTTCCTGCTACCGCTCTGCCAGTCCGACGCCGACTGCGCCTCGCCCAGCGGTGTGGTTCCCACGGGGGCCTGCCGGCGCCCGGACTTCCTCACGGACCTGTACGGACCGGCCTCCAGCAGCAAGGTATGCATGGGGCACTCCGACGAGATGGTGGACCGGATCTACCGGCTGATCTCCCAGGCGGACTCGAACGTAGACATCACCACGCTCTTCGGCCCTCCAGATGGCCGCTTCCTGGCCGCCATCCAGCGTGGGCTCCACTTCCTGGCGCAGAGCGGGCGGCAGGTCGACGTGCGCGTGCTCGTCGGGATCTTCCCTCCAGTAGACCCCGGTCACAGCGCGACCGAGGTGAAGGGAGTGCTCAGCTCGCTCGCCGCCGCGATGAATGAAGTTCCCAATCACAAGGTCCGTCTCACGCTGGGGTACGTGAAGACCTGCAGCGGCGGCTCCGCTCAGCTCTGCCCCTTGACCGATGGAGTGCTCTGGGCCAACTCCTGGAACCACTCCAAGATCATCGCGGTGGATGGAAAGTGGGTCATGGTGGGAGGCCACAACCTCTGGACGAGCGACTACCTGCTCTCCGCGCCCGTGCATGACCTCTCGATGGTTCTCGAGAGCCCCGCGGCGAGGTCGGCCCACTCGTTCGCCGACGTCTTGTGGTCCTTCACGTGTGAATACACCCGGGTGGGCAACCACGCCGGGAACACGGTCTTCGCCTACTGGCTCGACCCGCAGCGCACCATCCAGGACCACTGCCCCTCGAGCTTCTGGCCGCTGCCTTTCTTCCAGCAATTCGGCACACCCGACGCGACGGTGATGCCGGTGGGGCGGCTGGGGTATGGCTTCACGCACCACACCGAGGCGCCTCGCTATGACGTGAGCGCGGCCGCACGCGACATCGCGTTGGCCAGCGCACGGAAGACCATCCGCGTCTCCCAACAGGATCTCGCCATGCCATTCGGCGCCGCCGACTTCTACACGGACAATGTCTACAACGCCATGATCGATCTGATGATGCGCAGAGGGGGAGATGTGTACATCGCCCTGACGGACCCGAACCACCCGAGCTACAGAACGAAGACCACTCTGGCGGCGACCCTGTCCTATTTCTTCAGCCTGGCCGTGGCGAGGACCCACGCTCCCGAAGCCACGATCAAGCGGATCCTCTGCACGAAGCTGCACTTCACCACCGTGCGCTTCAACTCGGCGGCCAACTATTACGAGCAGACCTTCTGGAACCGGAGCGGAGGGACGCGCACGCCCGTGGGCAACCACGCCAAGTTCTGGATGGTGGACGACAAGTACTTCTACATCGGCTCGCACAACTTCTACCCCGCGAACCTGCAGGAGTTCGGCTACCTCGTCGAAGGCGAGAGCGCGGTCACGAAGGTCCTGAATGAGTATTGGAACCCGCTGTGGGCGCAGTCCTCCGCGGGAGCACTTTCCGGTCCCGAGACCTTGAACTGCTACTGGAAGTACTGAGCCAGCGACCGCGGGGCCCGGCCAGCGCGGACCCCTGAGCCCCTCCGAGCCCCTATGGCCCGCGCTAGAGGTCGTAGCTCCGTCTCGGAGCTGGGCAATCTCACTAAGGGTACACGGGGGTCACCTTCCACAGCTGCCCCGAGTCATTGCAGCCTGTCTTAGAGAGGGTGGGGATGTTGTTGGCCCTGCCGTCATTGACGATGTCCAGTGACAGCGCGTCGCCCTGCGCCTGGGTCGTCAGCCGGTAGATGCCGTTGGGCTCCGCAATCAGCTTCCATCGCTGCTCCGGAACATCCGCCGAGTTGACGAGGAGGGGGCGATTGCCGGCGGCGTTGGCCAGGGACAGGCTGGTCCCACGCCACTGGGTCGTCAGCCGGTAGAAGCCGTTGGCCTCCGGAGTCAGCTTCCACAACTGCCCCGTGTAGTTGCCCGTCCTGGCGAGGAGGGGCACGTTGTTGGCCTTGCCGTCATGGAGAATGTCCAGCGACATGCCCTCGCCCTGCCACAGGGTCGTCAACCGATAGTAGCAGCGGGCATCGAAGTCGGAGGACACCGGCGGCGGGGTGGGTGTCGTGGGCCGGGTGGGTGTCGTGGCCGTGGGCACCTGCCACACCTGCTGGAGCAGCGCGAGCATGCTCGGGTCGTGCTTGCCCAGGTCTTCACGCGTGAAGGGGTAGTGGTCGTTGCGGCCGAAGAGCGCCTCCGAGCCCTCCGCGAAGTACTCCTGCGCGTCGGTCATGGCATAGGCAGGACCGAACGTGTTGGGCCGCTCGGGCCCATTCCAGAGCTCCACGCAGTGGTAGCTCTTGCTTGCCATCGCGCGCGCATAGGCAGCCGTGATGCCGGCGTGCTCGTAGCCGAGCACCTGGTGGTGGTAGGCGTGGCTGAGCTCGTGGAGCACGAACATGGGTCTCCGCTTGAAGTCCGTCTCGAAGGTGGCGACGTTCGTGAACTCGACGCTCTTCACCATCGCCGGGTTGCGGCCATGCTGGACCAGCCATTCTTCGACAGGATGGTACTCAGCCGTCGGCTCCACGTTGGGATAGGGCGGCGTCAGCCACAGCGTCACCTTGCGGAGCTGCGCCACGGGGCCCGCGGGGACGAGCCGGACGACCTCCTTGAGCTTCGCCGCCAGGAGCACCAGGGCCTTGTCCGTCGCGGGCTTTTCCGCCGCTACCAGCAGGCGGTCATCGATGCGAACCGTCCAGCCCTCGAGGGTCTGGGTCTGGTAGGTGGGAACGGGGCTGGCCGCGGAGGCGACGCAAGCGAATGCCAGGGCGGCCAGGAGGAGCCCTTTGGAAGAGTGCATGCCTCATCCTACTCCACGCCAGGCGCGTCCATGGGAGGTGCACCTGGTGGAGGTCCTCACCGTCTTCCTGCTGTTCGCCTGCGTGAGGTGTGCCAGGGGCTCAGCGCCTCCGAGCCGCGGCAGACAGCCGCCGCCGGGGCAGCTGGGCCGCGAACGTCTCGGCCCGGGCCGTGAACGCCTCGAGCACCTCGCAGAACAGGACGAGCCGCGCGTCATCGAACTCCGAAGTCAGCTCCCTCATCATCGGCTCGAGCACAGCCCGGCAGCGGCCCGCGGCCTGCCGCCCCTGCTGCGTGAGCGCCGCCAGCACCACGCGGCCATCCTCCCGCGAGGGCTGGCGGGTGACGAGGCCCGCGCGCTCCAGCCGCTCCACCAGCCGTGACGTCCCCGCCTGATCCAGCCGCAGTTGGGAGACCAGATCCGCGAGCCGTGAGGGCCCCTGCGCCTCCAGGGCCGCGAGCACCTTCCACTGCGTCGCGGTGACGCCCAGCGGCGCCAGCACCCGATCTCCAGCCACCATCAAGCTGGCGCTCGCCTCGTGGAGCTTGCGGCCCAGGGTCCGCAGCGCCCGGTCCCGAACCTCATTATTCCGTGACGCCGAGCTGCTTCTTGAGTGCGGGCGGTCCATGTCCCTCCGGGATCTCACCGAAGACGCGGCGGATCCGATCCTGCTCCACATAATAGGTGAAGTACTCGGCGGGCAGATCGATGCTCTTCCCGGTGGGCGCCATCTTGGGCACGTCGGGGATGGGGTAGTCGAGAGGCCCCGTGTGCGTCCCCGTCAGGTGCACCGCAATGGTGACGGCGTTGCCCTCCTCGCGCACCACCTCCTCGTGGAACTGGAAGTCCGGGAAGGCCGTCTTCCGGGCCTTGTGCATGTCCAGCGCGTTCGGGCGGCCAATGGACACCCAGAAGGGCATGCCCTTCATCTGCATCTTGAAGTCATCGGCGAGGGCCGCCTCGGCCTTGGCCCAGTCGCCCTGCTCGGCCGCGCGCAGGTGCGCACGCACCACCTCCACGGGCGCGAGCGTGTTGCCAACCCCTTCGTTCTGCGGATTGGGAGCGGAGGCGCACGCGGCCAGGACCGCGGCCCACAACGGAGTGAGGAAGGAAGAGCGCATATCCATGTCATGACATGAAATGGCTCGGCGCGCAAGACGCATGAGAAGGAGCGGGGCAGTCGCCTCGCTGCCAAACCCCCCGCCGGCACTCGTCAGCAGCCCTCCTCTGACTCTGGGCTCTCGCCCGTTCCCTGCAACACTGCGCCTATCCTTCTTATGAAGCCCTTGATTTGACGAGGGACTCCCGCGCGGCGTCGCCGAAGGTCGTCTTAAACGCCGAGAATGGAAATTTTCCGCGCAACGCCCCACGAAGACGGGCGTCTTCCGTGTGCAGGCTTCACTGGTCGGGCCTTTGTGGCCGCCGGCCCCTCACTGGAAGTGCCTCATGTCTCTCACGATTCCTCCCGGCAGCCGGCAGATCTCCCAGGCGCAGCCGACCGTTTCGCAGCCGCAGAAGTCCGTCGCCGACCTGCCCCCCGTCCTCGGCCCCAACGGCGAGATGCTGGGGGACGACTTCGGCCTGGGGGGCGGCTCGACGTTCGAGACGAAGAAGCCCACCCCTCCCGCGTCGCAGGCGCCCGTCACCACTCCACGGCCCAGCGCGCCTCCGTCGGCGTCCGTGGCCACGCCGAGCCTCTCGGCCCCTACCTCGCCCGCGTCGCTGATGGTGCGCTCCATGCGCCCCATGGAGCCGCTGGCTGGCGGGCTGATCCGTGGGGCTGGCGCGGTGCAGCAACTCAACAACAACACCCCCGAGATCATCACCACGCTGGACAAGGGCGGCGTCGCCGTCTCCACCCTGTCCAAGCTGCCCCCGCTGCCGGCGGGGGCTCCGGCCTCTGCGGTGGCGGCCCGTGAGCGCGTGAATGCCGGGCGGCTCGGGCACTCGTTCAACGGGGAGTTCCGCCTCTTCTCCTCCAATCAGAATCGCACGGGCGCGCCCATTCACCAGACGGTAGCGCTGCACAACCCGGGCAAGGAACCCATCACCGTCACGGTGAAGAACTGGGCGAGCACCACCTCGGGCGAGTCCCCTTACAAGGATGTCCAGAAGGGGCCCGACGGTAAGGCGTTCACCAACCGCGAGTCCATTCAGCAGGGCGTGGTGCCCAACGGCCCGGCGATGCTGACGGCGGCCGACGTGCTGCGCGGCAAGAACGAGTTGCCCGAGGGCTCGCGCACGATCGTCATTCCGCCCGGGCAGACGCGCCTGCTGCCCTCGCGCCAAGTGCCCAACGGCAACGAGATGATGCTACAGGGCACGCTGCATTCCAGCGGCCCGGTGCAGGCGGCCATCGTCTACAACAAGACGGCGCCGGATCTGGCCCGGGTGAACAAGCAGCTCGAGACGGAGGCGCTGATCACCACCTCCAGCCACGACAAGACGCCTACCGATCCGAACAACCCCGAGCCGGGTAAGCCCTTCATCTTCGGCCGGGTGGCGGGCGTGTCCGAGGCGAGCACCTATAAGGGTGTGATCAGCAACTCGGAGGACTTCTCCCGCTTCGTGACGGCGGGGGCGGGAGAGCAGTCCTTCGCCTTCAACACCAAGCAGGGCAATGATCTGGGCGCCGGCCGCGTGGAGTCCGCGGCCATGGTCGCGCGCAACCCCAACTCGGCCTACGCCAGCCACCTGAACTACGGCGCCGAGTTCAACATGGGCGGCGTCTTCCACAACCCCACCCACGCGCCCAAGAAGGTGCAGGTCTACCTGGACTCGCCGGTGGCCTCCAACGACAGCCGGGTGATGCGCGGCGTGTTCGAGGTGAGCGGCCGGGCCTCGCCGGAGGCCGCCGCCACGAAGAACTACCTCACGGTGTCTCAGACGCAGCAGACGCGCAGCCGCACGCCGCTGGCCGAGTTCACCATTCCGCCGGGCGGCTCGTATGAGCTGAACCTGCGCACCGTCTACCCCGCCAACAACACCGGTCCGCACGCGCTGCGCGTCGTGACGAGCGAGACCACGCCGTAGCTCATTCTACCTCCAGAAAGGGGCGCACTGCTCAGCCCAGGCATACAGGGGCGTTCCTTGGACCACAGCCACAGGGACACCTTGAGCGCTCCGGGTTCCGAGTGCCGGAAGCCCACGCGCTCGGCTCGATACACGGTCCCATAGCAGCCCTGGCCCCGCCAGGCCTTCACTCGCCACGCTCCGACTCGGGTGCCTTTGGCCAGCGGGTGCACGCGTTCCTCGGGGGCTCGCCCTTCGCTCTGCCTGGCGCGCAGGCGCGGACATGCTGGAGATCTCGAAGGTGGTGCCCGGGCCAGTGCTCCGAATCCCCCCTGGGCCACTTCCGAACTTCTCGCCCCATCGCTTCCTGAGTGACTGGGTCCGGTTCTTCCACTGCTCACGCAGGAGCCTGTTCTGCGCGGCGGAGACGCTCGGGTAGTCGCAGCAACAGTCACACTGTGACCGAACCCGCGCGCTCAGCCCACTTTGACCTAGATTTCAGGCTTTTCATGTTTTGACAGACCCATCCTCTACAGTGCGCCGCGCCTCACCGCACGGCCGGAAGCCCCGCGGCCGTGGGGCAGGGCGTGTCACCCATCACCCAAGAAAGGCGTTCCATGAGGATTCCGAAGAAGTCAGTCTTGGCGCTCACCTGCTTTGCCCTGACCGCCGGTGCGCAAGAGCCCGAGAAGGACGCGGCCGCGCCCTTGGCCGCGGAGAGCAAGTTCCTCAAGTCCGCGGACGGCATCCGCGGGCAGTACATCGTCGTGCTGAAGGATGACGAGGCCGGTATCTCCAACGTGCCGGTCGTGGCACGGTCGCTCGCGCTCCGTCACGGTGCGAACGTGAGCCGGACCTACTCGCACGCGCTGCGTGGCTTCGTCATCCAGGCCAGCGAGGAGCGCGCTCGCTCGCTCGCCGCCGAGCCGCAGGTGGCCTACGTGGTGGAGGACGGTAAGGCGTACGCCGACGCCACGCAGCCCAACGCCACCTGGGGCCTGGACCGCATCGACCAGCGAAACCTGCCGCTGGACAGCGCCTATGTCTACGGCGCGAGCGGCGCTGGGGTGCATGCGTACATTCTCGACACGGGCATCTTCACGGGCCACTCGGACTTCGGAGGCCGGGCCACGGCGGACTACACCGCCATCAATGATGGGCGCGGCGCCAGCGACTGCCAGGGACACGGCACGCACGTGGCGGGCACGGTGGGCGGCGCCACCTACGGCGTGGCCAAGAACGTGCGCCTGCATGCGGTGCGCGTACTGGACTGCAGTGGCTCGGGCAGCTGGTCCGGCGTCATCGCGGGCATCGACTGGGTAACGGCCAACCACGTCAAGCCGGCGGTGGCGAACATGAGCCTCGGCGGCGGCGCCAACCCGGCGGTGAACGACGCGGTGCGCCGCTCCGTCGCCGCGGGCGTGACGTACGCGGTGGCTGCGGGCAACAACACGGCGGATGCGTGCAGCTACTCTCCGGCCAGCACCGCCGAGGCGCTGACGGTCGGCGCCACCGACAGCTCGGACAACCGGGCCTCCTGGTCCAACTACGGCACCTGCCTGGACCTGTTCGCCCCAGGCGTGAACATCACCTCCACCTCGATGTCCGGTGGCACCGCGGTGATGAGCGGCACGTCGATGGCCTCTCCGCACGTGGCCGGCGCGGTGGCGCTGTACCTGGAGAAGAACCCCAGCGCGTCGCCCGCCGCGGTGGCCTCGGCGATGCTCAACGACACCACGCCGAACAAAGTGGTGAACCCAGGCGGCGGCTCGCCCAACCGGATGCTCTACACCCACCCGGCTCCGTCCTCATCTTGCGGTGTGCTGACGGCCGGCCAGTCGCTGGCACCGGGCCAGGCGCTCCAGTCCTGCGCGGGCAACGTCACGCTCGTCCACCAGACCGACGGCAACGTGGTCATCTATGACCGGCTGGGCGCGCTCTGGCACACGAACACCTACGGCCAGGCCACCTCGAGTCTCACCATGCAGGGCGACGGCAACTTCGTGCTGTACCCGCCGTCGGGCAACGCGCTCTGGCACACGTCCACGTACGGCAACCCGGGGGCAGTCGTGGCGATGCAGAACGACTGCAACCTCGTGGTGTACAGCCCCACGGGTGCGCCCCTCTGGGCGACCATGACGTTCTGCCGGTAGCAGGCGAGCGCTGAACGCAGGTCGAGGGGAACGTGCTCACGGCAGCGCGTTCCTCT
>DASVVJ010001203.1:0-5061 GCA_036389955.1 Myxococcaceae bacterium
CGGCGTTGCGTGGACTGCGTCACCCTACGGAGGGGCCCGCGTTACCAGCGGTTGCCCGCGTTGCCCCACTCGGGGCCCGTCTGCCGGCGGTGGTGGCCGGGGACCCACACCCACTTCTCCACCGTCTCGTAGCGGCCGGGCACCCACTGCTGCTCGTAGTAACCGCCCTTGCACTTCGTGTAACCGCGGCGCGGCCTGTAGCGGCAGTCCTCGGGCACCCACACCTGCTGGTAGTAACCCGGCATCCACTGGTGCTCGTAGCGCAGCTCGTAGCGGCCCTGCTGGTACTGCGGAGGAGGCGGCTGCGGCGTGTGGTGGCAGCTGCCGTTGTGCACGTGGACCTCGACGCGGCCCGGGCGGTAGCGGCGGCGCTCCCGGTCATCACGATCCCGGTCCCAGCGGCGCTCTCCGTTGCCATCGCCGTTGTGAAATGCCTGGGCGTTGGTCTCCGCACCGGGAGGAGGCGCCTGGAACTGGGCGCTGGAGTCCTGGCTCTCGGCCTCCTGCGCCATCGCGGTGGTACCCATGAGCAGCGCGCTGAGAGCCAGGGAGAAGATGCCGTTCTTGAGAGCCATGTTGGTGTTCCTCCGTTGTGTTCCGTGTTGTGCTTTCTGACGGGGAACCCCTGCGGAGATTCATTCCCGGCCGCTCATTGCCTGCCTCCTGAGCGGCAGACTCGATATTTCCCTGGAAATCCAGGGGTTTCCAGAATCAGCGAGGAGCGACTTCGGCGCAGGTAAGGCCCGCTTCCGGCGCGCAGTTCTGGCCGAGGAGGCAGCCGCCCGCGCCGTTGAAGTCCACGCAGCGCACGGGCCGGCAGTCCGTGTCCGTCACACAGGGCTTGCGGCTCAGCGTGCACGCGCCCTGGCTGCAGGTGCCCTGGGCGCAGTCGGTGTCGAGCTGGCAGGAGCAGTAGCCCAGCACCTCGCCCTCGGCCACGTCGCAGCGGCCGGCGCACGAGCCCACCTGCTGTCCCGCGGCCTTCACGCACTGCCCGCCGCGGGGACAGTCCGCTGGCGAGCCGCAGGGGAGGCTCGGATCCGGTGGGCACTCGGAGTCGGCGCGGCAGCGCGAGCGGCTGTAGGCCACCACCACGTCCGCGCACTGGTAGCCGTTGGGACAGCCCTGCCCCGCCGAGCAGTCCACGCCGCAGAAGCTGCCGCCCCCCAGCGCTGTCTCCACCAGGCAGTAGTTGGCTCCGCGCCCGCAGACCTGGATGCCACCGCCCGAATTGCAGCTGGCGCAGTAGGGACGGCGCAAGGGATCCGCGTCGCTGTAGCACCGTGCACGGGGCTCTCCGGCCGGGGTTCCGCAGCGCTCGCCGAAAGCACAGTCACTGGAGTCCGCGCAGAAGGCCGCGTCACAGACGCCCAGGGCGCACGCGGCGCGGCCCGCGGGATCCGTGGCCGTGCACTGGCAGGGCTGGTCTCCACAGCGGCACGCCGTTCCAGGGCAGTCTCCCTCGCTCCGGCAGCCCTCCACGCAGAGCGCGCGAGAGGTGTCACAGACCTCTCCCACCGGGCAGTGCAGATCCGTGGTGCACCGGCCGCGCTGGAGGCAGGTGCCCGTGGCGGTGTCACAGAAGAGCGCCGGGTCCGCGCAGTCCGCGTTCTTCTCACAGCCCGCACGGGCCTGGCAGAAGCCCGCTGTGTTGCACAGCTCTCCAGGGGCACAGGCGGCGTCCGTGCGGCACAGGCACGCTCCGCTCTCCACGTCGCAGCGATAGGCCTCCGCGAGAGCGCCACAGTCCGCGGGCTCGCGGCAGTCCGAGCCGCTCCCAGTGTCGGAGCAGCCGATGAGCAGGAGCACCAGCGCGAGAGGCCACGAGGGTTTCACGGGTTGATCAGCTCCGAGCGGGCCGACGCATACGCCGTCCAGGTTGCCGGGGACAGCGTGTCGTAGGTCCATTGGTCATATTGGAAGCGCGGCACCCGGCTGGAGGTCACCTCCGCCCGCAGCACGGCGCCCACGGGCAAGGTGGCTCGCAGCACCTCGAGCGCCGGTGCCGGCAGCGACACCTGGGTCTGCCCGCCGGGCATCACCGCTGTCCAGCGGGGACCACCGGTAGGGCCCAGCTCCGAGAGGACGAGCTGCCTCAGGTCGGGAGTGGCTCCTCCGCTCTCGCTCCAGGCCACCGTGCCCTCGAAGCGCCCACCCGGCGCGGGAGTGGTGAAGGTGGCCAGCGGCAGCATCGGCCCGAGCGTCACGCCCTGTGAGAGGGCTCCCGGCTGGCGGTGGTAGAGCAGGCTCTGCGGGTAAGCGGTGGTGCCCCGCAGCAAATCCAGGAAGAGGAAGTTCGAGCCGTCGAGCCTCGGGAAGTGCGGGAACGTGAGGCGGGGCCCTGGACCTTCGATGGAGGTGAAGAGCCGCGTTCCCGCGTTCCAGTTGTGCGGATGTGGCACGAAGCCTTCCGCCCCCAGGTCCAGCCAGGCGTACACCTGGTGCAGCGCGGGCGCTCCTCCCACGCTGATGGGGCCATCCACGGTGAGCGGCACCGTGACATCCAGATGCATGTCAAGCACCACGTCCTGCCCTTCCGTCACCCGGGTGCTCGAGGCGGCGATGCCTCGGTGGAGGCCCAGCAGGTACGGCTCGAACTCGTTGTCTTTCACCACGCCCAGCACCGCGTACACCGCGCGAAGACCGGGCCGGGCGTGCACCCGGAACAGGGCTCCGTCCTGGCGAAGCCTCCACGTGTCCGCGGTCCGGTCCCCGGTTCCATCGAAGGGCGGCCCTCCCACCGGGCTCGATTGGGCGACGAAGACACGTGCCTCCAGTTCCTCGTCCGGCAGCAGCGGGCGCGGTGGCTTGAAGCCGCGAACCCGGCCGGTGATGACGGCCGAGGCGAGCTCCGGCGTCTCGCCCGGGTTGGGCGCGCTGCCGATGCGCCTCAAGAAGACCGTGAGGTTCTCGGCCCGGATGCCCGTCACGGTGATGGCGTCGTAGCCCTCCTTGAAGGCCGTGGCGGTCTGCGCGCCCGCGAGCCCCGTGTCCGAGAGCGTGAGCTGCCCTCGTGCATCCGTGGTTCCCTGGAACGGCGTGGCCGGGTCCAGGCCGAGCATCACCTTCGCGCCAGCTACCGGCCTGCCGTACGCACCGGATGAGGAGTCGAGCACGGTGAGGTTCAGCGTGCCCGTGAAGGGGCCTCCGGACAGTCCACCTGGCCCCCGTGGGTCGAAGAAGGTGAACCCTTCGGGCAGCGTGGCGCGTGTGCCTCCCCGCTCCACGGCGACTTCCACGGTCCCCGGATTCGAAGAGGGTGTGCGGCAACTGAGGGTGTGCGTGTCCAACACCTGGACATCTCGCGCGGGGACGCCACCGAAGGTGACGGAGAGGCCCGCTGCGAAGCCCGTGCCCCGCAGCGTGACGAGCGTGCCACCGGCGATGGCTCCGCGTGCCGGATGTACCTGTCCCAGGGTGAGCGGTGCCTCATAGGTGAAGACCGCGGGCAGGAGCGCTTCGTTCTCGGGATCGCTCGCGGCGTGGACCCGGAGATCGCTCGCGGGGCCGCTCGAGCCCACGGGCGTGGCGAAGTGGAGCCGAGCCTCATTGAGAACCGAGACGCCCGTGGCCTCGCGCGCTCCCACCTGCACCACGGCATCGGGCGGAAGGTTGGCTCCCTCCAGCACTCCGCTGGTTCCTCCCAGCACCGCGCCGCTCGTGGGTGTCAGGGCGGAGAGAGCGAGCCGGAAGGTGTAGGCCTCTGGAAGGCTCGCACTCGCGGTCCCCTGGGTGGCGGTCACCGTGACGACGCGCGGGAGCGTTCCCCGAGTGGGCACGCTCACCACGGCCGTGGTGGCCGTCACGGCGCCCAACAGCGCGGGTTCTCCTCCGAAGCTCACGGACAGACCCGGCGCGTCGAGCCCCTGGCCTGTCAGTGTCACCGTGCCGTCCCCCCGTGTTCCCACGTGCGGGAAGAGGCCGTAGAGCACGAAGGCTCCCGAGGCATCGGTGTAGGTGAAGCCTCCACGGACCGTCCATTCGTCCCGGGGGGTGCGCACTCGCACGTCCACCGCTCCGAGCCTTGCGCCAGGAGGAACCGTGGCGGTGAGGCGTGTGGGGCTCTCCACCTGGAAGGAGGTGGCGGACACTCCTGCGAAGAAGACTCCCGTGGTGCCTTCGAAACCCTGGCCCGTGAGCACCACCTGCGTTCCTCCGGCGAGCGGACCTGTGAGCGGCGTGATGCCGGTGATGCGGACGTCCTCGACATAGCGGTAGGCCCGCCGCAGAAAACCGCCCTCTCCCCCGCCGTAGACGCGCACGTCCACGCTGTCCGCCCGTTGTCCCCTGGGCACCACGGCTCGCAGCTCCGTGGAGGAGACCCGGGTCACCGCGGGGCTCGCGGTGCTTCCGAAGAGGACCCGTGTCCCTTCCGTGAAACCCGAGCCCACCAGCGTCACCGTGTTGCCTCCGGCCTGGGGTCCCTGCTCGGGAGAGACGGTCCGCAACGTGAGCGGCTCGAACCAGGTGAAGCATGCTTCACACGCCGCCGTGCCCCGAACGTTGCGTAAGGTGACGGTGACCGTCCCCTCGGGCCCGGGGGGCGTCCTCAGGTCCAACAGGGTGTCGTCGATGATCTGGAAGTCCTGAACCCGGCTGGCTCCGAGGTGGATCACCGTGCTCCGCGCGGCTTCGGTGGTGCTGGCCGCTACGCCTTGCAGGAAGCCGCTGCCTCGCAGGGTGATCCAGGTGCCACCACTGCTCTCGCCTCTCGCTGGCAGCACCTCGAGAATGCGCGGCGGTGGGAGCACTCCCGCGTCCGAGCCTCCGTCTTCCCTCCCCGCATCCGGGCTTCCGGCATCCGGGCGGCCCTCGACTCCCGCGTCGCTGGGAGTTCCCCCGTCCCCGTTCGGCAGGCGCTCCTCGCCACAGGCAACGAGGAGCAACAATCCCAGGAGGCTCAGGCGCGCGTATCCGCTCACGGGAACTCCGCCTGGAAGGTGTAGCCGTTCGCCGTGCGCGCATCGTCCCCGGTGACGCGCGCGGTGAGGTTCTTTCCTCCTACCGTGCCCGAGGGAAAGGTGAGTACGGCCCCAGTAGGGTCGTCCGAGCATCCCAGTT
>DASVVJ010001204.1:0-10296 GCA_036389955.1 Myxococcaceae bacterium
CACCGCCGAGCGCAGCGCATGCCGGAGGATCCACTGGCGCTCGGGTGAAGCGCCGCGGCTCCAGCGCTTGCAGGTGGCCACCAGCAGCTCCGGGTGGTCCTTGCCGATGTCATTGAGGTTGTTGGCCACCGAGCGGCGCACGTACTGCTCTGGGTCGTCCTTGAGCAGCTCCAGCAGCTCGAGCACCGGCCGGGGATCCTGCTGGAAGACGCGCAGCCGGGGAGCCCAGGGCAGACGAGGCCGGGTCCCCTCGGAGACCAGGCGCCGCACGTGGACGTTCGCGTCGCTGGCCCACTGGCGCAGGCGCGCGAGTGTCTGCTCCGGGTAGCGCTCCAGGTACGGGCGGATGGAGAACTCCGCGGTGAAGCGCTGGGTGAGTTCGTACTGCAGCCGCATCGCGGCCTCGAAGTGCCCGAGGCCGTGCTCGGCCACGTAGAGCACGTGCGGCAAGTAGAGGAACACGGCCATGCCGTGGCCCTCGGTGCGCTCCAGCGGCGGCCCCAGAGAGGATTGGAGGATGCGCGAGGCCTGCTCGAAGTCTCCGGGCAACGCGCGGTGCATGGCGCGCATGAGGTGGCGCGCTCGGTCCATCAGCTCCAGGGCTTCCAGGCCCTCGGAGGCCTCGGAGATGAAGCGGCGCTCGGGGAAAGCGGGGTGCGCGGCGCGCAGCATGGAAGCGAGGCGCCGCACCACGTCCCCGTTGAAGAACGTCTTGAGGGATTCGGCCATGGCTGGGGTTCCGTCTACCGCGTCCCCGTAGAGGCAACCAGCGCCTTGATGCGGCTCAGGCCCTCGGCAACCGGAGCGTCGCCACCGTACCCTGCCCGGGCTTGCTCTCGAACGTGAGGGTCCCGCCGTGCTGCTGCGCGACGCTCCGGGCCAGCGTCACGCCCAGGCCCGTGCCCTGCTCGCGGGTGGTGAAGAACGGGGTTCCTATCCGCGCCAGTGTCTCCGGCGACATGCCCCGGCCGGTGTCTCGCACGGTGATGAGCACGGCGTCCGCCCTTCGCTCGGCGCGCGCCTCGACCCGGGCTCCGGGCGCGCAGGCCTCCAGCGCGTTCGCCATCAGGTTGAAGAGGGCTTCCTTGAGCCTCCTGGGATCCACCCGTGCCACCAGCGGCTCGCTGCTCACTTCGAGCACCACGCCCTGGGCTCGGGCCCGCGCCTCCAGTACGGCCGCCGTGCTCGTGAGCAGTTGGCTCACGTCCACGTCCTCGCGCTTCAGTTCCACCAGCGGACGGGAGAAACCCAGGTAGTCGCGCAGGATGCCTTCCATGCGCCCCACTTCTCCCAGCACCACCTCCAGCCGCTTCCGGGCCCGCTCGTCCGCAGCTCCTTGCGCCACGAGCTCCACCAACGCTCGCACCGAGGCCAGGGGGTTCTTCAGCTCGTGGGCCACCCTGGCGCCCATCGCCTCCAACGTGCGCGCCCTTGCCTCGGCTGTCTCCAGCACTTCCTGGCGGGCCTCGGTGAGCTGGCGGGCCGTGTCCACGTAGGCTCCCGTCAGCCCCGACACGCCCAGGTTGAGCAGCAGCGCGCTCCCCACCGCCGCCGCCAGTGTCATCCACCCCGCCCAGGGCGAGGCGATGGGGGGAAAGGGTGTTGCAGGCAACAGCGTCAGCACGCACAGCAGCAGCAGGAGCCACCCCAGCGTGAGGGCCGTCTGCCGCGAACGTCCAAAGGCGGCGAAGGCTGTCACCGTGGGAGCGAAGAGCAGCGGGAGCAGCGGGCTGCGGATGGCGCCAGTGAGGACACAGGCTCCGGTAATGCCGGCCGCGGTGAACAGGAGCGAGCCGAGCAGGTGCCGCTCGGTGACGGGACGTCCGCGGAAGCGCACGGCCTCGAAGAGGAAGAAGCCCATCATTACCGAGCAGCCCGCCGTGAGCGCGAGCGTCTGCCGCCCAGGTGCTCCGGACAGGTGGAGCAGAGCGAGAGCCAGCACCACCAGCGGCCCCACGATCAAGGGACGCCGCACGAGGAAGGCCGCGCCCACCGCTCGCAGCCGCGGACCGGTGACGTCCTGAGAGGTTGAGCCCACCGAGGGAAGCACGGGCCCCCACGCTAGCCAGTCAGCGGCCCGGCCGATACGCCCTCCCGCACCTGTAAGGAAATCCGACAGGGTGTCGATTCGCTTGGCAGGGCACGGGTTCGCGGAACCCTCACCCCTGCCCTCTCCCGAAGGGAGAGGGGGCTTTTGTCGCGTGGGCATGGTCCTTGAACAGGCACGAAGCGCACCCCTGAAAGGAACCCGCTATGGCCTCCCTCACCTCCTCTGCCCTTCCTCCCGCAGCTCACCCGCTCCCCCGTGGGCCCATCGTCGCCCTCGCCCTGTGGGCCCTCGCCGCGTTCGCCCTGAGCTTCTCGGGGCTCGTGTCCCCCGAGCGTCCCGCCGGCGTGCCCCTCTCCATTCTCGGGTGCACCGCCGCTGTGCTGCTGGCCTGGTGGCGGATGCCCTCCGTTCACGCCTTCTTCGCGGGCCTCGATCCCCGGGGCTACCTCGCTCCGCATGTGCTCCGGGCCATCGTCGGCGCCGGGTTCCTCGTCGAGTACTCACGAGGCATGCTGCCCGCGGAGTTCGCCCTGCGCGCGGGCGTGGGCGACCTCATCGCCGGTGTCCTCTCCGCGCTCGCCCTGTGCATCCCCGCTCAGGCGCCCTGGCGCCGCAAGGCCCTGTGGTTCGTCAACGCCGTGGGCCTCGTGGACATCCTCATCGTGCTGGTGACCGCTCAGCGCATCCTCTTCTTCGGAGACCCGGCCTCCATGAAGACGTTCAACCATGCCCCCTGGCCCATGATTCCGTTCTTCCTGGTGCCAGTGATCCTCTCCACGCACATCCTCCTGTTCTGGCGCCTGGCCCGTCGTGCGCCTCGGCCCCAGGCGTGAGCCGTCATGGGGCCGGAGGGGTCGATGACCCGCGCCACACGCTCAGGAGGACATGGGCCAGGACCCGAAGACCCGCTCGACGGCGTCCTGCTGGGACCAGTCCACCTTGCCCTTCAGGAACTGGGGGCCGTGGGTGATGTGGATCTCCTTCCACGCCGGGAGGCCCACCTTGCGGCGCGACTCCCACGCGGGCCAGTGCACGCCGCCGGTGAACTCCACCGCGCGAGCCAGGTGCGCGTCGAACTCGGACTCCGGTAGCCAGCTCAGCCCGTCCAGCACCCAGGACACTTCGACCTTCACCCCCTCGGGCGGCGGCTTGCCCGTGATGGACTCCAGGAGCCTGGCTCCGGCCTGGAGCGGCAGGAAGGAGACGCCCTGAGGCCGCAGCACCGCCCACCCGGAGCGGGCCGGCTTCCCGGGCCCCTCCTGGAGCCTGGCCGGGTAGAAGCTCACGTCCGCCATGCGCACCCCGCCCCGGCTGGAGCCCAGCAGGGGCGGCTGGCGGTGCAGCTCCAGCAGGACCGCGAGCTGCTCCAGCGGATCCGTGTACCGCACGTGCACGGCGCGGTCACCCTGCACGCGCAGGCTCTGCGCGGCACCCTCCATGTGAATGCCCCCGTCGCGGATGGAGCTCAGGGAGACCGAGACGGTGTCGCCCACCAAGGGCTTCCAGATGAGCCGATCGCTGGTGAGCCAGAACTCTCCCGCGCGCAGAAGGAACACCACCAGCAGGGTGAACCCCAAGCCCACCATTCCGAGCATCACGCTGGGCCGCGAGAACAACCCCGTGGCGTAAACGAGCGGCAGCAGCATGAAGAGGAGCACGGCGAGGGGCCGAGGCATGGCCTGGTTATTCTTCGTCCCCAGCAGCTGCGTCTCCCCGGGCCCGAGCTTCATGGAGACCACCTCCCGGACAAGCTTCTCCAGGTGGGCCAGGTCCTTCTTCAGCGAGGGCGCCTCGGTGGACGCGCTCAGCTCCTCCAGCCGCTTGCGGACCAGGCCTTCCACCCTCGCGCGGCGCCGCAGCACCTCTCGCACCGGCTCGAGCGCGGGCAGCGTCTCGGGCCAGCCCTCCAGCTCGCCCCGCCGCCGGGTCCGCGAGAGGGCTTCCTCCAGCAGGTCCTCCTGGGAGAGCACCTCGTGGATGAGTTCGGGCCGGGCGCGCAGTTGCTGCTTCCAGGCAATGCTTTTGAGCCGCTTCTCCAGCGTGGCGTAGCGCTTGCCGGCCGCTTCGATGAGCTCCATGCGGCCTTCGAGCCGCCGGCGCACGGACTCGGGCGTCAGCTCCCGTTCAGGAGACGACGCGGGGGACGGGGGAACTCGTAGCCGCTCGGACATTCGCCCCCTGGAGCATATCGGGAACGGCGAGGCCCCTGCTTATCCTGTCCAGGCGCGGCGCCTGCGGTGTCCGCTGGGGGGCAGTATGGACAGGCTGCGAAAACCCTTCTTCATCGTGTCCCTGGTGTGCCTGGTGCTCGCCGTGCTCATCGAGCTGGGCTCTCCGCTGCTGCTGCCCACGAAGGCCCCCAACCCGGCGGACATCACCATCGATCAAGAGAGCAAGGACGCGGGCGTCACCCTCGACAAGATCGTCCAGTTGCAGAAGGACAATCCGCCCACCCCCGGGCTCGGCATTCCGTACCTGGCGCTGCTGGACGGGCTGCTGCTGCTCACCCTGGGGCTGATGGGGGCCAGCCTGCTCATCCCCGAGCGCGTGCACGGGCGCGTGCAGGGTGTGGTGACGTTGATCGGCGCCCTCGTGGCGCTCCTGGCGGGGCTGGTGATGCTGTTGGCCGCCATCGCGCTGCTGTTTCTGATGATCGGGCTCTTCACCGCCGTGCCCTTTGGCACCATCGCCTACCTGGCCGTGTGGGGCTTCTTCAACCGCGCGGGCGCCAGCGGCACCCTGGGCCTGCTCATGCTGCTCAAGGTGGTGGCAGCGGTGTGCCTGGTGCTCGCGCACCAGCGCTTCCTTCAGAACAAGGGGCTGGTGCTGCTGGTGCTCACCTCGTTGCTGGCCAACGCCCTCGTCAGCTTCCTGCATGGGTTCGTGCCCATCGTGCTGGTGAGCATCACCGATGCGCTGGGCGCCATCATCGTCGCCATCCTCGCGCTCATCTGGGCCGTGGTGCTGTTGATCGGCGCGCTCGTCTCCATCGTCAAGGTGCTGCGCCTCACGCGCGTGCCGGCCTGAGCCTGGCGGCCCCTCCTGTCCCGCCTCTCTGACTTGAGGAGATACCACGATTTCGATATTCATTCTCAATGTCAAAGCTCAAGGCTAGAACGCTCGTTGCCCCGGCGCTCCTGCTGGGGTTTGTGTTCCTCTTGCTGCCCGGGTGCGTGGACGGGCCGCCGGACGTCCGTCCTCCTTACGTCGAGGGGGATGGGGGAACGGATGGCGGAACGAACGGCGGACCCGACGGTGGGCCGACGCCGACGCTCCAATGCGGCAACCGGACGATCCAGGCCGGCGAGGCCTGCGACGATGGCAACACGATGGGCGGCGATGGCTGCCCGGCGGACTGCAAGGCCGTGGAGTCCGGCTGGTTCTGCGACACGGCGGGCGCCCCCTGCGTCCGCAACACGTGCGGAGACGGGCGCACCGCGGCGGGAGAGGCCTGCGATGACCGCAACACCGCCTCCGGCGATGGGTGCAGCGCCCAGTGCGCCGTGGAAACTGGCTGGACCTGCCCCACGGGTGGCGGCCGCTGCGTGGCGACCCGCTGTGGTGACAACCTCGTCGCCGGAGACGAGGAGTGCGAGGACGGCGACAATCCGCCCGCGGGTGGAGACGGCTGCAGCGCCACCTGCCGCCTGGAGCGGGGCTACAAGTGCCCCACCGCGGGCCAGGCCTGCGTCACCACGCGCTGCGGCGACGGAGACGTGGAGGGGACCGAGCAGTGCGAGGACGGCAACAACGACATGGGGGATGGCTGCTCCCCACTGTGCATGCGTGAGCCCCAGTGCAGCAACGGCACGTGCGTGGCGGTGTGCGGCGACGGCGTGATTCTGCCCGGCGACACGACGGAGCAGTGCGATGACGGCAACCTGCGCGCCAACGATGGGTGCTCGCCCACGTGCGTGCTCGAGCCGGGCTTCCAGTGCCAGACCATCGAGCAGGCGCCGCCCAGCACGGTGGAGATCCCCATCGTCTACCGCGACTTCCGGGGCAGCGATCTGCAAGGGGGACACATTGACTTCCAGAACAAAAATGGCGCGGAGCTTGGCATCGTCGGCCCGCTCTATACCGGCACCCTGGGCGCGGACGGCAAGCCCGTGTACGCCAAGGGAGCGACCGGATCCGGCAGCGCCACCACGCACGGCCGGGCGGCGTTCGATCAGTGGTACCGGGACACGCCGAACGTCAACAGGACGGTGGTCGGCACGTTGGTGCTGGGGCGGCAGCCGAGCGGCGCGTACGTGTTTGACGACTCGACCTTCTTCCCGCTGGACGGGCTGGGCTGGGTGGCCTCGGGCCAGGAGCCCACCCGCGACAACGGCCACAACTTCTCCTTCACGAGCGAGGCGCGCTACTGGTTCGAGTACAAGGGCACCGAGGTGCTCGAGTTCCGCGGGGACGATGACGTCTGGGTGTTCATCAACCGGCGCCTGGCGGTGGACCTGGGCGGTGTCCACTCGGCGCTGCTGGGCTCCATCACGCTCTCGCAGCAGGCCTCTCAGCTGGGGCTCGAGGTGGGCAAGGTGTACGAGGCGGCGGTGTTCCAGGCGGAGCGCCGCACCACGCAGTCCAACTACAAGCTGACGCTGACCAACTTCGTCACCCGCCGCACCGAGTGCGTCAACACCTGCGGAGACGGCGTCGTCCAGCCGCCCGAGCAGTGTGACACCGGGGCGAACCCGGGCGGCTACGGCCAGTGCGCACCGGGGTGCATCCTCGGCCCGCGCTGCGGCGATGGGGTGATTCAGCAGGCGAACGGCGAGGTCTGCGACGACGGGAACACGAACAACACCGACTCGTGCAGCAACAGCTGTCAGCCGATCATCGGCTGAGCCCTACTGGAGCCGCACCTGGCAGCGCTGGCCTCCCACGGCGGCGCAGGAGACCACCAGCTCGGCGCCCTCTTTGGCCACGTCGAGCTTCCGCGCGCCCGTCAGGTTGTCCACCGACAACGGGAGCGCGGGCTTGCTCTTTGGAGTGAAGGCAATGCCGACGGTGCCCGCTCCTCCCACGCGCACCACCTCCACGATGCGGGCCCGCGCTCCCGTCTCTTCAATGGTCACGCGGCACGGCCGGCCCGGCTCCACACTCAGCACGCCGCCCGCGAAGGGACAGTCGGCCCTCACCTCCTCCACCTTCACCGGGCGAGGCTTCATGAGGCGATTGCGCCACTGGCTCCGCTCCGCCGGAGACATCGGCGAGCGGCCCGACCGGGTGTCGTCTGTCGCGCCCAGGCCCAGGCCCAGCACGTACAGGGCGATGATGGCGAAGACCGCCAGGATGAGCACCACGGTGATGGGCTTGGGAGCAGACATGGGCGTGGACTCGCGGAAGGACGGTGGCGCTACGGCTGCCGGATTCGCGGATCGGGCATGATGCCCCGGCGGATGATCTCCTCGTTGACGCGCGGGAGGATCCGGAGGGGCTGGCACTGTCCCTGAATGCAGAAGAGGCCACGGGTGCACGGGGGCGAGCAGGGCACCGGCGCCTGCTGGCACGTTCCGCCCGAGCAGAACCCGGAGCTGCACACCGAGTTGACCGTGCACTGCTGGCCATCCGGCAGCAGGCAGACCTTGTTGGTGTGGCACTGCGAGGGCGGGCGGCAGTCGTTGTTGCTGTCGCACTTGCCATCATCCCGCGTGCACTTGCCGTCCTTGCAGAACAGGCTGCTGCACTGCCCATCGCCCGTGCAGGCCTGCCCGGGTGCCAGCAGGCACGTGCGCGCGCCCAGCAGCGGAATGCACTGCTGTCGCTGCGGGCAGGTGTCCCCCGGGCCGCAGTTGCGCCCCAGCTCCGCCTCCTCGCACCGGCCACTCACGCAGCGGGCCGACAGACACTGAGCGTTCTGCTCGCAGCCCTTGAAGCCGTTCTCTCCCAGGCACACGCCCGCATTCGCACTCGTGCACCCCAGACCCTTGCCGCACGTGATTCCCTCACACGGCTCCCCCAGGTCCGGCCCGCCCCGCCCCGCGAGGATGGCCGCCACGCCACCGCCGATGATGAGCACCCCGCCCACCAGCGCGACGATCCACCAGGGGAAGGCCTTCTTCACCACCGGGGCTGCCTCGGGGACGACGAAGGACACCGTGGGCCCGTCCGCGTACTGCTCGTCCGGGTTGGCCACGTTCGACACCAACAGGTGAAAGGTGTAGCGGCCCGGCGGTGTCCCCGGTGGCGCCTGGATCTTCACGATGAACTGCAGGGTGCCATCCGGCGTGAAGTCCCGCTCTGACTCACCGGCGATGGACGTCCATTCCCGCTGAGCCTGGCCCCCCACCATCACCGTGGCCCGGCCCCGCATCGGCACGCGCAGCGCGTTGGACACGGTGAAGGCAATCTCCCCCTGCCCCGAGGCGCTCAGGTTCACTGACTCGGTGGCGGCCGTGATGTCGAAGGCGCGTGGCATCAACTCGCTCCTGGCTCGGGAGGCTGCGTGAAGTGCAGCTCGTAGGTGACGTAGGCGGGCTTCTCCAGCTCGATGATCCGCTCCAGCATCGGCCGGTGCGCCGCCAGCTCTCCCGGGGCACGCACGCGGATGTGGAACGGCCGGGGCAGCCCGTTAGGGCCAGGCACCCGCTCGTCCACCTCGAAGTCCTTGCGGCCCGTGGCGGTGGACAGGAACAGCAGCAACCCGCGCGCCGTGCCCCGCCACCGCGATAGCTCTACTCCGGCCGCCGCCAGCTCACGCAGCCGTCCCAGGCCCGTGGTCACCGGCAGATCCAGGTCCACCCACTTCGCGAGGAAGGGCACGAAGCGGTCCGGCGCCCGGCGTGGATCGAAGAGCGAGTCCAGGTTCTCCAGCACCTGCTCGGAAGGCGCGTGGAGCACTTCCATCACGCTGAGCAGCGCGGCCAGCGGGCTGCCTTCCCGGGCGGTCCGCTGGAAGACGCCTGGCAGCAGCCGGAGAATCTCAGCGCTCTTCATCGTCCGTCACCACTTCCAGATCGTGAGAGCCGGAGCACAGGAGCCAGGTGGGCGGCAGCGCCACCTTCTCGGTGAACTCGCGCGTGGAGCAGGGCTCGTAGCGCTCGCTGCCCCGCGGACGGCGGAAGACGCCTCCCGGGCCTCCGGCGAGCAGCGGCGCTCCCTCGGGCGCGGTGGCCAGGGCGTAGACGGGCTGGAACAGGCGCTCGGCCTCGCGCAGCGGCAGGCCACTGCCCACGTCCGGCCGCTGCCAGGTGGCGCCGGGCCGGCTCGCGTCCTGCCACAGCACGCCCACGCGGTGCGAGCCGGCGTACACGGTGGAGCCAGAGAACGCGAGCGCCAGGCAGCTTCCTCCATCCCAGCCTTTGTCGAAGGGGCGCCAGCCGTCCGGAGGATCCGCGCTGCCCAACAGCTCCCGGCTCAGGCAGCCCTTGCCCGGATCCGAGCCGCTCGCCGCCGCCAGCCCCGCCCAGAGGAAGGCACGCGGCCCGTCACGCTGGATCTCCAGCACGCGCACGTCCTGCCCCTTCAGTCCGATGTGCCGGAACGTGCCGCCGCGTCCTCCCGTGCTGGAGAGGAAGACGCCCGTCTGCCCCATGCCCGCCACCGCCACGCTCAATCCACCGCGGACCTCCGCCGCGGCGGCCACCGCGAAGAAGCCCAGATCCTGGTTGGCGGGATCCACCAGCACCTGCAGCGGCGTGGCTCCGGGCCGGATCTCCAGCTCGAACAGGCCCACCCGCGTGGCCATGATCAACACCGGGGTGCCGTCCCGCATCGTCCACGCCAGGTCCTCCACGGTGTCCAGCGTGTGCGTGCCCGCGTCCCACGTCTCTCCGCAGTCCCAGGAGACGTGGACGCGCGAGCGCTTCTGCGCATCTCCCACCAGCTTCGTGGCCACCGCCACCAGGCCCGCCCGCTGCGGGTGCGCCTCCACCGAGTCCACCTGCTCGCCCGGGAAGCGTCCCGCGGGTTCCCACCCGTCTCCCGCGTTCACCGAGCGGAACAGCGTCTCCTCTCCGCCCGCGTAGAAGGTCCGGGGCTGGAAGGCATCCTGCGCCAGCGTGCGCACGTCGCGCGGCACCTCGTCCACCCGCAGCCGCACGCTGTCCACGTAGCTCACGCCTGGCTCAGACAGCAGGATGTCGTAGACGTGCGAAGCCCGCAGCGCCTGGCCGAAGCCCCAGCCCGCCGGCCGCAGCTTGGAGGGCAGCGGCGTGAGGGTGCGGTAGAGCCGCTCGAGCAGCCGCTCACGCAGGGCCCCCGCGTCCTCCGCCTTGTGCGCCACCACGCGCGCCATCACGCTCAGC
>DASVVJ010001205.1:0-6006 GCA_036389955.1 Myxococcaceae bacterium
CGGCTCGCGATCATCCGGGAACTCGCGCCGCGCCTGGCCGCAAAGCCCGCGGGCACGCCCGCGACTCGCGTGTTCGTCATGGGCTTCCCAGGCACTGGACAGGCCGGTGACGCCAGCGACCTCAATGCCGAGCGGAGCTACGACGCCATGGCCGTGCACATGAACACCGTCGCCGGCAACGAGATGCTCGTGCTCGATGGGAAGAAGCGTTATCCGCACGTCTCGTTCTTCGGGCTCAACCCTGGCCTCATCAAGACGAACATCCGCGCCAACTTCCTCGGCGCTGGCAGCTTCGCGCACAAAGCCGCCGAGTTCTTCATTGGCCTGATGATGCCAACAGCCGAGCAATACGCCGAGCGCATCGTGCCGCTTCTCTCCGCCCCCGAGTTGGAGGGCCGCAGCGGCGCGATGTTCGGAAAGAAGGGCCAGGCGATTCTCCCGACGGACGGGCTCGACGAGGCGCACGTGGCGCGCTTCATCGGAGGCTCCGAAGCGCTCCTCCAGCGTGCACTCGGAGACGGAGGACAGTGACCCCAGAGTGTTGTAAGCGCCCCCCATGAGCCTCACAGACGTCATCATCGTGGGCGGTGGCGTGATGGGCTGCGGTATCGCCCTGCGCCTGCGCCAGGCCGGCGTCAACGTCACCGTGCTGGAGCGCTCCATCCCCGGAGCCGAAGCCTCCAGCGCCGCCGCCGGCATCCTCGCCCCGCAGTTCGAAGCCGAGGGCCCGGGCCCCTTCCTCGAACTCTGCCTGCGCAGCCGCGCCCTCTACGCTCCCCTCGCCACCGAGCTGCGCGAGCTCACCGGCGTGGACATCGCCTACCTCCCCTGCGGCGTGCTCAAGGCCGCCTTCTCCGAGGGAGACGTCCACCACCTCGAGGCCACCGCCACCTGGCAACACGCCCTCGGCCTGCGCGTCGAGCTGCTCGACGGCAAGCAGGCCCGCGAGCTCGAACCCCACCTCTCCCCCTCTGCCCTCGCTGCCCTGCGCTTCCCGGATGACCACCAGGTCGACAATCGTCTCCTGGTCCGAGCCCTCTCCATGGCCGTGGCCCGCGTAGGCGCCACCTTCCGCAGCGGCTATGTGCGCGGCGTCATCGAGGAGAACGGGCGCGCCGTCGGCGTGGACCTCGACGGAGAGCTGCTCCGGGCCGACGCCGTCGTCATCGCCGCCGGTTCCTGGTCCGGCCTCGTCCAGGGCGCCGCGCTGGATCCCCGGGTGGTCCGCCCCGCCCGTGGGCAGATGGTCCAGCTCCAGACGCGGCTGCCTCTCACCACCCACATCCTCACCTCCGAGAAGGGCTACCTCGTCCCCCGCACCGACGGCCGCCTCATCGCCGGCAGCACCATGGAGTTCGCCGGCTTCGACAAGCAGGTCACCGCCGAGGGCCTTGCCCGCATCCTCGCCATGGCCCTGGAACTCTGCCCCGCCCTGGGCGCCGCCCCCATCACCGAGACCTGGGCCGGCTTCCGTCCCTATACAGAGGACCGCCTGCCCATCCTTGGGCCCGGCCCCCTGTCCGGCCTCTTCCTGGCCACCGGCCACTTCCGCAACGGCATCCTCCTGGCCCCCCTCACTGCGAAACTCGTTACGCAGTGCCTCCTGGGAGAGCGGCCCTCGGTGGACCTGATGCCCTTTCGGTACGACCGGTTCAGTGCTAGGGCTCCGGCCTGAAGCAACCTGCCGCATCCCGGATCGGGGGGCGACCGAGAGGGCAGGGAAGGTGGTAAATACGCACACCAATTGGCGATCGAAACCCGGAAACCTCTAGAATCCCCGCCGTGGAAGCCATTCCCCCCGCTCCTCCTCGCATTCTGATCGTGGACGATGATGATTCCGTCCGCGACGTCATCTCTGTCCTCCTCACGGAGGAGGGCTACAACTGCGTGGTCGCCAGTGGCGCCGAAATGGCGCTGGATGTCGCCAGTGAAGCCGAGACCCCACTCGTCATCAGTGACATGAAGATGCCGGGCCGTGATGGGCTCTGGCTGCTGGAGAACCTGCGCGAGCGCCTGCCGGATACCTCCGTCATCATGCTCACCGGCTACGGCGACACCGAGTCCGCCGTGGACTGTCTGCGCCGTGGCGCGGTGGACTACCTGCTCAAGCCACCGAAGCTGACGGATCTCATTCGCGCCATCGAGCGCGCCCTGGCCAAGCGCCGCATCGAGCTGGCCCGCAAGCGCTACCAGAAGAAGCTGGAGCGCAAGGTGCGCGACCGCACCGCCGAGCTGCGCACGGCCTTCAAGGACATCGCCAACACGTACCAGAACACGCTGCTGGCGCTGGTGGCCGCGCTGGACGCGCGCGAGCACGAGACGTCGGACCACTCGCAGCGCGTGGTGTCGTACACCGCGGCCATCGCGCAGCGGCTGAGCATTGGCGGCAAGGATCTGGACGAGATCGGCCGCGGCGCGCTGCTGCACGACATCGGCAAGATTGGCGTGCCGGACGCGGTGCTGCTCAAGCCGGGCAAGCTCACGCCGGACGAGTGGCTGGAGATGCGCAAGCACCCGGACATCGGTTTCCAGATGATCCAGAACATCCCCTTCCTCTCCACCCCGGCGCAGATCGTCCTGTCGCACCAGGAGCGGTGGGACGGGGCCGGCTACCCGCGCAACCTGCAGAAGCACGAGATTCACATCGGCGCGCGCATCTTCGCGGTGGCGGACACGCTGGACGCGATGACGAGCGACCGCCCGTACCGCAAGGGCACCACGTTCGCCAACGCCATCCAGGAGATTAAGCGCTGCGCCAACACGCAGTTCGATCCCGAGGTGGTGCGGGCCTTCCTGGACATTGGCGAGGAGGGCCTGGTCCGCATCAAGATGGACATGGCCGCGCGCAAGCTGAAGCCGCCCGAGGTGGAGGTCCAGGCCCAGGAGGCCGAGGCCGAGTTGGAGCGGCTCACCGCCGAGGACGACGACATGGACATGACGCCCACGCCGTCCACCCCGGATCCCTACCTGCCCAAGAACTGAGGCCGGCCGGGAGCAGTGCACGTTTGCGGACGCACAGGACTGCTCCCGGGCCGGAAGGCTGTTAAAGAGACGTCCCCGTGATGCCCGCCCCGCTGCCCGCCGCGCCCGTGCGCGATCCTCTCGCTCCCCCGCTCCTGGATGCACAGGGGCGGCGGATGACGTACCTGCGGCTGAGCATCACCGACCGGTGCAACTTCCGTTGCACCTACTGCTCGCCCGCCTCCTGGGGAGGCAAGAAGGATCTGCTCACCCCGCAGGAGTTCGAGCGCATCGTCTCCGTCTTCGCGAGCATGGGCATCCAGCGGGTGCGGCTCACGGGCGGCGAGCCGCTCATCCGCCCGGACATCCTGGAGATTGCCCAGCGCCTGGCCGCTGTGCCGGGCGTGCGGAACCTGGCCATCACCACCAACGCCAGCCACCTGGAGCGGCTGGCCTCACCGCTACGCGAGGCGGGCGTCACCCAGCTCAACCTGAGCCTGGACACGCTCTCCGAGGAGACGTTCCGCCGCATCTCCAAGCAGGGAGACTTCGCCGCCACGCTGCGCGGCATCGACGCGGCGGCCCAGGCGGGCTTCTCCTCGCTCAAGCTCAACGTCGTGGTCATGCGCGGGGTGAACGATGACGAGGCTGCGGCCCTGGTCCGCTACGCGCACGAGCGCGGCATCACCCCGCGATTCATCGAGCTGATGCCCTTCGGCCAGGGCACGCCGGTGCCCACCGCGGAACTCGTCGAGCGCATCCAGGCCTCGGGCATGGCGCTGACGCCCGAGCCGGTGGAGGATCTCGCCAGCGCCGCCTCCAGCGCCACCTCGGGCCCGGCGCGCTATTGGCGGGCGGCCACGGGACGGGTGGGCTTCATCTCTCCGCTCACCCAGAACTTCTGCGGCGGGTGCAACCGGGTGCGGGTGGCCTCCAACGGAGACCTTCGCAGCTGCCTGGGCGGGCGCGCACAGGCGCCGCTGCACCAGCTCATTCGCGGCGGCTCCACGGACGCGCAACTGGCACTGGCCATCCGCGCCGCCCTGGGCGAGAAGCCCGAGGGTCACCGCTTCACCGAGGCTGGTAACGGCGCCACGCTCCTGCCGATGATGGGCATCGGCGGCTGACGCCTCCAGCGCGGCGTGGCTACTTGATGAGCCGGACGTTGAAGGGGTAGCGGTAGTGCACGCCCTCCTTCACCTTCAGCCCGCCCATGATGCCCAGCACGATGGCGCCCAGGGCCACCAGCGGGAACAGCAGGAAGCCGATGCACACGCCCATCAGGATCGTCGAGATGATGTAGGCGCCCGTGGCGACGATCTGGAAGTTGAGCGCCTCGATCGCCTGAGCCTTCACCCACGGAGACTGCTCGCCCTTGGTGGCCATGATGATGGCGGGGACAATGATCGGGAAGACGATGCCGCCCATGTGAGCCAGCATCGCCATGGTCTTGTCGTCTTCGCTCGGCGCCTGCGAGCCGGTCAGGAACGGCGAACCCTGCTGTTGCTGCTCCATATCAAACCCCTCCTGAAGCCAGGCCCGAGTGAGGGCCCGTGGCCAGAGCCCCTCCTTCTTGCCAGTGCCCGTGCCAAATGTCACGTAACGGGCAAGTGAGGGGCTCCAACCATCTGCCACTTCAGCGGTAGATCTCTGAGCCGGCCTTCTTGAACTCCTCGCTCTTCTCGCTCAGGCCGGCCTGGAGCGCGGCCTCGGCGGCCACGCCGGTCTTCTCCGCGTAGTCGCGCACGTCCTGGGTGATCTTCATCGAGCAGAACTGAGGGCCGCACATGGAGCAGAAGTGGGCCACCTTGGCGCCCTCGGCCGGCAGCGTCTCGTCGTGGAAGGCCCGGGCGCGCTCGGGGTCCAGCGAGAGGTTGAACTGGTCCTCCCAGCGGAACTCGAAGCGGGCCTTGGACAGGGCGTTGTCCCGCGCCTGCGCTCCCGGGTGGCCCTTGGCCAGGTCCGCGGCGTGGGCGGCGATCTTATAGGTGATGACGCCCTCCTTCACGTCATCCTTGTCCGGCAGGCCCAGGTGCTCCTTGGGGGTGACGTAGCAGAGCATCGCCGTGCCGAACCAACCAATCATCGCCGCGCCGATGCCGCTGGTGAAGTGATCGTACCCGGGGGCAATGTCCGTGGTGAGTGGCCCCAGCGTGTAGAAGGGCGCCTCGCCGCACACCGCAAGCTGCTTGGTCATGTTCTCCTGGATGAGGTGCATGGGCACATGGCCCGGCCCCTCGATCATCACCTGCACGTCGTGCTTCCAGGCGATCTTCGTCAGCTCGCCCAGCGTCTCCAGCTCGCCGAACTGGGCCGCGTCGTTGGCGTCCGCAATCGAGCCGGGGCGCAGGCCGTCGCCCAGGCTGAAGCTGACGTCATACGCCTTCATGATCTCGCAGATCTCCTCGAAGTGCGTGTAGAGGAAGTTCTCCCGGTGGTGGGCCAGGCACCACTTGGCCAGGATGGAGCCTCCACGGCTGACGATGCCGGTGAGGCGCTTGGCCGTCAGCGGGATGTACGGCAGCCGCACGCCCGCGTGGATGGTGAAGTAGTCCACCCCCTGCTCGCACTGCTCGATGAGGGTGTCGCGGTAGATGTCCCAGGTGAGCTCCTCGGCCTTGCCGCCCACCTTCTCCAGCGCCTGGTAGATGGGCACCGTGCCGATGGGCACCGGGGCGTTGCGGAGGATCCACTCGCGCGTCTCGTGGATGTTGCGGCCGGTGGACAGGTCCATCACCGTGTCCGCGCCCCAGCGGATGGACCAGACCATCTTCTCCACCTCCTCCTCAATCGAGGAGGTGACGGCGGAGTTGCCGATGTTGGCGTTGATCTTCACCAGGAAGTTGCGGCCGATGATCATCGGCTCCAGCTCCGGGTGGTTGATGTTGGCCGGGATGATGGCGCGGCCCCGGGCCACCTCGTCGCGCACGAACTCGGGGGTGATCTCCCGGGGAATCGCCGCGCCCCAGGACTGGCCCGGGTGCTGCCGGGACAGCTCGGCGGCCGCGGCCTCGCGCTTGAGGTTCTCGCGCACGGCCACGTACT
>DASVVJ010001206.1:0-2420 GCA_036389955.1 Myxococcaceae bacterium
GCCGCTGCGCGAGCATGGACTGGAGCTTGTCTATCCAGCAGCCGAGTTTGCCCATCCGCTCGATGGGGGCACCGCTGCCGTCGCCTACCGCTCGATTGACGCCACGGCGGAGACGCTCGGGCCGGATGCTCGGGCGTGGAAAGCGCTCTTCGGGCCGTTCGTCCGGGACTGGCAGAAGCTGGTTCCCACGTTGCTCGGGCCGCCGTCACCGTTCACCCGGCACCCGGTGGCCCTGGCCCGCTTCGGCCTCAAGGCGCTGCGCTCGGCGCGGGGCCTGGCGGACGCCTGGTTCCAGGGAGAGCACGCCAAGGGCCTTTTTGCTGGCGCCGCGGCGCACTCGATTCTCCCGCTGGAGTGGATGGCGACCAGCGCCTTCGGCCTGGTACTGGGGACCAGCGCCCACGTGGGGGGGTGGCCCGTGGCGCGGGGCGGCTCGCAGAAGCTGGCCGAGGCGATGGCCTCCCTGCTGCGGTCGCTGGGCGGCAAGATCGAGACGGGTGCCCGCGTCACGAACATCGACGAGCTTCCGCGGGCCAAGGCGATTCTCTGTGACCTCACGCCGCGGCAGCTCCTGGGCATCGCCGGACACAAGCTGCCGGCCGGGTACAAGAAGCGGCTGGAGAAGTTCCGTTACGGCCCCGGGGCACACAAGGTGGACTGGGCGCTCTCGGAGCCGATCCCGTGGACCGCGAGGGGCTGCCGCGAGGCGGGCACGGTGCACCTGGGGGGCACCCTCGCCGAGCTGGCCGAGGCCGAGCGTGCTCCCTGGGAGGGCCGCAACGCGGAGCGGCCCTATGTGCTCGTGGTGCAGTACCCGTTCGATCCCAGCCGGGCCCCGGCGGGCAAACAGGTGGCGTGGGCCTACTGCCACGTTCCGCACGGCTCGGACTTCGACATGACGAGCCGCATCGAGGCCCAGGTCGAGCGCTTCGCCCCGGGCTTCAAGGACACGATCCTCGCCCGCAGCGTGATGACGCCCTCGGCGCTGGAGCAACACAACGCCAACCTCGTGGGAGGCGACATCACCGGCGGCGCGAACATGCTCACGCAGGTGTTCACGCGGCCGGTGGCCCGCGTGGATCCGTACAAGACGCCCCTGAAGGGGCTCTACCTCTGCTCCTCCTCGACGCCGCCGGGGGCTGGGGTCCACGGCATGTGCGGACACAACGCGGCCAAATCCGCGTTGAGAGACGTGCTCACCTGACCGCAGCCCCCTCTCCCTTCGGGAGAGGGCGGGGGGTGAGGGTTCCTGTCCCAACCCATGCCCTCAGTCCACCAGCGCCGGGTAGACCAGCTGGCGCAGCTGCGTGCGCAGCGGAAACGAGTTCGAGGGCATCAGCTGGGTCATGAACACCACGGCTAGCTCCTCGGCGGGATCCACCCAGAACGAGGTACTGGCGATGCCGCCCCAGTGGTACTCGCCCACGCTGGTCAGCGTGCGATAGGCCACCGGATCCACCACCACGCCGAAGCCGAGCCCGAAGCCCACTCCGTCGTAGCGCGTCTCGGCGAACAGCGGCCGGCCAAAGGCCGCCAGGTCCGCCCCCTTCGGCAGGTGGTTCTGGGTCATGTACCGCACGGTTCGCGGTGAGAGCAGCCGCACCCCGTCCAGCACTCCACCGTTGAGCAGCATCCAGGTGAAGCGCGTGTAGTCCCGCGTCGTCGACACCAGCCCTCCGCCGCCCGACAGCCAGGGCGGAGGCTTCGTCCCGTGCTTCCCGAGCGAATTCGTCCGGGTCGCCGTGGGCCGGCCGGGCCCCACCGTGTACAGCGCGGCCAGCCGGTGCTGCTGGTCCTCGGGGCACCAGAACCCGGTGTCCTTCATCCCCAGCGGGCCGAGGATGTGCGCGGAGAGGAACACGTCCAGCGGCTGGCCGGAGATGACCTCGATGAGCCGGCCGAGCACGTCGGTGGCCACCGAGTAGTTCCACTCCGCGCCAGGCTGGAACATGAGCGGCGCTTCGGCCCACGCGCGCACGCACGCGGCGAGATCGTAGTCCTCGGGCGCGCCGATCTCGAAGCCCCGCAGCCGGTAGATCTCATCGGTGACGTGCACCCGGTGGAAGCCGTACGTCAGCCCCGCGGTGTGCGTGAGCAGGTGCCACACACGGATCGGCTCGGTCGCGGGCACGGTGAAGGGCTTGAGCGCCGAGCCTCCCACGTAGACGCGCGGTTGCTCGAACTCGGGCAGCCAGCGGCTGATGGGATCCGAGAGCTCGAACGCGCCCTTCTCCCACAGCATCATCGCCGCCACCGAGGTGAGGGGCTTGGTCATGGAGTAGATGCGCCAGACGGTGTCCAGCTCGACGGGGCGGCCCACCTCCTTGTCCGCCATGCCGTACGAGCTCAGGTGGGCCACCTTGCCGCGGCGGGAGACCATCACCTGCCACCCCGGCAGCCGCCCATCGTCCACGTACTGG
>DASVVJ010001207.1:0-8065 GCA_036389955.1 Myxococcaceae bacterium
GTTCGGGGACGGCCATCGGCATCCGCGCCAGGTCCATCGGCATCCGGAGCGGCTGCGAGCCCGAGTCCGAGGGGTCCGCGGAGCGGGCCCTCTGCAGCGCCTGGCGCTTGGGGTCCCGCTCGAGGGGAAACAGCGACTCGAGGTAGGCGGAGACCTGCTCGGGCGAGGCGACCTCGGCCGGGCCTCCCACGCCCTCGATGGCGTCGATGAACACCTGCAGCGTCTCGAAACGCGCGGACGGCTCACGGTGCAGCGCGGTGAGGCAGATGTGCTCCAGCGCGTGGGGCACGGACGGGGCGAACTCGGTGGGCGGCCGGGGGCGGCCCTCGGCGATGCGCGAGAGCACCTCCTCGGGGTTGAGCCCGGTGAAGGGCCGCCGGCCACAGAGCTGCTCGTAGAGCATCACCCCGGCGGCGAAGATGTCGGCGCGGTGGTCCACCGTCTGGCCGATGATCATCTCCGGCGACATGTAGAAGAACTTGCCCTTGAGCGTGCCAGGCTCGGTGCCCGAGCCGAGCGAGTCCGCCTTGGCGATGCCGAAGTCGATGACCTTGATGGAGCCGTTGACGCCGACGTGGATGTTGTCCGGCGTGAAGTCGCGGTGGACGATGCGCAGGGGCCGGCCGGTGCCATCCACCGCCCGGTGCGCGGCGTCCAGGCCCCGGCACGCGTCCACCAGCACGCGCAGTGTCACCCCCAGCGGCACCCGCTGGCCTCGCTCGGCGGCTTCCTGGCGCACCTCGGCGAACGAGCGGCCCTCGAGCAGCTCCATGGCGATGAAGGGCTCGGTCTCCGCCATCCCCAGCTCCAGAATGGAGACGACGTTGGGGTGCTGAATTTGAGCGGTGATGCGCGCCTCGTTGAGGAACATCTGCACGATGCGCCGGTCCGTGACGAGGTGGGGCAGCAGCCGCTTCACCGCCACGGCCGGGCCGCGCCGCCCGTCCTCCTCGATGCGGCGGCCGAGGTACACCTCCGCCATGCCGCCTGTCGCGATGCGCGCGCTCAGACGGTAGTTGCCCAGCCAGTTGGGATTCTGATCGGGGGAGTTCACCGCGGGCCGCAGTCTACGTATCCCCGCGCCTTCGTCCTAATGCCAGGGAGGCCTCCCCAGGTCGATTGCCAGGTTGCAGGGCAGGGAAGGCCGGAAATTTGCCCCCCCGTGTATCCGGCCGCACGCTTCGCGTTCGCGGCAACGGAGGGCTCACCGCATGCGTGGTCGGCTGGTACTTCTGCTGGGAACAGCGCTGGCGCTGGGAGCGTGCACCACGGTGGACGTGGCGCGGGCTCCCACGGCGCGAGGCGGGAAGGATGTGTTCGTCTCCACGGCGGACGCGCCCGGACCCTACAAGAGCCTGGGCGTGGTGCAGGCGACGCGGCGCGGCGTGCTCCTGTTCGGCTTCGCGGATCCCGCGGGCACGGACCTGCAGGCCAACCTGGATGAACAGTTGCTGCCCCAGGTGCGCGCCATGGGGGGCGATGGCGTCATCAACGTGCGTTTCCAGCAGACGCAATACACGGTGACCACCCGCATCCTCTTCGCCATCCTCTTCTTCCTCCCGCTGCCGAACGAGGCCACCATCTCTGGCGAGGTGGTGAAGCTCGAGCCCGGTGCCAGTCCTCCGGGCACTGGCGCTGGCACGGCCGCCCCCGTCTCCCCGCTCTGAGCCCTTCCTCCGCTGGAGATTCTCGTGAGACTGCTCCTGCTGCTCTCTCTGGTCCTGACTACTGGCTGCGGCGCCACGGTGCGTGGCTCGCCGCTGTCGAACCGCCCGTCCGATGAGGGACGTGGCATCTACCTGAGCACCGGCGGCGCCCCGCGCGCCTACCGCACGCTGGGCTTCGCCCAGGTGACGGGCTACGGCGTCACCGTGGCGGGCGTGTCGGATCTGGGCGAGGCCGGCCTGGACGGCACCATCCGCGGCACGCTCTCCCAGGTGGCCGCGAAGATGGGCGGTGACGGCGTCATCCACATCGAGTTCCTCGATGAGGATCCGCCCACGGACGCCGACCGCATCTCGGACTTTTCCGAGTCCGTCTCCAGCGCCCTGAGTGGCAGCGGCGGGGGCGTGAAGACGCGCAACCGCGCTGTCATCGTCACCGGCGAAATCATCCAATTCCTCTAAGCACCGTGAGGCCTCTCTCCATGCGTCTGCTGCTTGCTCTCTCGCTCATGGCCCTCACGGGCTGCACCGTCATCAACACCGCCGCGCTGCCGTCGGACCGCAGCGGCCGGGAAACCTTCGTCACCGCGGGTGACATCTCCGAGCCCTACGAGTCGCTGGGCGTGGTGCAGGCCACGCGCTCGGGCGTGCTGCTCTTCGGCTTCGTGGACGTGGTGGGCACCGACATCGAGGCGGGCCTGCGCGAGGTGCTGGTGCCGCAGGTGCAGGAGATGGGTGGTGATGGCGCCATCAACGTGCGCTTCCGGCAGACGCAGTACCTGCCGGTGACCAAGGCCCTGGGCGCCATCTTCTTCATCTTCCCGCTGCCCAGCAGCGTGACGGTGACGGCCGAGGTGGTGAAGCTCAAGCGCGGGGGCGCGGCGCAGGCGCCCGTGGGCGAGCCCCGGCCCCCCATCGCGGCGCGGTGAGCGCGGGTGGAGGGCGCGGACAAATTGCTGCTGCTGATTCACGCGGCGGCCACGCTCTTCATGGTGGGCCTCATCTGGTTCGTCCAGGTGGTGCACTACCCGCTCTTCGCCCAGGTGGGGGCAGGGGAGTTCATCGCCTACGCCGCCTCCCATGGGCAGAGAACCACATACGTGGTGACCGGCCCCATGCTGGTGGAGTTGATCACCGCCCTGCTGCTGGTGTGGCGCGGGGGGCCGGGCGGGACGCCCCCGGCGGTGGGCTGGGTGGGGCTGGGGCTGGTGGGGGTGGTGTGGCTGTCCACCTTCTTCCTCCAGGTTCCACAGCACACGGTGCTGGCGTCGGGCTTCCAGCCCGAGCCGTGGCGGGTGCTGGTGACGAGCAACTGGCTGCGCACGGCGGCCTGGACGGCTCGGGGAGGCCTGGTGCTGTACCTGCTTGCCCGCGCCATGCGCGGAGGGCAGTGGTAACCTCACAGAGCGCCAGGAGCCCGGCAGGGCCTTGCCTGGCATGACGCTTCTCGTCGTTTGCTTCGTGGTGGAGGGACGTTGGGCACCGTCCTCAAGGGTGGAAATGTCGTCGAGCTGGAGCCCGCCGTCGTCGAGCGGGTGGACCTGCGCATCGAGGGCGACCGCATCGTGGCGCGTGGGCAGGACTTACAGCCCGCGCCGAATGACGAAGTCGTGGCCCTGTCAGGCAAGCTCGTCTTCCCGGGGCTGGTGAGCGCGCACCACCGGCTGCACATGTCGCTGGGCCGGGGCATGCCCGAGCCGCAGCTCGAGGGTTACCAGGACGCGCTGGAGAAGGTGCGCTGGCGCTACGAGGCGGCGCTGGACGGAGACGCGGTGCAGGTGGCCGCGTGCGCCAGCGGGCTGGAGGCGCTGCAGTGCGGCACCACCACGGTGTTTGACCTGCACTCCTCGCCCAAGGCCGTGCAGGGCTCGCTGATGCGGGTGGCGCGGGGGCTGCACGAGGTGGGCGTGCGCGGGGTGCTGAGCTACGCGGTGACGGACCGGATGGGGGCGCTGGGGCGCGAGGAGGGCCTGGAAGAGACGGTGGGCTTCGCGCGCAAGGCGCAGGGGCGCTTCCGGGGACAGGTGGGCGCCGCGCCCATGTTCACCCTGGGGGCCGATGCGCTCCAGGGGCTGAAGGAGGCGGTGGCCTCGACGAACACCGGGCTGCACCTGCCGCTGGCCGAGGATCCGCTGGACGAGAAGCTCTCGGTGGAGCGCCACGGGGACACGCCGGTGGCGCGGCTGATGAGCAGCGGGCTGCTGTCGCCCAAAAGCCTGGTGGCGCACGTGGGGCACCTGGCGTGGGCGGACCTGGCACAGGTGATCAGCACCGGCGCGTGGCTGGTGCACACGCCGCGCTCCAACCAGCGGCTCGAGGTGGGGTACGCGCCGGCGCTGAAGTTCGGCGCGCGGGCCACGCTGGGCGCTGACTGGCTGAGCGCGGATCTGTTCGCCGAGGCGCAGACGGCGTACCTGCGCTCGCAGGAGGCGGGCCAGCCCATCGATGTGCTGCGCTACCTGGCCAATGGGCACCGGCTGGCCACGCAGGCGTTCGACACACCGGTGGGGCCGCTGCGCGAGGGCGCGCTGGCGGACCTGCTCATTCTGGACTACCTGCCGGCCACGCCGCTGACGGCGGGGAACCTGGCCTGGCACGTGGTGTTCGGCCTGGGCTCCCGGCACGTGGAGGCGGTGATGGTGGAGGGCACCTGGCGCATGTGGGCGCGCCGGCCGCTGTCGGTGAACCCCACGGTGGTGGCGGATCAGGCCCGCGAGGCCGCCGCGGCGGTGTGGGCGCGCATGGCGGGCGGCTGACAGCGGCCGCAGGGCACGCTTGCCTTCCAGGCGGGCGGGCCACTAAGAGGTGAGCCCATGCTCATACCCATGTTGGTGACGGGCTTCTTCTCGGGCGCCATTCCTCAAGCGGGGGAGACGGCGCCGGACTTCACGGTGAGGGACACCGACGGCAAGCAGCACACGCTGTCGCAGTTGGTGAAGCAGGGCCCGGTGATTCTGGCCTTCTTCCCCAAAGCCTTCACAGGTGGTTGAACGCGCGAGCTCTCGGCGTACCGGGACCGGTACGCGGACATCGAGAAGCTCAACGGCCAGGTCCTGGCCGTCTCAATGGATGACGCGGTGGAGTTGAAGAAGTTCAAGGAGTCCCTCAAGGCGCCGTTCCCGTTCATCGCCGACCCGGAAGGCAAGGTGGTGAAGCAGTACGACGTGAAGACGCCGGTGGTGGGCTTCGCGCAGCGCTACACGTTCGTGATTGGCGAGGACCGGAAGGTCCTCAAGGTGGAGTCCGGCAAGGACGCCATCGACCCGAACGGGGCCATCGTGGCGTGCCCGCTGCGAAAGCCGAAGCCGGACGCGGGGACACCGTAGCGCCAGGGCTTCCCCGTGAGGGGAAGCCCGCGCTCACCTACCCGGCAGGGTGGGTAGCCCCGGCAGGATGTCAGAGGTAGGATGCATGCTCGGCGTATGAACGAGCACGTCCGAGTCCTGGGCACATGAGCGAACAACCGTCACGGCGCAAAGCCACCTACGAAGACCTGGAAGGAGTGCCTTCCAACTGCGTAGGGGAAATCGTTGTCGGTGAACTCTATGTAAGCCCGCGATCGGGGGCCACTCAGGCTCGGGCTGTCTTCCGGCTGTGTGGGGCGTTGAGCCCCTTTGATCAGAACTCTCAGGGGCAGGGGCCTGGTGGTTGGGTGCTTCTCTTCGAGCCCGAGCTGCACCTGAGCGGTGATGCGCTGATACCCGATCTGGCTGGGTGGAGGCGTGAGCGCATGCCAGAACTGCCGGACACTGCTGCGCTCGAGCTCGCCCCGAACTGGGTCTGCGAGGTGCTGTCTCCATCCACTGAGGCGCTGGATCGGGCCAAGAAGATGGGCTCGTACGCGCGAGAGGGCGTCAAGCACCTGTGGCTTGCGGACCCGCGTCCGCAACTCCTGGAGGTGTATCGGCTGGAGCAGGGCCGGTGGTCGCTTATCGGCTCGCACCTGGGCAACGTCACGGTCCAGGCCGAGCCCTTCGAGGAACTGGCCCTGGAGCTGGGTCCCTTGTGGGAGCGCTGACGCACCCTGTGGGCCCGTGTCTACATCGTGGCGCTCTGGGTCTGCTCCACGCGCGGCATCGGGATGCGCAGCCCCAGCACCCGGCGGAAGTAGACCAGCGTCTCCAGGAGGCCCTCCTCCAGGGACACGTGCGGTTCCCAGCCCAACAGCGTCCGGGCGCGGAAGATGTCCGGGCGGCGCTGTCTCGGGTCCTCCTTGCGCACAGACTTGAAGAGGATATTCGCGTCGCTGTCCGCCGCGGTGCGGACCGCCTCCGCCAGGTCGAGAATCGTCATCTCGCGCGGGCTGCCCAGGTTGATGGGCAGGACGACGTCGGACAGCGCCAGCCGCACCAGCCCGTCCACCATGTCTCTCACGTAGCAGAACGAGCGTGTCTGCGAGCCATCGCCGAACACGGTGAAGTCCTCGCCGCGCAGCGCCTGGCCCACGAAGGCGGGCACCGCGCGCCCATCGTCCAGCCGCATCTTCGGCCCGTAGGTGTTGAAGATGCGGGCAATGCGCGTCTTCACCCCGTAGGCCCGGTGGTAGGCCATGACGAGCGCCTCGCTGTAGCGCTTGGCCTCGTCGTGGCAGGCGCGCGGCCCAATGGGGTTCACGTTGCCCCAGTAGTCCTCGCGCTGCGGGTGCACCAGCGGATCGCCATAAATCTCCGAGGTGGAGGCGTGGACGAGCACGGCGCCCTTCTCGCGCGCCAGCCGCAGCCCGTTCTCCGTGCCCACCGAGCCCACCCGCAGCGTCTCGACGGGCATTCGGATGTAGTCCACGGGCGAAGCCGGCGAGGCCAGGTTGAAGACGTAGTCCACCGGCCCCATGAGCCGGATGGGCTCGCAGACGTCGTGGCGCACGGAGAGGAAGTTGCCCAGCTCCTCCAGGCCGGCGACGTTGCGCTCGTCCCCGGTGATGAAGCTGTCCAGGCTGATGACCTCCTCGGCCCCGTCGCGCAGCAGCCGCTCGCACAGGTGGGAGCCGATGAAGCCCGCCCCCCCCAGCACCACGATCCGCTTGCCCTTCATGTCATTCATGCGCAGGAAGCTTGGACAGGCCCGTCCGTTGCGTAAGCGGTGCCAGACCTCCGGGCAACCGGACGGTTTGGCCCCTGACACGCCCGGCGCCTCCAGCGTTCTCTCGCGCACGTTCGCACGCCGTCAGCGCTGGCAGCGTGCCTCATCCACCGCGCGCCCCTCGTTCAGCAACTGCAGCTCTCCGGTGCCGTGCAGCTCGTAGCCGATCCACTGGGTGCCGCCCTCGCAGAGGGGGGCCCGGGCGAAGGACTTCTTGATCTTCGGCGAGCCCTCCAGCCCCGTGATTTTGTGCGTGGGCTCCTTCATCTGCGCCGCCTCCAGCCGGGTGGGTGCGGCGAACAGCCACAGCTCGAGCGTGGAGCCCGGGAGGGCGCACTTGTGCCAGGCCTCGTCCACCTGGGCCTGGAAGGTGTACATCCCCGCCGGCGCCACTCGCGGATCGGTGTGGAGCACGAGCATCTGCGTGCGTCCGCGCGGCTCGCAGCGCGGGCAGTACACCTGCGCCGTGGGAGAGGTGAAGTCCAGCCGGGACAGCTCCCCCTTGCCGGTGATCGCCGCCTGAATCGTCTTCAGCCCCGGCCCCTTCTCGCAGATGTCCTTGAGCGACAGGGATTCGCTCGCACTGTAGGAGGTGATGCGCCGGCCAGGCACGGTGCGCTGCTCGTTCTCGCCGCTCACGGTGAACACCACCGAGAGCTCATTGCCCGGCTTCTTCTTCGCGCACTGGAACCACTTCGCGTCCGAGGTGAAGGCCAGCTCGGCGCCTCGCCAGTCCTCCACGGTGAAAGCGGGTGGCGTCTTCGGTGGCTTCCACTCGCACTCGGCCGCCCGGGCCGTTCCACCCAGCGCTCCCAGCATGAACATCATCCATCCGAGCATTCTCATGGCCTCTCCTCGTGGCACGGCACCTGGGGCCGCCTGCGCGAACAGGATAGGCTGGACCTGGCATGAGCGAGCACACCCGGACGAACGCCCCACCGCGAGAGGGCCAGGCCTGCGTCATCTGCTCGGGTCCCGTCGAGGGCCCCCGGTGCGAGGCCTGCGGCACGCCGGTGGCGCCCGGAGGCTTCCGCGTGCTCCGGCAGCTGGCGCAAGGCCCCCACTCCCGGCTGTTCCTCGCCGAGCGGGACGGGGTCCAGGTGGCTCTCAAGGAGCTGCTGTTCGCGCTCGTGCCGGACGCCGCGCGGCTCGAGGGCTTCGAGCGGGAGGCGGAGCTGCTGCGCCAGCTCAAGCACCCACGCATTCCGCGCCTGGTGGCCAGCTTCCGGGAGGGAAGCGGCGTCCACACCCGGCTCTATCTGGCCCAGGAGTTCGTCGAGGGGCGCTCCCTTGAGGAGGAGTTGGAGCAGCACCGCTTCACC
>DASVVJ010001208.1:0-12148 GCA_036389955.1 Myxococcaceae bacterium
AGATGCCTTCCTCGAGGGCTACCGTGAAACCACCCGTGGGGCGGCCTTCCTGCCGACGGATGACACGACCTTCTGGACCATGCTGCGCGCGTTCGAATTGGAGAAGCTGCTCTACGAAGTGCGTTATGAGATGCAGAACCGGCCGGATTGGGTGCGAATCCCCGTCCAGGCCCTCTTGCGGATGGAGGAACCGAAGTGAGGAAGCCGGCCGACAAGCAGCAGATCGACGCGGAGCTCCAGCAGGTCATCGAGCTGCGGCATCCCGAGCCACACCGGATGCTGGGCATCCACCCGGATGGGGATGGCGTGGTGGTGCGCGCGTACCGGCCCGATGCCACCGCCATCCACGTGGTGATGGAGGGGGGCGCGCGTATTCCCATGAGCCACCGTATGGGCGGCGTCTTCGAGGCGCGCCTCAACGGCAAGGATCAGACGTTCAACTACCTGCTCGAGGTGGAGTACCCGGGCAACAAGGTCTTCACGATCCGCGATCCGTACAGCTTCATGCCCACGCTGGGGGAGATGGACCTGTACTACGCGGGCGAGGGCCGGCATGAGCGGCTCTGGGAGCGCATGGGCGCGCACCTGATCCACCACAACGGGGTGGCCGGAGCGGCCTTCGCGGTGTGGGCGCCCACGGCGGCGGGCATCTCGGTGGTGGGAGACTTCAACGGCTGGGACGGGCGGCTGCACGCGATGCGGCGCATGGGCGCCTCGGGCATCTGGGAGCTGTTCATTCCCGAGGTGGGCGAGGGCACGCGCTACAAGTTCGAGATCCGGCCCAACCACGGCGGCCCGCCGGTGCTCAAGTCGGACCCGTTCGCCTTCCGCACGGAGGTGCCGCCCGCGACCGCCTCGGTGGTGCATGACCTGAAGCGCTTCTCGTGGACGGACACCAAGTGGCTATCCACCCGGGGCGAGGGCGAGCCGACGCAGAAGCCGTGGAGCGTGTACGAAGTGCACATGGGCTCGTGGCGCCGCGTGGTGGAGGACGGCGACCGGTCGATGACGTACCGGGAGCTGGCGCCCGCGCTGGCCGACTACGTCAAGCAGCTGGGCTTCACCCATGTGGAGCTGCTGCCCGTGGCGGAGCACCCCTACGGCCCTTCGTGGGGCTACCAGGTGGGCAACTACTACGCGCCCACCGCGCGGTATGGGCATCCGGACGATCTGCGCTTCCTGATCAACCACCTGCACGATCAAGGCATCGGGGTGATCGTCGACTGGGTGCCTGGACACTTCCCGCGTGACCTGCACGCGCTGGGGAAGTTTGACGGCACGTCGCTGTACGAGCACGCGGATCCACGGCAGGGCTCCCAGCCGGACTGGGGCACGCTGGTCTTCAACTTCGGCCGCAACGAGGTGCGCAACTTCCTCATCGCCAACGCCCTGTTCTGGATCGAGGAGTACCACGTGGACGGGCTGCGCGTGGACGCGGTGGCCTCGATGCTCTACCTGGACTACAGCCGCAAGCAGGGCGAGTGGGTGCCCAACCGCTGGGGCGGCCGGGAGAACGAAGAGGCCATCGCCTTCCTGCGCGAGCTGAACGACGCGGTGCGCCGCAAGCACCCGGGCGTGGTGGTGATCGCCGAGGAGTCCACGGCATGGCCCAAGGTGAGCCAGCCGGTGAGCGAGGGCGGCCTGGGCTTTCACTTCAAGTGGAACCTGGGGTGGATGCACGACACCCTGCTCTACTTCTCGAAGGATCCGATCTACCGGCAGTACCACCACAACAACATGACGTTCGGGCTGCTGTACGCCTTCAGCGAGCACTTCATGCTGCCGCTGAGCCATGACGAGGTGGTGCACGGCAAGGGCTCTCTCTACAACAAGATGCCGGGCGATCCGTGGCAGAAGCGGGCGAACCTGCGCTCGTTGCTGGCATGGATGTGGGCGCACCCGGGCAAGAAGCTGCTCTTCATGGGTGGCGAGTTCGGCCAGCACCGCGAGTGGAACAGCGATCGCAGCCTGGACTGGCACCTGCTGGAGGATCCGGGACACAAGGGCATTCAGAGCCTGATGACGGACCTGAACCGGGTGTACCGGGAGATGCCGGCGCTGTACGACGCGGACAGCGAGCCGCTGGGCTTCCAGTGGCTGCAGCCGGACTCGGCCTCGGTGAACGTGTTCGGCTTCGTGCGGCGCTCGCGCAACCCGGGCCGGCACGTGGTGTGCGTGGCGAACCTGTCCCCCACTCCGCAGCACGGCTACCGCATTGGCTTCCCGCGGGTGGGCACCTACCAGGAGGTGGTCAACACGGACGCCGCCAACTACGGTGGCTCGGGCATGGGCAACATGGGCCAGGTGCAGACGGAGGCCCGCCCGTGGGATGGGCAGGAGGCCTCGGCGGAGCTGACGCTGCCACCGCTCTCGGTGCTCTGGTTCACCCCGGGCTAAGCACGAGCCAAGCTGGGGTGAGGGTTGCGCGGTCCTGCGCCACCCTCACCCGCCGCTCGGAAACAGGACTTTGACGGGAACCGGCATCATGTACGAAGTCCCGTCGCCCGCCTGCCCGAGCCCTTTGTGGCCCCAGGCCCAGACGGTGCCATCGGCGCGCAGCGCCAACGAGTGCCAGTGGCCCGCGGCCACCGCGGTGATGCCGGTCAAGCCGTGCACTTGCACGGGCAGGGTCCGGCTGAGGACCGTGCCATCCCCGAGCTGGCTCAGGGAGTTCATCCCCCAGGCCCAGACGGTGCCATCGGCGCGCAGCGCCAGCGAGTGGTACTGCCCCGCGGCCACAGCGGTCACGTCCGTCAGTCCCACCACCTGCACCGGCGTGAGCCGTGAGATGTTCGTCCCATCCCCGAGCTGACTCTCGGAGTTGTTGCCCCAAGCCCAGACGGTGCCATCGCTTCGCAAGGCCAGGGAGTGGTAGCCCCCTGTGGCCACGGCGGCGAAGCCCGTCAGCCCCGGCACCTGCACCGGCGTGGTCCGCCGGGTCACCGTCCCATCCCCGAGCTGACCATTCAAATTGTCGCCCCAGGCCCAGACGGTGCCATCCCCTCGCAGGGCCATGAAGTGGCTGATGCCCGCGGCCACGGCGGTGACGCTGGCCAGCTCTGGCACCTGCCCCGGCGTGGCATCGGTGGAGCGCCAGGCCCACACCGTGCCATCGGTCCGCAGCGCCAACGAGCGCGCGTGACCCGCGGCCAGCGCGGTGACATCGCTCAGCTCCGGCACCTGGACTGGCGTGAATTGACCCTGGCCCCAGGTCCAGACGGTGCCATCGCCGCGCAGTGCCAGGGAGTGCTCATAGCCCGCGACCAGCGCGGTGACACCGGTCAGCCCGGACACCTCTTGGGGCGTGGCCCGTAGACGGGGCAGCCCATCCCCGAGTTCACCCTGGTATTTGGAGCCCCAGGTCCAGACGGTGCCATCGGCGCGCAATGCCAACGAGCGGTCAGCACCTGCGGACAGCGCGGAGACACCGGTCAGGCTCAGGGTCTGGGTGGGGTGTGCTTGGATGAGGGGGCCACTGCCCACCTGGCCAAACGTGTGACCGCCCCAGGCCCAGACGGTGCCCTCGGTGCCCAGCACCAGGGTATGGAGTTCGCCCGCCGCGAGGACCCTGCCGCCCGTCACCTTGGACACCTGTACCGGCGTGTCCCGCTGGGTGGCGGTCCCATCTCCGAGCTGGCCATGACGGTTGTCGCCCCAGGTCCAGGCAGTGCCATCCCCGCGCAGGGCCACAGAGTGGTAGCCCCCTGCGGCCAGGGACGTGGCGCTCGTGAGCCCCGACACCTGCACCGGGGTGGTCCGATCGGTGGTTGTCCCATCTCCGAGCTGGCCGTGACGGTTGGCTCCCCAGGCCCAGACGGTGCCATCGGCGCGCAGCGCCAGCGAGTGCCAGTGGCCCGCGGCCACGGCGGTGATGCCGGTCAACCCGTTCACCTGCACCGGCAGGGGCCGGCTGGTGCCCCCTCTCTCCCCAAGCTCACCACTGTCGGTATGGCCCCAGATCCAGACGGTGCCATCGGCGCGCAGCGCCAGCGAGTGCCAGCTGCCGGTGGCCACAGCGGTGACGTCCGTCAGCCCCGTCACCTGTACCGGCGTGGAGCGAGCGGTCATCGTCCCATCGCCCAGCTGCCCCATATGGTTGGCCCCCCAGGCCCAGACGGTGCCATCCCCTCGCAGGGCCAGGACGTGCCAGCGGCCCGCGGCCACGGCGGTGATGTTCGTCAACGCTGGCACCTGCCCCGGTGTGAGCCGACTGATGGCCGTCCCATCGCCTAGCTGCCCGACACTGTTAAGACCCCAGGCCCAGACGGTGCCATCGGCGCGCAGCGCCAAGGAGTGGGAACTGCCTGCGGCCAGAGCGGTCACGCCCGTCAGCCCTGACACCCGCACGGGCGTGTACCGATGGGCGGTGGTCCCATCCCCCAGCTGTCCATGCAAGTTGTCACCCCAGGCCCAGACGGTGCCATCTCCACGCAGCGCCAATGAATGGAGGTCACCTGCGGCAATGGTTGGGGGAGGAAGAGGAGGAGGAGGAGGAGGAGGAGGAGGCGGCGGCGGCGGAGAAGGTGGCGGCGGAGAAGGTGGCAGCGGAGAAGGTGGCGTATCCGCCGTCTCTTCGGCAGGTGGCGTGTCTGGAGTCCCTGCATCGGGAGCGCCAGCGTCGGGGACCGCAGGTGCTGGATCCAGGCCTTGCTGGGAGCCCCCACAGCCAGGAGCACTGACCAGCAGCACCACCACCCACAGGAGCCCGAGGCTCCAGGTTGCTCGCGTCTTCATTGCCCGGAGAAATGCGCGGGCGGCCGCTCCCGGACGAACCCCGGGCCCTGCACCTGAGGACGATGCCTCCGTTGCCCAGAGGACGGACTCAGGCCGCCTGGCAATGCTCGCGCACGGCGTCGGAGAGCTTCTTGGGGTTCACCGGCTTGATGAAGTAGCCCACCGCGTCCAGCACCTCTTCCTGCTGGTGGTCCAGCTCCATGGCCGACACCACGATGGTGGGAACCTGGGCGAAGTGCGCATCCGCCCGCTGCCGGGCGCGAAACTCACTGCCGCTCATGCCCGGCATCATCAGATCGAGCAGGATGACGCACGGAGGCTGGTGCGCCCGCAGGTACCGCAAGGCCTCCACCCCGTTGTCCACACCGACGGCCCGGAAGCCTTCGAGCTCGAGCACCTCACAGAGGTTCTCGCGCAGGTCCAAGTCGTCCTCCACCACCAGAATGACGTCTTCGTGCGCAGTTGGGCTCACACCTGCCTATTTTACCGCGAGACGCCTTCTGGGATCGGCAGAGTAATCATGAAAGTGCTCCCCTGCCCCACCGCCGAGTCAATGGAGATGCGGGCCTGCAGCAGCTCCGCCAGCTCCTTGACGAGCACGAGCCCAAGGCCAAGCCCCGGGGCACTCTTGCGGTGCATGTCCTCGAGCTGCTCGAAGGGCTCGAAGATGCGCTGGTGGTTGGCCGGGTCAATCCCTCGGCCGGTGTCCTTGACCCGGACCTGACAAGAGTCTGCCAGCGCTTCGACGGCCACCTCCACCGAGCCTTGCTCGGTGTACTTCACGGCATTGCTCACCAGGTTGATCAGGATGAGCTGGAGCAGCCGCGGGTCCGTCTGCACCATGACCGGCTGGGCAGACACGCGCAGCTCCAGGGCCAGAAGCTTCCGTTGAGCCTCGGGCAGGTACTCTTCGACGACCTCCCGCGCGAGGGCGTTCAGGTCCACGAAGGACCGGGCCACCACCACACGCCCCACCTCCAGTCGGCTGTACTCGAGCACGGTCTCCATCAGGTGATGGAGCCGGGTCGTGGCCCGCGTGAGCTTCTCGAGCAGGCCCTGGTGCCGGGCGTTGAGCGCGTCTCGCTCCCGCGCCAGCAGATGGAGGTTGAGCTGAACCGAGGACAGCGGGGTTCGCAGCTCATGGGAGATGAGCCGCAGCAGCGTCGTCTTGAATTCGCTCGCTTTCTGAGCCTGCTCGCGAGCGGACTGCGCGGCCACGAGCGCGATGTCCAGCTGGCGCTTGCGCGTGGTCAGCTCCCGGGCAAGGGCCTCGAGATCCCCCGAGCGCATCTTCAACTCGTCCTGGAGGGCGTCCCGGGTGCGTTTGATCATGGCGAGGTTGCGCACCCGGGCCGTGAGTTCGGCCGCCAGGAAGGGCTTCACCACATAGTCCTGCGCCCCGCCGCTGAGCAGCTGGACGCGCAGCGTGTCATCCGCCCGGGCGGACAGCAGCAGAATGGGAATGGCATCCAGCGCGGTCCGGGCACGCACCTCGCGCACCAGCACATCCCCGCTCATGCGCGGCATCATGATGTCGGTGACGATGACGTCAGGCCGCAGGGCCTCGGCCTTGGCCAGCCCCTCCTGGCCGTCCTGGGCCACCTCCACGCGGAACTCCTGCCCGAGCGTCTGGGCCACGAACTGGCGCAGGTCTGGCGTGTCCTCCACCACCAGGACGGTGGGCGCACTGGCCGGGGCCACCGAGTTGGGAGCGGGCGCCTGGGAGGACCGCGTGCGCAGCTCCTCGACCGCCACGGCGGCCTCGGCCGCCAGTACCTCCGTGGCGACCGCCGGTGCCGGCCGTACCGGGGTGCCCTCGGGCGCCCGGAGCGGCATCTCCATGACGAAGCGCGCTCCGCCTCCGGACGCCTCCTCCGCCCGGAGTGAGCCCTGGTGCAGGCGCACGAAGTCCTGGGCAATGGCCAGCCCCAGGCCCGTGCCACCGAACTGGCGGTTGGCGCCCCCGTCCACCTGGCGGAACCGCTCGAAGATGCGCTCTCGCATGTCCACGGCAATGCCGGGCCCGGTGTCCTCCACCACCAGCTTCGCGCGGCCCTCGTGCCCCTGCAGCGTGCAGCTCACGCGGCCACCGGCGGGGGTGAACTTGAAGGCGTTGGACAACAGGTTGATCAGCACCCGCTCCAGCTTCTCCGCATCCGCCTGGGCCGCCAGGGCGCCGGGCGCTTCGATCTGGAAGGTGATGCCGCGCTCGCGTGCCAGGCTGTCGAAGTTGGAGGCCCCCAGCCGCACCAGCGCGGCGAGATCGACCTCGGCATAGGCCAGCACCATGGCCTCGGCTTCCAGCTTGGCCGCGTCGAGCAGCGCATTGACATGCTTGAGCAACAGCCGCGAGTTCCGGTCGACCACCTGGAGCTCCCGCCGGCTCTCGGCGGGCAGACCCTCGGAGGCGAGCAGCCGCTCCACGGGTCCCAGAATGAGGGACAGCGGCGTGCGCAGCTCGTGGGAGACGTTGGAGAAAAACTGCGTTTTGAGCTCATCGGCCTCCCGGAGCCGGGCATAGAGCGCCTCGAGTTCGCGGTTCTTGACCTCCAGCTCCACCCGCCGCTGCTCGGACAACCGCGCCGCCTCGGCCACCTCCACAATGGCGGGCCGGGCCCTGACCAGATAGGCGCCGGTGAGCACCGAGGCGAGCGCGGTCAGGCCTTTCACCGCGCCCGCCAGCCAGTAGGCCGAGTTCCAGACGTTCCACACATTCATGAAGTGGGTGAGCCCACAGGCGCCGATAAAGACGCCGAAGGCGACCACCATGGTGCTGAACGGCAGCCGGATGCGGCGCACCAGCGCGTACAGCACCAGCGAGATAAGGAGATAGGCCGCGCCGATCAGCGTGTCGGAGACGACGTGCAGCCAGACGAGCCCGGGCTTCCACAAGTAGCAGTGCCCGTGCGGCATGTACCAGGCACCAGTGAAGATGTCCCTGAGCAGCTCCTGGATCCATGGGCCCCCAGCCGCTGCGGCCTCGGTCGGGTGGTGCATGTCATGGTTCACGTGCGCACCGCTCTCATGGGGTGAAAAGCTCTCGTTCTACTCGCCTTGACGCAGCCGCTCCACGTAATCGGAGGGCAGCCCTGCACTCTGCGCGCCACGGACCAGCGCTTCCACGAAGCGCGGACTGATGGGCCCATCCTTCGAGGCGCGCCGGGGCGACGTGGTGAATGCCGTGGCCTCCTGCTCCTTGCCGTCCACGCGCACGCGCACCGGGCGCTCGATGCACATGCCCGTCACGAAGCCTTCCTTGTGCTGGATGATGGGCCAGTCCTTGCCGGCGATCTCGAACAGGCGCCCGAAGACGCTCTTTCCAGCGGCATCCTGAAGCCCCGCCACGCGCCCGCCCCACCACCGGGATGGGAAGTCGTAGACGAGTTCCAGATCCAGCGCCTCGGCCAGCTGGCCCTCGGGCAGCTGGAAGAAGTCGTAGTTGTGCTGCGAGCGCCACTCCTCGAAAGCGGCCCGGTCGAGGATCGTCGAGTACGCGAAGTACATTCTCTTCGCCGACGCATCCGCCGCGTCGCGCGCCTTCATCACCTGGTCGTAGTGAGAGTCCATGGCCCCCACTATAGAGAAGCGCGGCTACCGGGACTTCTTTCGCAGCACGGCTGTGTCGTCCCGGAGAACACTCAGCACCCCGCCAATGTCCAACCGTGACGTCCGGATGAACAGGCGCAGGGCCTTCTCCACGTGCTCGGCCAGCATGGCCATCTTCTCCAGCCGCTCGAGCCGCTCGGACTCCAACCCGGCGGTCTGCTTGGCGATCCGCTGCGCCTCGGCCAGGTCCGCGCGGATACGGGAGACGAGGCCCGCCTCGCGCTCCTCGATGACGCGGCTCACCATGCGCACCAGATCCGTCTCCGCGCTGTAGCGCCAGACGCTGTCCTGAGGCTGCCGCACCCGCCGCACTACCCCCCAGCGCTCCAAGTCCCTGAGCAGCATCGAGACGCCGCCCTTGGACAGGTCCAGCTCGCGCTCGATCTCTCCGGCGGTGTACAGCTCACCGCGCAGGTACAGCAGGGCCCACACACGGCCCTGGTTGCGCTTGAACCCCCAGAACTCGATGACGTTGCCAACGGCTTCAATGGCCATCGCCTCCCAGGGCGCCAGCTGCCCCGAGGGCGCTACTTCCGGTCCAGGCGATGTCTGGCCCCCCGTCCAGAGATAGCCTTTCACGCGGCGCGGCTCCGTACCTGCTCGGTGATGCCCGCCGACAGCTTGCGCGCCCAGCTCACCAGCTCCTGGCCGCCGGGCTTGCCCGCGTAGGGCCCCAGCTGGTCCAGCGCCGCGTCGATCTCGGCGTTCATCCGCTGCAGCGACTGCTCCACCGCGCCGGTGGCCAGAATGCCCGCGCCAATCTCCTGCATCCGCTCGGCGGAGATGCTCGAGAAGGCCCAGGCGTCCTTGAGCTTGCGCCGCAGCGCCTCGTCCTGCGACATGGCCAGCAGAATGGGCATCGAGGGCGTGCGCGACTGTAGGTCCGCGTACTGCGGCTTGCCCACGTCCGTGCCCAGAATGTCGCGGATGTCGTCGGCGATCTGGAAGGCCACGCCCAGGTGCCGGCCGAAGCCGTCGAAGCGCTGGGCGGCCTCGGGCTGGTCCGCCAGCGTGGCGGCGGCATGGCCGCAGAAGCCGAACAGCGAGCCCGTCTTGCCCTCGCAGATGTAGCGCAGGCGATCCATGGGCAGGTCCAGCTTGCCGCGCGCCTCCACCTCGGCGATGGCCGCGCGGGTCATCTCCGCGATGACGGACAGCGCGCTCTTGGACAGGCGTGCATCCAACTGCGCCAGCATCAGCAGCGTGGTGGAGAGGATCAGGTCGCCGCTCATCACCGCGACGATGTTGCCCCAGCGGGCGTTCACCGTGGGCCGGCCGCGGCGGAACATGCCGGCGTCCACCACGTCGTCGTGCAGCAGGCTGGCCGAGTGGATGAGCTCCGCGGCGGTAGCCACATCCACCAGGCGCTCGGCGGGCACGCCCACCGCCTGGCCGAAGTGCAGCGCCAGCATGGGCCGAGCGCGCTTGCCGCCGCCGCCCAGGCACAGGTGGCGGGCTGCCTCCATCAGGGTGTCTCCGCGTGCCCCCGGCCCCGCATCCCCGTCCGCCAGCGCCCCGCTGAGGCGCTGCTCTACGATCGCCAGAAAGTCCGCAACCTCACGACCCAGTTCCATGCGCAACATCTCCTCGGCCGTTCATATAGTTCAAGACCGCGTGAACCGCACTCTCAAAGGTTCTCGACCGCATGTGCGCCAATAGAGGCCAGGGTGCCACCACACGAAAGTCGCCTTCTCAGGGCACCCGGCCGGCTGCTCACCGGCCAGCCGCCGCTGTGCGTCAAAACCCGGTTTGAGTCTCTTCCTGGGGCATGAGACAGAGGCGTGGCCCCCTTGCTTCCGCCGGATCGAGTGTCCTCCGCCGCCCCGCGCCGTCACGCCCTGCGCAGCCTTGCCGCGCTGGCTTCGTCTGTCCCGCTGTTCCGTCCCGGCAGCCCGCTGCCAGGTGCCTCCGCGCCCCTGCTGGGTGGCCCGCCCCCGGGTGACGAGCCCACCGCTCCGGCTCCGCGCTCCGCGCTGCGGCTGTCGCTCAAGGCCTCGGTGGCCGAGGGCATGTTCGCCGAGGTGTTCACCGCCTGCGTGGGCGCCACCGCGCTCACCGCCTGGGCGCTGGCGCTGAAGCTGGGGCCCTTTCTGGTGGGGGTGATGACCTCACTGCCCTTCCTCGCCCAGTTCGTGCAGTTCCCGGCGGCGTGGCTCACCTCCACCTTCGGGCACCGGCGCGTGGCGCTCACGGTGGTGTTCCTGTCCCGGGTGGCGATCCTGCCGCTGGCCTTGATGCCCTGGCTGCCGCTGTCGCTGGTGGGGCAGCAGCGCCTGCTGGTGGGGATTGCCGCCGCCTCCGCCGTGCTGGGCGTGGTGGGCAACAACGCCTGGGTGGCGTGGATGGGCGAACTCGTCCCGCGCACGCTCCGGGGACGCTTCTTTGGCCGGCGCACCGCGCTGTGTACGCTGGCCGGCACGCTGGCGTCACTGGCCGCGGGCGCGTTCCTGGATCGCACGCGCCAATACGAGGGTGTGCACCCGGTGCTGCCGCTGCTCGCCGCGTTCGCGTGCGCGGTGGGCATCATCACGACGATCCTGATGGCGCGGCAGCATGATCCCGCGCCGGGTGGCTCGGCGATCCAGATGGATCTGCGCGCCGCCATGGTTCCGCTGCGCGATCCGCACGCGCGCCGGGTGATGCTCTACCAGGTGGTGTGGAACGCCTCCGTGGGCTTCGCGGCGCCCTACTTCGCGCTGCACATGCTCCAGAACCTGGGGATGACGTTCGTCCTCATCGCGGTGCACGCCGCGGCCGTGGCGGGCGTGCGCATGCTGATGGCGCCGCTGTGGGGCCGGGTCATCGACCGGACGGGCGCGCAGCCGGTGGTGCTGGCATGCTCGCTGGGTATCTCGTTCATTCCGCTGCTGTGGCTGGTGCCCACCGCCGGCATGCTCTGGCCGCTGGTGTTCGACGTGCTGCTGGCGGGCGTGCTCTGGAGCGGCCATGGCCTGGCGGTCTTCGCCCTGCCGCTGGCGGTGGCTCCCCGTAAGGGGCGGCCCTTCTACCTGGCCGCTTTCGCCACCGCGGGAGGCCTGTCCTACGCGGCGGCCACCGCGCTGGGAGGCGGCCTCGTCAGCGCCCTGCCCGCTCACTTCACCCTGGGCTCGCACACCTGGGCGAACTTCCATGTCCTGTTCGTGATCTCCGCGGCGACGCGGATCGGCGCCGCGCTGCTCGCCGCCCGCATCATCGAACCGGACGCGCGGCTGGTCCGCTCCGTGGGGGCGCTCCTGGAGATGCTGTGGAGCCGCCTGCGTCCCGCTCCGGCCCTGGCCGAGGCGCGCAGCCGGCAACTCAGATCTGGTAGTCGCTGACCACCTGGGAAACGCGGTCGGAATGAGCCCGGAGCGAGCCCACCGCGTTGCTGGTGGCGGTGATGCGCTCCAGGGTGCCATCCATCAGCGAGTTCAGCTCGATCACGGCGGTGAAGATCTGCTCGATGCCCGCGGTCTGCTGGTTGACCGTGTGCGCGATCTGCCGCACCGAGGCGGAGCTGTCCCGGACAATGGCGGACAGGGCGCGCAGCGTGTCACCGGAGTGCCGGACCTGAGAGAGGCCCGCCTCCATGCGCCGGGCGCCCTGCTCGGTGATGCGCACGGTGTTGGCGATGGCGTTGCTGACATCCGCCAGCAGATCGCGCACCTGGCTGGTTGCCCGGATGGAGCGGTCCGCCAGCGAGCGGATCTCCCGGGCCACCACGCCAAAGCCCTTGCCGTGCTCGCCGCTGCGCACCGCCTCGATGGCGGCGTTGAGCGCCAGCATGTGGGACTGGTCCGCCAGATCCTTCACCGTCTGGGTGATGCCG
>DASVVJ010001209.1:0-2707 GCA_036389955.1 Myxococcaceae bacterium
CCAGCTCCGAGCCAGACACGGCCGCCGAGCCCCTGCGGCTGGTGACGGCCCCCGCCGCCAGCGCCGACCCCAGCGCCGAGAAGAAGGCCGGCACCCGGCCGCTGCGGACCTCAGAGGTGGAGTTGCTGAAGAAGGTGTTCGGCCCCGGCCTCAAGTATCCCGTCGTGCGCCTCACCCGGATGAGCGCCCTTGTCGCGACCCTCAACGGCAGCCGGGCCTTTACCCTCAGCAACACCATTCACCTGCCCGCCAAGGCCTACAACGCCATGGCCCAGTACCCGTCGCTGCTCGTCCACGAGATGGTGCACGTCTGGCAGTACCAGCGCGAGGGCTGGAGCTATGCGCCCGATGCCCTCTGGGCCCAGGTGGGCGGCGATGGGTATGACTTCGCCAAGGCCCTGCGCCAGGGCAAGTCCTGGAAGAAGATGAACCCCGAGCAGCAGGCGCAGATGATTCAGGAGGCCTTCCGCGGCGTCTATTTCGATACGCCCGGCGCCCTCTTCGGCCTGCTCCACAACAAGACCTGCATCGTGCGCCCCTCGGCGACCCCTCCCGAGGGTTTCGCCGACTACACCTCCGTGCTCGTGGACGCCGTGGCCTTGCTGCGCAAGCCGGCTTGAGCTGGGCCTCTACTCCGGCAGCTCCCTCCAGGTGGGCTGAATCACCCGCTCCACCACTCCTGACTCCGGGAGCTCCAGCTCCTCGAGGTGGTACAAGCGCTTGTCGGCGTACGAGATCAGCAGGACCCTGGCCTTCCCAGGCGGCAGGTGCCGGAAGATCCATGCTCCCGTCTGGTCCAGCTGCTCCGGCTGCACTCCCGCGAACCGCCACCACTTCAGGTCGCTCCCGGTGAGTGGTGACAACCCGTTGCCCGGAAGCACCAGCGGGTCGAGCTGATCCCCCGGCCCCGGCCCCTCCCGCCGCACTTTCAGCGTCACGCCCTCGAGCCGCTGCGTGAAGGACAGCACCACCGGCCCTCGCTCGGGGATGCTCACCCTCTGCGAGAGCAAGCTCCCCTCGCCGGTCTCGTCGAACACACTCGCCCGCGCCAGATAGGAGCCCGGTGCGAGGCCTCGCCGCAGGCCTCTGCCCTGCCGCACGCGGATCGTCTCGCGGCGGTCATGGCCCTCTTGCAGCAGCTCTATCTCTCCCTCCAGGGGCACGCCCCGCGCGTCTCTCAGCGTGACCTCCACCCGTGCGCCCGGATCCAGTGACACCGACACCGTCTCCGTGCCCGTTCCCAGCGGGCGGTGCGCCTTCAGGTAGCCCTCGTGCTCTATCTCCAGCGTCAACGCCCGCACCTCGACATGGGCCAGCTCGAAGCTGCCGTCCTCCTGGGTCCGCGTCAGCAGCTCCTCGGAATAGATGAACCCCGCGTCGTTGTCCCCCGGGTCGCTGGTCCGCACCCGCGCCCGCGCTACCGGGGCTCCCGTCTCCGCGTCCACCACCCGCCCGGTGACGCGGCGCCCCTCATCCAGCCGCACCTCGCCCAGGTCCACGTCGATTCCCTCTCGCGCCTGCACCTTCCGCAGCGTGGGCGCCATTCCCGGCGCCGTGAACTCCAGCCGCGCCTCCATCGTCTCCTCGAAGGGGACCTCGAAGGCGCCGCCCGCGTCGCTCACGGTCTGCGCGTTCACGCTGAAGCGCCGGAGCGGGCTTCCGTCCGGCCCCACCACCCGCCCGTGGATGCGCGCATGGCGCTCCATCACCAGGCGGAGCTCCCCCGCCCCCTCCCGCACCAGCAGCGTGCCCCGCTCCCGCTTGCCTCCCACACTTCTGGCCAGGTTCAAGGTGAAGCCTTCCTCCCAGGCGTACACCTCGAACGCTTCCCCCATCAGGTGCTTCACCGTGAAGCGCCCGTCCGGTCCCGTGTACGTGTCGTTCGTCCTTCGGTTTCCACAGGCGAGCGGCTTGTCCCGCCAGGTGGGTGTCACCTCGTGGGGGAGTTCGGCACGAATCGCGATCCCCTCCAGCGGCTGGCCCTTGCCATCCACCACCGTGCCCGACAGCGTCCAGCCCTCGTCGAAGCGCAGCGGCACCTGGAGCTGCTCGGAGCCGCGCACCTCGAGGCTCCTGGCGACCCGGCGATCCACTCCTTGATGGTCCAACGCCGCCTCGAGCATGTAGCGCCCTGGCTTGATGCCTCGCAGCGTCGCGCGGCCCTGTGCGTCCGTCCGTTCGGACCGCTCGGATTGGCCTTTCCCCTCTGCCACCCACAGGACGACCCAGGCACCCTCCACCGGTGCGCCGCTCTCGTCGCTCAGGGTGCTCACCACCGTGGCGCCCCGGCTCAGCACCATCCGCAGGTTCTCCGTGGGCGCCTGGACCCGCATCTCTCGCGACAGGAACCTGTCATCCGACACGTTCAGCACCCACTCGCCCATCCGCGGCGCGTCTATCGTGAAGCGGCCCTCCCCGTCCGCCCAGGTCATGCTCAAGGGCGCATCGGACTCCGCCTCCGGCTCGGGAGGGCTCACCAGCTCCATGTGGACGTCCGGCACGGGCTGGCCCTCTTCGTCCACCACCACTCCCGCCAGCACCGCCGCGGGCTGGAGCGTGAAGTCCACCGGTCCCGTGTCCGCCGTCAGGTCGTGGTCCGAGTTCTCCAGGTCCACGTACCGGGGCGCGGAGACGTCAAAGGAGTAAGCGCCCGCCACCACCGGGCCCACCCGGTAATGGCCCCGCGCGTCCGTGAGCGCCTTCAACT
>DASVVJ010001210.1:0-5405 GCA_036389955.1 Myxococcaceae bacterium
AGATCTCCCAGGTGAGCTCCTCGGCTTTGCCGCCCACCTTCTCCAGCGCCTGGTAGATGGGCACCGTGCCAATGGGCACCGGCGCGTTGCGCAGGATCCACTCGCGCGTCTCGTGGATGTTGCGCCCGGTGGACAGGTCCATCACCGTATCCGCGCCCCAGCGGATGGCCCACACCATCTTCTCGACCTCCTCCTCGATGGAGGAAGTGACGGCCGAGTTGCCGATGTTGGCGTTGATCTTCACCAGGAAGTTGCGGCCGATGATCATCGGCTCGAGCTCCGGGTGGTTGATGTTGGCGGGGATGATGGCGCGGCCGCGAGCCACCTCGTCCCGCACGAACTCGGGGGTGATCTTCTTCGGGATGGCCGCGCCCCACGAGTGGCCCGGGTGCTGCGCCGCCAGCGCCGCCTCCACCTTGAGGTTCTCGCGCACGGCGACGAACTCCATCTCCGGGGTAATCACGCCCTTGCGCGCATAGTGCATCTGCGTGACGTTGGCGCCCGCCCTGGCCACCCGGGGCTTGCGGCGGTGAGCGAAGCGCAGGCCCGCCAGGCGCGGATCCGCCTCGCGCGCGCGGCCGTACTCCGAGGTGATGCCGGCCAGCGCCTCGGTGTCTCCGCGCGCGGCGATCCAGCTCTCGCGGATGGGCGTGAGCCCTTCGCGCAGCTCGATGCGCGCGTCGGGGTCGGTGTACGGGCCGCTCGAGTCGTAGACATAGATGGCCGGGTTGGGCGTCAGCTTCGCGTCCGGGCCGTGGCCGTGGTGGGTGGGCGTCTGGCTGATCTCGCGCAGGGGCACCCGCAGCTCCGGGTACCGCTCACCGGGGACATACACCTTGCGCGAGGCCGGCAGCGGCCCCTGGGTGATTCCCTCCAGCACCTTGCCATCGACCTTGAGGCTTCTGGACGCTCCGCTCATGTGCTCCTCCCTCGCGGCGGACTGACAGGCAGGCGAGGCGCGGAGCGCCCGCCGCTTCCCTCCGCCGGTGTTAACCGGTTCAGGTTCCAAGGGTCTGGCCGCACACCGGCCATCTCAGCCCCTGACAGGGGCACCCCTAGCGACGCGTGGCGGTGTACCCCAGAGTGGCCCCACCTTCAACTTGCACGCAAGATCTGCACGGCCACGCAACCCTTGCGTCCTTCAGCGGGCACTTCCACCCTTTTAGAGGGCAGCATGGGGTTGGACCCGGAAGTGCAAAGAGTCCAAGGGCAGGCACACTCTTCGATCTGGAGTCTCTTTTTTATGAAGACCGTCAGCGAGCTGATGACGCGAGAGCTCGTCACTCTGCAGGAAACCCAGAACCTGGCCATCGCGGATGAGCTGCTGCGGCTCAACCGCATCCGGCACCTGCCCGTATTGCGGCAGGGCAAGTTGGTGGGGCTCATCACCCACCGAGATCTGCTCAAGGCCACGGGGCTCAAGTGCCCGGACCCGGTCAAGCAGCCCCTGTGGGCCGCGGACATCATGACGCGCGAGGTGCGCACCGTGGGGCCCGACACCCCGCTGCGTGAGGCCGTCAAGGTGATGATGAAGAACAAGTTCGGCTGTCTGCCCGTGGTGACCGAGGACGGCAGCCTGGTGGGCATCCTCACCGAGGCGGATCTCGTCCGCTATGCAGAGAAGCTCATTGGTGATCTGGATCGCCTGAGCGAGGCCGCCGAGTACGAGTAGGCCCGGCCCCGCTTTATGAACCTGCCGCCCTCCCCCGCCGCCTCGCACGGCCCCACGCCGGAGCTGCCCCTTGCCTCCGGGGGAGCGGACTGGGGCCGCTGGGTGCGCCCAGGCCTGGCCTTGCTGGGCGTGGCTGCCAGCGTGCTGGTGGCGTGGCTGGGGGTGGACAGCCCCCTGGTGGCGCGCTCCATCCTCATTGCCGGGGTGTGCCTGACGCTGTGGCTCACCGAGCTGGTGCCGCCCTTCGTCCCTACCCTGCTGCTGCTGGGGGCCACGCCCGCGCTGCTCGGCTCGCTGGACACCGGCTACAAGCTGCCCGCGGTGCTCGCCTGGTGCGCCGATCCGGTGCTCGCGCTGTTTCTCGGGGGCTTCACGCTGGGCGCGGCCGCCACACGGCACCGCATCGACGCGGCGGTGGCGCAGCACGTCGTCCGGCTGGCGCGGGGCAACCAGCGCCTGCTGCTGCTGCTCGTCATCGCCGGGGTGGCCTTCCTCTCCATGTGGATGTCCAACATCGCCGCCGCGGCGATGATGCTGGCCTCTCTGCGGCCGCTGCTCCAGGCCTTCCCGCCGGGTAGCGCCCTGCGCAAGGCGGTGCTCATGTCCGTGGCGCTGGGGGCCAACTTCGGCGGCATGGCCACCCCCGTGGGCAGTGGGCCCAACGCGATCGCCATCTCCGCGGCCAGTGAGCACGACCAGGTGACGTTCGTGAAGTGGATGGCCTTCGCCCTGCCCCTCACCGGGCTGATGCTGGGGGCGGGCTTCCTGCTGCTGATGGTGGGCTACCGGGTGCGTGGCCGCTTCGAGCCGCCCGCCACCCCCGTCACCCGGCTGGACACGCGGGCACGCTGGGTGTTCGCCCTCTTCGTGGCCTGCGCCGCCCTGTGGCTCTCCGAGCCGCTGCACGGCCTGTCCGCCCCCATCGTGGCGCTGGCGGCCACGGCGGTCCTCTTCGGCACGGGCCTGCTCAAGCGCGAGGACCTGAACCTCCTGGACTGGTCCACCCTCATCCTCATCGCCGGCGGCATCTGCCTGGGCCGGCTGGTGGAGCGCTCGGGCGTGGTGGCCACCGCGCTGGGCGGAGTGGACTGGAGCGCCTGGCCCCAGGTGGCCCAGGTGGGGCTGCTGGTGGCCCTGGCCGCCGGGCTCTCGGCGCTGATGAGCAACACCGGCACCTCGGCGCTGCTCATCCCCATCTCCCTGCAGCTCTTTCCCTCCGCCTCTGTCCCCGTGCTCGTCGCGGTGGCGTGCTCCTTCGGCATCCCCTTCGTCATCAGCACCCCGCCCAACGCCATGGTCGCCGGCGAGGGCGGCGTGGACTCCTCCGACATGCTGCGGGTGGGCTTGCCCCTCATGGTGCTCGGCTGTTTGCTCATCACCCTCACCGGCCCCTGGGTCCTTCGCCTGTTCGGCCTGTCATGAGGAGTCGGCATACGCGTTGAACAAATGAGGCCAGGCCCTCGGAGGCCCCATGACATCCATCGCGAGCACGCAGTTCGAGACGCGTCTGCAGTGGCAGGGTAACCAGCGTGGCAGGCTCTGTACCGAGCAGGCCACCGCGGTGTCACTCGGAGGCATGGTCGGAGGCCGGACGCCCGAGGATGTGTGGTCTCCCGAGGAGCTGCTGGTGGCCGCCGTGGAAGGCCGCACCCTGCTAGCCTTCCTGGAGGGTGCCCGGGCCCGCTCCATCGAGGTGCTCTTCTACCAAAGCACCGCGCTCGGACGGTGCGTGGAGCTGCCGGGGGGCAGTCCCCACTTCACGGACCTGATCGTCCGGCCCCACGTTGCTGTCCGCCGCGAAGAGGACGCTCAGCAGCTGCAGAGCATCTTCGAGACGTTGCCGTTCGAACTCTTCCCCAGCTCCATCCTGCGGCTGATGCCCCGCATCGAGCCCATTATCGAGGTTTGGGAAAACCATCAGCTTCCCCAAAGTGAACCCCGGTCCCCATCACCTCCCGCGTGGCAGCCTGCTACCGTGACGGCCCATGGCAGCTGAACGCATCCTGATCGTCGACGATGAAGACAATGCCCGCCGTGCCATCGCCACCATCCTCGGTGAGGAGGGCTACGAAGTCTCCGAAGCCTCCAACGGAGTAGACGCCCTGGCACGCATCGCGGACTTCTCACCCGCGGTGGTGCTGTCCGATGTGCGCATGCCGCAGATGGACGGGCTCACCCTGCTCAAGAAGGCGCGCGAGCAGGGCGCGGACGCCACCTTCGTGATGATGACGGCGTTCGCCAGCGTGGAGACGGCCGTGGAGGCCATGCGCGCGGGCGCGGACAACTACCTCGTCAAGCCACTGGACGCGGACGCGGTGCTCGTCATCCTGGGCAAGGCGCTGGAGAAGCGTAGCCTGCGCCGCGAGGCCGAGTCCCTGAGGGATCAGGTCCGCCAGCGCACCCGCTTCCACAACATCATCGGAGACGCGCCCCAGCTGCAGGGCATCTACGACGTGGTGCGCCGCGCGGCCGCCACCCGTGCCACGGTGCTCATCCTCGGCGAGTCCGGCACCGGCAAGGAGCTCATCGCCCAGGCGCTTCACCAGGAGTCCCCGCGCAAGGACAAGCCCTTCGTGCGCGTGCACTGCGCGGCGCTGTCCGAGAACCTGCTGGAGAGCGAACTGTTCGGCCATGAGAAGGGCTCCTTCACCGGCGCCGTGGCGCGCAAGGAGGGGCGCTTCGAGCTGGCCGACGGCGGCACCCTGTTCCTGGACGAGATCGGTGAAATCTCCGCCGCCGTGCAGGTGAAGCTGCTGCGGGTGATCCAGCAGCGCGAGTTCGAGCGCGTGGGCGGCACCCAGACGCTCAAGGTGGACGTGCGCATCGTCGCCGCCACCCACCGGGATCTCACCGCCGAGGTGAAGGCGGGCCGCTTCCGCGAGGACCTCTTCTACCGGCTCAACGTCGTCTCCCTCACCCTGCCGCCGTTGCGGGACCGCAAGAGCGACATCCCCGCGCTCGTCAGCCACTTCCTGGAGAAGTACAGCGAGAGCTACGGCAAGGAAGTCAAAGGCCTGGCCCCTGGCACGCTGCAGGCCCTGCTCGCGCATGACTGGCCGGGCAACATCCGCGAGCTGGAGAACGCCATCGAGCGCGCGGTGGTGCTGGCCCAGGGCGCGGAGCTGACCGCGGATGATCTGCCTCCGGTGCTCCGAGGGCCACGCCCGCTCGGCTCGGGCTCGAGCAACCTCATCCCCGGCGCCTCCATGGCCACCATCGAGCGCGAGGCCATCCTGCGCACGCTGGAGATGGTGCAGGGCTCCACCAGCCGGGCAGCCGAGATCCTCGGCATCAGCGTGCGCAAGATTCAGTACCGGCTTAAAGAATACAGCAACGGCACGCTGCCCTCGGCCCAGGACGAGCGTGCGGAGGACGCAGTCGCCGACTAAACAAAGCTCCGAGCGCCTGAAGCGGAAGCGTCCAGCGCTTCAGATGAGATTCACGGCCACCAGCAGCGCCAGCCCGGCCAGGTACATCTCTCCGTCGACGACGACGTCACACAGGAAATGCATCGGGCCTGGCTGCGCGGTGCGGTTGAGGTACCAGGTGGCCAGCGGAGTGCCCACGGCGAGCACCGAGAACTCCGCAGGTGCCAGCCCCAGCGCGGGCACCAGGAGCAGAAAGACGCCCAGCGCCAGGTTCATCCCGTGCAGCAACTGCCGCGCGCGCTCGGGCCCCAGCACAACCGGCAGCGTCCGGATGCGGCACTTGCGGTCCCCCAGCTCATCACGGA
>DASVVJ010001211.1:0-4945 GCA_036389955.1 Myxococcaceae bacterium
GGGCTGTGGTGGCTGCTGCACGCCAACCTGCACCTGGGCGGCTTTCTGTACCTGCTGGGGCTCGTGGGCATCGGCTTCGCGGCGTACAAGCTGTGGCGCGGCGAAGAGGCCGGAGCGTGGGACGCGGCCCACCTGTGGGCCCGCGTCCGGAAGAAAGCCCGCTGAGCCAGCTCACGGCCGCGGCTGGCACTGCGGATGAGCGCCCTAGCTCTGGAGCGTCAGGCATCGCTCCAGCTCCCGTTGAATCTGCGCCTTCAGCTCGGGGCGCGGCCGCGCTGAGTTGGACAACAGGTTCAGCGCGGTTCGCGCGGCAATCACCGCCCCTTCGATGCTGCTCTCCGCGTCGGCCTCCTGACTGAGCTGGTACTCCGCCAGGTGGCGGTACATCCGGGCCCGCAGCAGATAGACCGCGGGCTCATCCGGAGCGATCCGGTGCGCATGCTCCACCGCCTGGATGCCGCGCTCGAAGGACTCATGGACGAAGCCCCCCACCTGGATCTCCATCAGCAGCTCGGACTGTTCGAGCTCCGCCTGCGCCAGATAGACGGTCAGCACGCTCTTTCCCAGGTCCGCGGCCATGGCATACGCCTTACGGCTCGCGGCAAAGAAGCCCCTCGCTCCCTCCAGATCTCCCTTCTGCCACAGGAGGATGGCACGCGCCCGGCGGATATCTCCACGCAACAGGGGTACCTCATGAAACCAGGACCAGGAGTGCTCGATCCGATCCAACTGCGTGAGTGCCTCGCAGGGCTTCTCCTCGTGAAAGGCGATGAGCGCATGGACATACGCAGGCGGCACATCAGCAGCCCCCAGGCTCAGCTCGAGTGCCTCCAGGAGGGGCTCGCGCAGCTCACGCTGGAGCCTCTCTTTGAGGTCGCGCCGAGCGGCACCCTCCAGCCGCTCGGCTTCCAGCACCCGGGCCTGGTACAGGCGTCCCAACACCAGGGCCCGTGTGTAGGCGAAGCGAGGCTCACGGAAGCCACTCCTCCAGGCAGCCTCCAGGTGCTCATGGGCCCGTTCGAGGTCCCCGAGCGCCAGATACCCCCGGCCCAGCGCATAGCTCTTGGGCCCCACCTCCAGTTGCACTCGCTCGATGTCCTCGCCAAGCTTCACCATGGCGGCGCGAATGGCCTCCCGCTCAGGCCGTGTGTCATGCAGGGGTGAGAGGCCAGAGTACCGGGCCAGGGCCTCGATGCGCTCGACCCGCTCGGTGAAGCCACGCACCAGCGCCTCTCGCTCGACGGCCCGGCGGTGGGTGTATGCCACCCAGCCCAGGGCGACGGTCACTGCCAGCCAGGCCAGGGCCGCCACGCTCACCACGAGCCGATGCTTGATGGCTTTCTTGCGCAGCCGGTACCACAGGCCCGTGGAGCGGGCCCGCACGGGCTCTCCCGCCAGGAAGCGATCCAGATCCTCGATGAGCGCACGCGCCGAGGGATAGCGGGCCGAGCGCTCCTTCTCCAGACACTTGAGGATGATGGCCTCGAGCTCCACCGGAGTGTCCGGATTGAGCAAACGCGGGCGAGGTGGCTCGACTCTGCTGATGTTGTTGACCACCTCCAGTCCGTTGGAGCCCGAGATGGGAGGCTGGCCGGTGATGAGCGTGTAGAGCGTAGCGCCAAGGCTGTACACATCCGCGCGCCTGTCGAGCTGCCCCACCTCACCCCGGGCCTGCTCGGGAGCCATGTAGTGGGGAGTCCCCAGCACCGCGCCGGTGGCCGTGGTCCCCTTCTGCCGCCAGTCATGGGCCAGTCCGAAGTCCATCACATACGGCTTGAGACGCCCGTCCTCGGTGCGCTCCACCAGGATGTTGGAGGGTTTGATGTCGCGGTGGATAAGGCCCACCCGGTGGGCGGCATGGACCCCCTCGGCCGCGTCGCGCAGAGCCACGACCTTCTGCTCCAGCGTCAGCGTGGGCGCAAGCTGCCCCAGGGACACCCCATTCACGAACTGCATGGAGATGTAGGGCTTGCCTTGAACCTCACCGACCTCGTGCACCTGGCAGACGCGCTCGTGCTCGACCCGGGCCTGGGCACACGCCTCCGCGAGCAGCCGGCGGATGAGCTCGGCGTCTTCGCCGATGACGAACTTGAGCGCCACATGTCTGCGCAGTTGCAGGTCATAAGCGAGGAAGACCTGGCCCATGCCGCCCTGACCGAGGAAGCGCACGGCCTGGTAGCGCTCCCAGGAAGTGATGGGAAACGGGGGCTCCGCCTTGCTGGGAGAGAGCGTTACAGCCCCTTCTGGCCGGAGAGTGAGCGTCGGTTCGACGACTGGCGCCTTCTGGTTCAGTGCCCCTCTGGACTCTTCGAACATTGGGCTGCCCCCCGCTGAGCTGGCTGTCCCTGTTCTGCCAGGCTCCGCGAGGGGCTGCTATGAAGCGGCTCACAACCCGAGGGGGCGCATGCTGCGCAGCACCCTCACCCCGGCCCTCTCCCGAGGGGAGAGGGGGGGTCTTGGGCTCAGCTCTCCTCGGACGAGCCGCCCTCGGAGCCGGAGTCCCCGAAGGTATCCGCATCACCGGCGCTGGCGGACTCGGCGCTGGCGTCCTCGACTGGAGCCTTGGCCATCGGGTCCACTCCCACCGATTCGGCGGTGAGCTGCTCCTCGGACTCGTTGCTCGACTCCGGCAGCTTGGAGATCGCCGTCACTTTCTCCTCGCCGTTCTCCAGCGCGATCAGCCGCACGCCCTGCGTGTTGCGGCCAATCACGGAGATCTCCTTCGCCCTCATGCGGATGAGCATGCCGCCGTTGGTCACCAGCATCACCTCGTCCGCGTCCTTCACCTGCACCAGGCCCACCACCTTGCCGTTCCGGTCCGTGGTCTTGATGTCGATGATGCCCTTACCGCCGCGGCCCTGGACCCGGTACTCCGTCTCCTCGGTGCGCTTGCCGTAGCCGTTCTCCGTCACCGTGAGGATGGTGGCGCCCTTCTCCACCACGTCCGCCCCCACCACCTCGTCGCCCTCCTCCAGCGTAATGCCCTTCACGCCGTAGGCCTGCCGGCCCATCGAGCGCACCTCTTCCTCTGGGAAGCGGATGCTCATGCCCTGCGCCGTCGACAGCAGGATGTCCTTGCTGCCGTCGGTGATCTTCACCGCCACCAGCTCGTCCCCCTCGTCGATGCCCAGCGCGATGATGCCGCTGGAGCGCACGTTGGCGAACGCGCTCAGGTCCGTGCGCTTCACCACGCCCCGCTTCGTCACGAAGAAGACGTAGCGGCTCTCCGGGAAGTCCCGCGTCACCAGCACCTGCGCCAGCTTCTCGCCCTCGCCGAACTGCACCAGGTTGACGATCGCCTTGCCCCGCGACGTGCGGCTGGCCGCCGGAATCTGGTGCACCTTCAACGAGTACAGCTTGCCCTTCGTCGTGATGGGCATCAGGTACGCGTGCGTGCTCGCCACGAACAGGTCCGTGACGAAATCGTCTTCCTTCGTCGTCGCCCCCGTCTTCCCGCGGCCACCGCGCCGCTGCGCCCGGTACTCGCTCAGCGGCGAGCGCTTCACGTACCCGGTGTGCGACAGCGTCACCACCATGTCCTCTTCGGCGATCAGGTCCTCGCTGGTGATCTCCGACACCTCGCCGGTGATCTCCGTGCGCCGCTTGTCCGCGTACCGGTCCCGAATCTCACGCAGCTCCGTCTTGATGACGTTGAGCAGGCTCAGCTCGTTGGACAGGATGTCCCGCAGCCGGGCGATGTCCCGGATGAGGTCGATCAGCTCGCGGAACAGCTCCTCGCGCTGCATGCCGGTGAGCCGCTGCAGCCGCATCTCGAGGATGTTCTGCGCCTGGGCCTCGCTGAAGCCCGCGCCGTCGTACTTGTGCTCCAGGCCCATGTAGTTGGGCTCTTCGGCACGCGCGCGGCTGACCAGCAACTCCATCTGCGCCCGGGCCTGCGCGTAGTCGATGCGCTGCAGGTTGGCGAACCGCGCGTGCTCGTACAGCGACGGAGACAGAATGTGCATCAGGCCCCAGCGCGCCTCGTCCGGATCCTTCGACGCCCGGATGAGGCTCACCACCAGGTCAATCAGGTCCTGCGCGACGAGCAAGCCCTCGACGATGTGCAGCCGCGCCAGCGCCTTCTTCAGCTCGTACCGGCTGCGGCGCGTCACCACGTCGCGGCGGTGGGCGATGAACCGGTCCAGCAGCTCCTTGAGGTTGAGCGTGCGCGGCTGACCGCCGTCAATGGCCAGCATCACCGCGCCGAACGTCGTCTCCAGCGGCGTGGTGGCGTACAGGTTGTTGAGCACCACGCTGGAGATGGCATCGCGCTTCAGCTCGATGACGATGCGCATGCCCTGCCGGTCGCTCTCGTCGCGGATGTCGCTGATGCCCTCGAGCTTCTTCTCGCGCACCAGGTCGGCGATCTTCTCGATGAGGCGCGCCTTGTTCACCTGGTAGGGGATCTCCGTGATGATGATCGCCTCACGGTCTGCCCGCTTGCTCTCTTCGATCTCCGTGCGGCCGCGCAGCGTAATCTGGCCACGGCCCGTGGTGTAGGCGCGCAGAATGCCCTCGCGGCCCGTAATCATTCCCGCGGTGGGAAAGTCCGGCCCGGGGATGAACTGCATCAGGTCCTGCACGGTGGCGTTCGGGTTGTCGATCAGGTGCAGCGTGCCGTCGATGACCTCGCCCATGTTGTGCGGCGGGATGTTGGTCGTCATGCCGACCGCGATGCCGCTGCTGCCGTTGACCAGCAGGTTGGGGAACTTGGTGGGCATCACCAACGGCTCGACCGTCGAGTCGTCGTAGTTGGGCCCGAAGTCCACCGTCTCCTTGTCGATGTCCGCCAAAAGCTCCTCGGCCAGGCGGTCCATGCGCACTTCCGTGTAACGCATGGCCGCGGGCGAGTCGCCGTCCACGCTGCCGAAGTTGCCCTGCCCGTCCACCAGCAGGTAGCGCAGGCTCCATTCCTGGGCCAGGCGCACCATGGCGTCGTACACGG
>DASVVJ010001212.1:0-5077 GCA_036389955.1 Myxococcaceae bacterium
TATAATAATCTCCCTCTGCAGCAGCGCGCCCATACTGTGAGAGCCATTGCGACGGACCGGGCAGGCCACGATAGTCCTTCGTCAATTGCTCATACGTTTACGGTAGACCTCGAGCCTCCCCCGCCCCCAATGGTGCTGTACCCCGCCAATACGCCTGGTCTGGTCGACACAGGCAGGCCCACTTTTCATGGAATTGCTGAAGCTTCCAGCACCATTGAGATCTTCGTGGATAACAACTCGAAAGGTGTCACATTGGAGCCTACCAATGCTGCCGGCGAGTGGAGCTTTCCATGGCCAGACAAAGTACAGTCTCTCCCCGACAACCGGCTCCCATCGGAGACCCCATACAAGGTAAAGGCCCGGGCAATTGATCGCGCTGGCAAAGTGAGCGGCTTCTCGGCAGAGGTTACCTTCCGCGTAGATAGCACCACTCCTGCCGTCCCAATCATCTCGTACCCCGAGCCCGATGATGTGCTGATCAATCCGCAGCCTACCTTCAAGGGCACGTTCGCGCCCGGAAGCAACCTCACCATCTATGTAAGTGTAGGCAACGCCGAAGAATCAGGTACTCCTACTACTAATTCCAACAACTGGGAGTACACCCCGAATTTCCCTCTCCAACCGGGCCGCCACACGGTCCGGCTGACGGCAGCAAGCGCCGCTGGCAAGATCACCAACTCACAAACAGTTGAATTCACGGTGGACAATGGTCGCCCTGCTGCCCCGGTGATTGAGCCGCCTGGTACTGTTGGCACCACTCCAACATTCAGAGGCACGGCCGAACCGCACAGTATCGTTACGATATATGTGGACGGCGATACCAGTAAGGACCCCAAATGGATCGCATCCGCCGACGCGGATTCGAGGTGGAACTTCACCTTGCCGAAGGCGCAAGCCCTCACACAGGGCTCTCACAGAGTCCAGGCAACTGCCACCGATTCAGCTCGAAATACGAGTTTCCTCTCAACTCCTATCAGCTTCGAGGTGGATACGGACCCACCTCCGGTGCCTGTGATTACGTCTCTCACCAGCGGAGCGCGGCTCAACACCGCGAGGCCAACCTTCAGCGGCACTGCGGATAAACTCAGCACGGTCTCTATCTTTGTGAATTCCAACAAGCTTTGCGAAGGAATCGTCAATGCAGCAGGCGTCTGGAGCTGCACCGTGAGCACAGCTCTGCCCCAAGGCAACAACGAGGTCAGTGCTAAAGCCGCAGATCAAGCAAACAATCAAAGTGCTTATTCACCTCCTATTACTTTTTCCGTGGACTCCGAGTCTCCTCCGGCCCCGGAAATAACCTTTCCCCTGAATGACTCCTTCCTGAACATTGGCCGCCCCACCTTCACCGGCAATGCCGAGCCACGCAGCACCATCACCATCACCATCATCGTGGACGAGAAGGAGTTGGTTCGAGGCACAACGGTCTGCAACGCAACGGGCGAGTGGAGCTGGCTCACACCCACGACACTGCCAGATGATCTCTATAGCGCCAGAGTCACCGCGAGGGACAACGTAGGCAATGTCAGCGCAGCATCGTCCACGGTCTCCTTCACCGTGGACACACTGCCCCCTGGCATCCCTGTAGTGACCTACCCGGAGCGCAATGAAACCTTGGGCATGGCAGATCCCACGTTCGTTGGGACAGCGGAAGCCAACAGTGTCGTTACAATCTCAATCATCTCTACCGACGGAGTCCAGACGGACACCGCGCATGCGAACTCAGAGGGACTGTGGCGTCACAAATTCGGAGAGCCTCTGCCTGACAAAGCTTACACGATCAGAGCCAGTGTAACGGACAGGGCTGGAAACAAGGGCCTGACCTCGTCTTCCGTTCCCTTCAGCATTGATACCGTCAGCCCTCAAGTTCCCAGGATTACCTCGCTGGAAGATGGTGAATTCATCAATGACTCCACCCCCACCGTTTCTGGCACGGCAGAAGCAGGCAGCACCATCACGATCGAGGTGAACAATACGGAGGTATCCGCCACGGCGGACGGAACCGGGGCCTGGGCCCTCACGGTGAGTCCGGAGCTTACCGATGGAAGTTATTCACTCACCGTCATCTCCAAGGACAAGGTGGGTAACCGCAGCTCATCCAAGGTCCACTTCACCGTGGATCTCCAGGCACCCGATACACACTTCGCGCCTGGCTCGCCGGAGCTCCAGCCCTATCCCGCCACGGCCACCTTCGCCTTCTCTTCCGAAGATGGGAGCACCTTTGACTGCAGCTTCGACGGGGCGGACTTCACGCCCTGCGAAAGCCCTGTCCGCCTCGAGAACCTCGAGGCGGGAGAGCACACCTTCAGGGTCCGTGCGGCTGACCGAGCCGGCAACCAGGATCAAGAGCCCGCCACCTTCACTTGGACGCGGGAACTGGCCTCCGTGGACGGCGGTGGCTGCAATGCGCCAGGCAGTGCCGCCTCCGGCATGTTGGCAGGGCTAACCCTGGCGGTGCTCGCGGCGGGCCGCCGACGAGCCCGGAGCCGTGCCTTCCAGCAGACTCACTCCTCCCAGTCTCACACTTCTCCGAGGGTTTGACATGCGCCGCATCCTGAACTTGTGGAGCATCTTGCTCCTCGTGCTGTGCCTCCACACGCCCGCGAGGGCCCAGGAGGCTGAGACTCCGGTGCTTGAACAACTGCCGTCGTTCGACATGGAGCGTCTGTCCCTCAACCCCGGCACTGGCTCGCTCTTGATGGGCGACGGTGAATTGCTGCAGCCCAGAAAGTTCCGTGTTGCCCTGGGCACGCACTACCAGCGCATGCCACTTCGGCTGAACACCGGCGAGCAACAGCTGTCTTTGATTGGTCACCGGGTGACGACCGTGGTGGCCGGTGCGCTCGGCGTACTGTCCTGGCTGGAGGTAAACCTGCAGATTCCCGTGGTCCTCGACCAGGGCGGGGACAGCCCTTCTTCCCAGGGCCTGCAGGCTCCCGCCGCCCGTGGCCTCGGCACCCCTACGGCGCGTGCCCGCTTGGGCGTGCTGTCTCACCGCGCGGGGCACCCCGTCGACCTCTCGGTGGACCTCGGCCTGGGCCTCCCGCTGGGCAGCGCCTCCGTTCTGGCGCGCGAGCCCCTGCCGCGCCTCCAGGCTCACGCGATGATGGGAAGTAGTCTGAGTTCTTTCCTGCGCGCGACGCTCGACGCTGGGCTGCTGCTGCGTGTACCGAGCGCGCTCGGGCCGGAGTCTCTGACCCGGAGCCGCTTGGGGCAGGAGTTGCGTCTGGGCGCCGCGTTGGGCAACACGGGGACAGGCCTGAAAGGCGAGGCCGCGGTCCGCTCGGCGCTCGCGCTCGAGACAGGCCTGCTCTCAACAGAAGTCTTCGCGGGCCTGCGCTACCCCCTTCACGCATGGAGAGACGGGTCAGGCGCAGAGGTGTTCGGATTCGAGGTGTTCGGCATGGGGGGCGTGGGCGTGGGCTCGCTCCCAGGCACTCCTGGCTTCCGCATGATGGTGGGCGTAGCCGCAGGCCATACCCCGCCCCCTGAGGGACTCCGTCCTCCGATAGGCCAAAAGTCGATCGAGGACCTGTTCAACCCTCCGTCCAACGGCGCGCCCTGATTTCAGCCCACGGAAACGAGCCTCATGCCCTTCGACGTCCATCAAATCCTCGCACCGCTCGACCCGGTGCAGTCCGCAGACACGGAAGCACCCGCATGGCTCCAGGAGAGCTGGACGGATCCGGAGGGCTTTGTCACCGCGCTCGCCTCCGCCTCCAGCAGCCGTGGAGCGCTGCCTCTCAAGAGCCGGCCTGGGCAGTATTATGATCTCTTCCATGATCTGCTCGTACGCCATGCGGGCTCGGAGCACGTGGCGCTGCGCACCTATGACAGGGTGAATGGCTGGCAGGCGCTCGGTTACCGCCAGCTCCATGAGCAGGCCACTCGCCGTGCCGCCCAGTGGGCCCGGCAGGGCGTCAAGCCTGGCGCCAGCCTCTGCCTCCTGCTGGCACCTGGGCCCGAGTTGCTCGTCTCGTTCATGGCCGCGCTTGGCCTGGGGGCCTGTGTCAGCTTCCTTCCTCCCCAGGGCCAGGCCTTCGTCTCTCGCCGCCTGGCCGCGCTGGCGCCTCAATACATCGCCGCCGAGCCCCACCATGCGCCCCTCGTCCAAGGCTTCGAGAAGGGCCTGCTGCGCAACCAGGGAGAGGTCGCGCCTCTCTTCACTTCCCACACCTATGTCCCCAAGGAGCCCCTGGGCCGCTTCTTCTCCCCGCTGGCGGAGCCTTCGCACATTCCACTGCCCCTCGCCGCCGCGGACGCGTGGGCCTGCGCACTGCGAGACGGGCTGCTCACCTGGGGGCTGTCCCCGGGCGATCATCTGGCCGTGCCCGGGATGTCAGTGCCGCAGCACCTGCCAGCCCTGCTCTTCGCTACCCTCTTGCGCGGCGCGACTTTCGTCCACCTCGACCTGGGCGATCTCGAGCGCGACCCGTCTTTGCTGCTCAAGCAGCCCTTGCACGTCCTGGGCGTCTGCCCCGCGCTGCGTGACCTGATGCTGCGCTCCCAGCCCCTCAACCTCGGAACGCTCTCCCATTGGTTCCGTAACCCCGAGGAGCCGTCTGCCTGGGACGCCTGGCGCCGATGGGTGGAGCATTGCGGCCTGGGCTCCGTGCCCACCTCCAATGTCCTTGTCGACTCCACGGCGGGAGGCGCGGTGCTCAGCTCCCCGCGCCACAAGGGCCCTCCCCTTTCCACTGTCTTTCCCGCCCCCGGCCGCCGCTGGGTGCTGCGCGATCTCAACCTCAGCGGGCAACCGGCCCCCGGAGACGTTGGCCTCTTCACCCTCTTGCCTGACGAGGGCCGCCCTCCCGGGCATGCCGTTCTCTCGCGCATGCAGGACTGCTTCCGCTATGCAGGCCCACGTGACGCGCGCCGCGAGGGCCGCGTCTATCCGTACGCTGAGGTGACCGCGGCGCTCGGTGAGCTCCCGTTTGTCGCGGGCGCCTCCGTGGTCGCCCTGCCCAGTGGCGGCTCCCTGGGCCACCACCTGTTCTTGCTGCTCGTCTTCACGGGCGCCGAGTCCCGCGACACCACTCAGAGCGAGGCGCCCTCCCGGCGGCAGCAGCTCCGCCGCCGC
>DASVVJ010001213.1:0-16231 GCA_036389955.1 Myxococcaceae bacterium
GGGAGCAGCCCGAGGTGGATGTGCTCTTCAACCTGCGCGCGGGACTGAAGCACGAGGACGCCGACGTGCGCTTCGAGTGCGCGCTGTGCCTGAACGATGAGGCGGGGCTCGAGGCGGCGCTCGACTCACCTGACGCCGCGGTGGCCACCGAGGCCCGCCGGGTGCTGAGTTCGCTGGGCTCGCCGCGCATCTTCCAGCGGCTGGCGCAGGAGGGCGGCGCGGACTTCGTGGAAGACGTGGTGAAGACGATGCCCTGGCCGGCGCCGCCAGGCGCGCTGGAGGCCGTGCTCACCGCGTCGGCGCGGGAGCCCCGGCGGTTCGCGGAGCCGCTCCTCCGGCTCACCGAGGGCAGGCCCTTCGCCGAGTGGTCCGCCGAGGACCAGACCCGCTGGAGCGAGTGGGTCCGCGTTGGGGCTCATGCGCTGTCCGGAGCGCAAGCGCTGCGGTGGTTGCACTGGGCCGCGCAGCCGCCGGTGAAGCCCGAGGCGGTGCGGCCCTTCGTGAAGGCCACCGCCGAGGCGCTCGCGCGAGAGCCCACGGAGGTGCGCGCCAAGAGCTTGAGTGATGCCTATGTCTCGCGCTTCCTCGCACTGGCGGGGCCCGAGGAGGAGCCCCTGCTCCACCAGTGGACACGTGAGGAGGAGTGCGGCCCTCCGCTCACGAAAGAGTTGATGATCCTCACCTCGCGCCTGCGGGACTGGGAAGAACCGCCCGCCCAGGCGGCGAGGCTGCTGATGGCGGTGTGGGAAGAGCCGGAAAGGGAGCGGCTGCTGGAGCCCCTTCGCGAGGCGGTGCGTGAGTGGAGCGGCATTGTCGGGCGGGACGTGCTCGTCGAGGCGGTGTGGCAGCGCTTCCTGCACCACCCGGGCGAGCGCCGCGAGCTGCTCTTCGTCTTCGCGCCCTGGCGGCAGGAACTGTGGGAGCGCCACGTGAAGGCCGAGGAGGACGCGGTGGCACGCTTCCAGGCCTGGTGGTCGATCGATCCCCAGGGCTTTCATCAGCAGGCGAGCCTGTTGATGGAGGATGCGCCGGTGGACGATCTGCCCCGGCGCGTGCGCTGCGTGCTGGCCGCGGGCGGGGATAGCGTGATGACGAAGCCGAGAACCACGTCGCTGGCCGTGTTCTACGCGGCGGCGCGGCTGGCCGCCGCGTTCCGGGCGGGCGAGGACTCACTGGAGCCCGAGGTGCGGCACTTCCTGGAGTGGTTCCCCGGCTTCGAGCACCGGGTGCTCACCGCACCGCCCGAGAAGGACGAGCGGGCGCCCCAGCGGCACTTCCTGGAAGAGCTGTACACCGAGGTCCGGCTGATGCGCGAGCACCTGGACAAGCTACGCGAGGAGGAGGAGTGGCGCTGGCAGCAAGCGGCCCAGCGAGAAGCGGAGGAGTCCCGGCGCCGCGACCAGGAGCGTCAGGCGGAGCTGGCCCGGAGGGAGGCGGAAGAGGCCCAGCGAGCGGCGGAGGAGGCACAACGCGCCGCCATGGCGGCCTACCACGCGGCCGAGGCCCAGCAGGCGGCGCAGGCGGAGGCACTCATGTCCTCACTGCGCCCGCGCATCGAGAGCAAGCCCATCGACACCGAGCTGCTCTTTCCAGGCAAGCGGTTGCGCACGCTGGTGGACTACGTGCGGCTGCTGAAGGTGATGAGCCTCGCCAACCCGATGAAGGTCATGGCCGCGGCGGGGCTGGATGCCATCACCTGGGCTGCCGAGGCCGCCGCATGGGGACAGGCGATGACGCAGCGGATGGAGCTGGGCATGCGCTTCGGAGAGCTGTTCGCCGCGCCCTGGGAGTGAGCGCCGCCGTCACCGCGGGGTCACAGCGATATCTCCCAGGTCATGTCCCGGTCCGGGCTTCAGCGTCACGGACAGGCGCTGGGACAAGTGCTGAAAGCCAGTCATGATCTGGAGCTGGTATTCCCCTACGGGCAGGTTCGGGAGGGTGAAGCGCCCATCCCGGCCGGCGCGGGCGTGCGCGAGCGATTGGATGAGCACCTCCGCTTCGGTGAAGGGGGCTCCGGTGGTGGCATTGACGATGCGGCCGGTGAGCGTCACACCGGGGTGAACCGGCACCTCCAGGTGAATGTCCTCTCCGGAACTCGTGTCGATAAGCACCAGGGCTCTGCGCCCATCGTCCAGGCTCACCAGGAGCTGACCACGTCCGAGGGGGAGTTCGCGCAGCTCGAACTGATCCCCCAGGAAGTCATAGGAGATGAGGGGCATCACGGTGTCGTGCAGTAGCTCCAGGTGAAAGCCCGTCACAGGGGTGCCACTCGTGGGGGTGACCCTGCCTCGAAGTGTGGGCAAAGGCTGTAATCGCACCGTGAGTTCTGGCTGGCTGCCTGCTTGTTGCAGCAGCCCGTCCCGTTTCGGCTCGAGCGCTCGAATGAGCAGGGGACCGCGGAAAGAGAACGGCCGCGAGAAGCACAGCTCGAGTTGGCCCGACGCATCGGTCTGCCCTGTGCCCATCAGGCCCTGGCGGTACAGCGCCACGGGCGTCAGCCGTGAAGGCTGTCCGTCCATCTCTTGCACGCGGACTTTCACGCCGGGCTCCTGGGGCTCTTCCAGCACGAGCGTGGCCTGGGTGCGCTGCGCCGCTTCGAGCTGGATCTGGGCCCGCGCGTGGCGCTCGCAGCGAAGCCGGTGCAGCCGCTGCGCGGTGAGCGTGTAGGACCCGGGGGACAGCTCGAGCCAGAAGCGTCCCTGCGCGTCCGCGAATGCAGTCCGCAAGGGAATCGGCTCGATGCCTGGCCGAAGGTCTCCTGGCCTGAAGACGTCGATGCGCACGGGCCCCTCGGGCTCGGCTCCCGAGCGCTGAACGACGCGGCCCTCCACGAGCGAGGCCCGGCCGGGCGCAGCCTCGGAACCCTCTTGGGTACCAGGCACCCAGAAGAGGACGTCGCGCTGCTTGTTCTCCGTCACGATGACGGTCTGCACCTGGCTGAGAGCGTCTGGGGTGTGTTGCGCCTCTACGTGGTACTGGCCCGGCATCAGCTCCGCGAGCTGCAGGCGGCCCTGGGCATCCGTCTGGCCCTCGTGGACCTGGCCCAGAGCCGCCGCTGGCACCTGGAGCGCCTGAACCTTGATCCGCGCTCCGGCCACAGGCCGCGCGCTCATGTCCTTGACGCGGACCGTGAGGGCACCCCGGCGCTTGTAGGTGAGCGTCAGCGTGGCGTGCTCGCCCGCGGCCAGGGGGAGGCCCGGGTGCTCGAGCCGGCCCCCCAGTGGCATGGAAGCCTTCACGTCATAAGTGCCAGCCGCCAGAGAGGGCAAGGAGAAGGCTCCACGCTCGTCCGTCGCCACCTCCCCACTGGAGCCCCGGACTCCGCGGATGCGGGCTTCGACCCGTGCACCAATGGCTGCCTTCCCGTCCTCCCACAGAACCTGGCCGGAGATGCGGGCCCCCGCGCCGAGCTGCAGGCGCAGCCCGCGTACCGTCTGCTCCACGTTGACGGTGATCTCCCGGCCCAGGGTTCCCGCCTCGAGCTTGTGCCGGGCCGAAACAGAGTACGTGCCCGTTGGCAGCTCGAGAGAGAAGCCACCCTGCTCATGCGTGAGGCCCGTGGCCTCGTGCGCGGAGTTGAAGGCGAGCACCTCCGCACCCGCGACGGGCTGGCCGTCCGTGCCAACGACGATGCCTTCGATGCGCCCGCCCGGAGCCAGCGCGAGGGTGAGGCGAGCCCCGAAAGGAACGGGTACGGAGGGCAGTACCTTGCGGGCAAAACCGGGGGCGCGTGTCTCGGCGCGATACCTGCCGGGCGCCAGCCCCGCGAAGCTGAATTCGCCCGCCTCGTTGCTCGTGGTGGAGAGCAATTCCTCCTCGGGCACATCCAGGTGGCCGGGCACGTGGGAGGGGAAGGCCAGCGGGGAGAGGATGATCTCCGCGAAAGATACGGGCTCACCCGTGCCCCACACCACCGTGTGCCCGCTCAGCCCCACCTTGGCTTCCAGCCGCAGGCGCACCGCGGTCCGCGCGCCGCCCGGCGGATGCAGCACGCCCAGGGTACCGGGCGCGAAGCCCTCGGCGCGGACCGCGATGAAGTAGCTCCCGGGCTGGGCGGGGGTTTCCCAGTGCCCGCTCCCGTTCGTCTCGCCCCCGTTCTCCAGGTCCCACCGGGGTGGCGGGGCGGAAGCTTCCCGGGACTCGCGCCAGTAGAGCTGCACCTGAGCGCCGGGCACGGGTGAGCCCCCGGCGAGGACTTCCACCGCCACGACGCCCTCGGGCTTCACCTCGTCCCGGGGCCGCGGGAGAGCCAGCGGTGCCGGTGCGCTCGCCACAGGCCGGGCGGCGGGCCGCCCTGGCTTCACCGCGGGAGCCGGGCGGGAGACGGCGCTGGAACTGGGCGGGGAGGGGCCATCCAGGAACATCCAGAGGCCCATCACAGCGAGGGCCACCAGGAACGCTCCCGCGATCGCCCAGCGCTGTTTCACCGCGTCCACTTGCTCATGGGCTGGACTCCCTTGTCCACGACGCCAATAGTAGCCCCAGGAAAACCATCCTGCAGGCGTCCTCCCTCACCGGGGCGGACGGCTCGGACGGCTGAGCACGTACGTGGCGCCAATCAGCATCAGCGCCGCGGACACCGCGATCACCGGCCACTTCACCCGCGCCACGAACACCATCAGCACCAGGCTCACCCCCATTGCGCTGAGGGCGCTCGCCTTCACCTTCACCGGCACCACGCCGTGCTCGTGCCACGCCTGCAGCCGGGGCCCGAAGCGCGGGTGCGTGTACAGCCAGTGGTGGAACCGGTCCGAGCTGCGCGAGAACGCCCACAGCGCGATCAACAGAAACGGCGTCGTGGGCAGCAGCGGCAGCACCGCGCCCAGGCCTCCCAACCCCACGCAGACGAACCCGATGGCCAGAAACAGGGGCTTCAGCCGGGGGTTCGGCCTCCTTTTTTGATCCGGCGGTCTGGGCTCGAGCTGCATACGGTCTCCGCTCCAAGGACCCCACGGGAGCGGATGTTCTCAGAGAATTCAGGCACTTACGAGCCCTACCAAACATTCATGCTGAAAGGTCGGTGGATGGAAGCAACTGTAGGTCTTTTCCCCCGATAACCTAAGCATGAACGCCCTGAGCCTGAACCGCCCCGTTTCCTCCCGCCCGCTGCCCAGCGCCAGCTTCCTGGGTGAGACCTCCCGTTCGAGCTCCACCGCCGCCCCGCGCGCCGCCGAGCGCCCGGGTGCGCAGCGGGAGCTGCCCCGCATGGACGCGTCCATGCTGACGCGGCTGGGCTCGAGCTTCGCTCCCTCGGCTCCTCGCGCCATCCCCGGTGTGGCGGCCTCCCGCGACACGGAGAAGACGGTCCGTGCCAGCGCCACGCCGAACCAGGCCATCGCGGACAACTCCAAGGTCGAGTCCACCCTGCGCATCGACGACGCGATGGCGCTCAAGGGCGGCTCGCTCAACGTGGACATCCCCCACACCTACCGGGGCGACCTGGTGGTGACGCTCACCAGCCCCTCGGGCAAGAGCGTGAAGCTGCATGACCGCGCGGGCGGCTCGCTGGATGACCTGAAGGCGAAGTTCGACCTGTCGGCCTTCGCCGGCGAGTCCATGAAGGGTGACTGGAAGCTCACCGTCGAGGACACCGCCAAGCAGGACACCGGCACGCTGAAGGCGTGGGACCTGGAGCTGACCGGCACCGCCAAGGGCGAGGAGCCGCCTCCGCCGGATCCGGAGGATCCGTTCCAGGGCCTGCGTGACGCGGCGCTGCTGGCCGCCATCAAGAAGGCGTCCACCGGCAAGGACGTGGTCAGCTACAACGAGGCCCGGAAGATCATCTTCACCGACCTGGACGTGAAGAACGGCAAGGTGAAGGACGTGTACACGGGCCGGGAGATCAACGGCGGCAAGATTCCCAACAGCTCGGACATGAACGTGGAGCACACCTGGCCGCAGTCCAAGGGCGCCACGGGCGACGCCAAGAGCGACCTGCACCACCTGTTCCCCACCGACAGCAAGGCGAACTCCACGCGCGGCAGCTTCCCCTTCGGCAAGGTGGAGAAGGTGCAGTGGAGCCAGGGCGGGTCGAAGTTCGGCCTGGATGCGCAGGGCCGCAAGGTGTTCGAGCCGCCCGATGAGCACAAGGGCAACGTGGCGCGCGCCCTGTTCTACTTCTCGGCCGAGTACAACAAGCGCATCGCCCCCGAGGAGGAGTCGGTGCTGCGCGAGTGGAACAAGCTGGACGGGGTGGACAGCGCCGAGCTGGAGCGCAACCGGAAGATCGAGACCCACCAGGGCAACCGCAACCAGTTCGTGGAGCACTCGAACCTGGTGGACCGCATCTCGGACTTCTAACCCCAGCCTCTGCCCCGTGAAGCACCTGGGCCGTCCCCCTCACGCAGGGGAGACGGCCCGGGCGTTGGAAGCAGGTCCCTTACTGGTTCGAGCCGTCGAACTCGGTCATCAGCAGCGTGCCACCGCTGAAGTGCGAGAGCGCGCCGCAGTCGGCGGGGTACAGGTTGCGGGCGCAGCGCGGCGCCGCCGAACCGCCCAGCCGGCGATGGGAGATGCAGCGCGCGCCCTGGGTGTCCCACTCCGCCTCGGTGGTCCAGCTCTCGGTGTCCAGCTGGATGCCCACGGCGTCATAGAGGTTGATGAGCGTGCCGTCGCGGGTGAAGGAGCGGCCATCGCCGCAGTAGTCCGCGCGCACCATGCGGGTGCAGGCCTGGTGGTAGCTGGCCAGCGACACGGTGCCGCAGCCTTCGGAGGTGCACCGCATCGTCTGCCGCCACGGCGCGTAGCCGAAGCTCGCGCACTTGGCGAGCGCCCCGTCGGTGCAGGCGAAGGTGATGGTTCCCGGCTCGGCAATGTGGGCGCCGCCGCCCGGCACGCCCTGGCGGTAGTCCCAGCGGCCCGAGAGCGGAATGGCGGCAAGGGCCTGCCCCGTGTCGCTCGGGCACAGGGGCGTCCAGCCCGTCTGGCTCAAGTACGACACGGTGTACTGCCAGATGTCTCCCTCGGCGGCCGCGGCGTCGATGCGCAGCCGCGGCGAGCGGCCCGTGGTGTCTCCGAGCACCGCTCCCACCAGCGCCGCGCCGCGCAGTACCTGGCCGTTTGACGTCCTGGACACCAGTGATGACCCTTCCAGCCACACTGCGTCCAGGGCTAACGAGCCCAGGTGCGCGTTGCTCAGGGCGTGGCCATTGAGCTCCCGGCCATTGAGGTTGCGGCCGTTCAACCCTCGGCCGTTGAGGTTACGGCCGTTCGCAGAGACGCCGTAGGCGCTGATCTCCTCCGAAGCCTCCGGAGACTCCTCCATTGGATCCGTGGAGTCCGGTGCTTGCGAAAGCTCACCACCACAAGCGCTCATCAATGCAGCGACGACGGCCCAGGACCAGGCTGTGTTCTTCATAGGAACTCCCCTGCAGAGCAGTGTTCACCGCACGCCAAGTGTGCAGGGAATTACGGTAAGAGATGAACTCGCCGAGTGGACTGTTGGTTTTGAGGGATTGATCAAAACCCATCAGTCCAGGGCTCCGCCAGAACCTGCATTGACCTTCATTGGAGGTGGTGCGCACACCGTGGGGCTGCCATATAAGCCGGTGCAGGAGGCGCCATGGGGAACCCAGGGAGCAAGCGGCGGATCCTGGTCATCGACGATTCCGAGTCCATTCACCGCGACTTCCGCCGGGTGCTGTGCCCGGAGTCCACGCAAGGCCGGGACAGGCTGGAGCTGATGGAGGAGACGCTCTTTGGAGGAACGGACGAGGCCGGCCCCGACGAGCAGGGGCTGGAGTTCGAGCTGGACCTGGCCTTTCAGGGGGAGGAGGGGCTGGCCAAGGTGGAGCAGGCGGTGGCGGGAGGCCGGCCGTATGCGGTGACATTCCTGGACTACCGGATGCCGCCAGGGTGGAACGGCGTGCAGACACTGCGGCACCTGTGGCGGGTGGACCCGCGGATGCCGGTGGTGTTCTGCTCGGCCTACTCGGACTACTCGTGGGAGGAGCTGCGCCGGGAGTTCGGCGAGCTGCACCGGCTGGTGGAGCTGAAGAAGCCCTTCACCGGCAGGGAAGTGCGCCAGATGGCGGTGGAGCTCTCCGCGCTGCGAGGGATGGACTCCGCGCACTGAGCTCCGCCTGTCCAAGGCGGTGGCCGCTCTGGTAATCATCGCGCCACTCCCACGTAGAGAGAGCGCATGACGAGTTCCCCCACTCTGGCCGCCAGCGAGGAGCATGAGCTGGCGCTGCTGCTGTCCGGCCGGTGCCGCCGCTGTGCGGAGCGGCTCCCTGGCGGCACGGCCTTGCGCGGGCGGCCGTGCCCCCGTTGCGGCGAGGCGACGCTGCCGAGCGCCACGGACCGGGCGGTGCTGCATGAGCTTCACGGCTCGCAGTCGGCGGTGCGCCTGTGGCTGGCGGTGGTGGCCGTCACGGTGGGCGCGCTGGTGGCGAGCTGGTTCCCGCTCATCAACTCGCTGCTGATCATCGGCGCGCTGGTGTGGCTGCGCTTCACGGTGGTGAAGCCGGGCCTGGCGCTGCTCACGCCCCGGCGGCGCATCGTGACGCGGTGGACGCTGCGGCTGGCAACGGGCTGCTTTCTGGCGCTGTCCATCATCGTGCTGGAACTGTTCACGCTCGTCCCCGGGGCCGGGGCGCTGGTGAAGACGGTGGTGAGCGCCGCCGAGGTGGCGCTCGCCGGAGTGCTGACGCGGCGCTACCTCACCTGGCAGATCCGCCGGGAAGGGCGGGGGGTGCCGGTGGCCTTCTGGGAGCTGGCGCTGCTGGGCGTGTGGACGGCGGTGCTGGCGGTGGTGGTGGCGGGGATGGTGGCGGTGGTGCTGTGGATCCTGGGGCAGCTCGGGCTTCTGGAGACGCGGGTACTGGGCGCGATGCCGGAGGTGAAGCCGTGATTCCTTTCACCGTTGTTTCCCAGGCAGTGGGTCTGAGCAGCGCCTCGGGGACCCGGGCGGGCGTGAGCCTGCTGGCGGTGGCGCTGGCCTCGAACCAGGGCTACGTGAGCCTGCCCGCGGCGCTGCAGTGGATGGCGCACCCGGGCGCGATGGCCGCCTTCGCGGTGGTGCTGGTGTTCGAGATGCTCACCGACCGCGACGAGGACATGCACATGCTGCTGGGGCTGGTGCAGTACGGCCTGAGCGCCTCCAGCGGGGCCATGACGGTGATGGCCTCGATGAACGTGCAGACCGCGAGCGTGCCCGAGTGGGCAGTGGGCGCGGCGGGCGCGGGGATGGCGATTGCCACGCTGGCGCTGCGGCGGCAGGTGCACGCGCAGTTCATGGGGCTGGAGAGCGAGTTCTTCCACCCGCTGAAGTGGCTCAACCGGCTGCAGGAGGGTGGGGTGCTGGGGCTGTGCCTGGCCGTCTTCTTCGCGCCCGTGTTCGCCATCGCGGTGGTGGTGGTGATGGTGGTGGCCGGGGTGGTGGCGGCGTGGATGGCGCACCGGATGGAGGCACGGCTCTACCGCCGGCCCTGCCCCTCGTGTGGCGCGCCCATCCGGGTGGAGGCCTCGCGGTGCGTGCTGTGCCGCACGGAGGTGCCGGTGGCGAAGCAGCTGGACCTGCGGCTGGGAGACAAGGCGCAGGCAGCCATCCGAGGAGCGATCAGCTCGGTGGTGTCCTCGGTCTCGTCCAGGGGGTAGACGCCGCTCAGCGGATCGACTCGAACCCGGTGCGCGTGACGTCTGGCAGGCCTTCCACTTCCTGGATGGGCCCGAGCCGGGCCTCAATGGCCGCCAACGCCTGACGGAGCAGGGGGCTGTTGAGGCGGTGCAGGGTGGTATTGGCGTCCCAATAGGTCGCTCCATCCCGGAACAACGTATGGTCCATCGTCAACGAGCCGTAGGGGTTTCGCGTCTCGAACTGGAGGTCACTCTCGGCGGTGCCGGCGACCCAACCCCGTACGGGCGCGCCCGACGTCGGGGTGCGGACCCAGACATAGAGGTCAAAGCGCAACTCCGCCGAGGTGATGGGCGTAGGCGAGGTCCGCACTGCCTCGAGCAGTGCGCTCTCGAAGCGGGCGTGGGACTCCTGCCGCTCATTCCACGTGTGCTCCGGCACGGCCAGGGGTGGGGAGTCCGGAGGCCCATTGAAGAAGGCCTGGCGCACCCGGGCGATGGGCCTCAGGGCTTCCAGGAACTCAGCCACCTGGCCCGCGCCCCAGGCGTTGAGCACGGGAGCCTCGTCGCTCGCGGGCCGGGTGCGTAGCGACCATCTCCAGCGTGCCGCGTCGTTGAAGCGGCCCCAGGTATCCAGCAGCGGCTCGATGGGGGGCTCATCTCGTAAGGAGCTCATGTCATCACCAGATTTCGGGTTCGAGCCGCGCAGGCTCCTGGTGGGGCTGGGGGAGATGGTCATGTTACTCCTCATCATCCTGGGATGTGCGTGGCACTGCGAAAGGACCGGTTCCTTCCTTGGGAATCGTTCCCTCCAGGAGGAGGTCCGTGGATCGGACGGGGGACTGCGAGTGCACCCGGAAGCGGCTCTGGTGCAGCTCCAGGACCACTCGCATCAGCTGCCCGTTGGCGTTGTTGTAGAAGATCTCCACCCAGCGCGTGGCGCGGCTGTCGCGTGGGCTGGGAATCTTGTTCGAGACCCACTCGGCGAGCGTCTCGGCGCTCACATCCGTCTTGCCTGCTTCGCGGGCGTCGAGCCGGATGAGTCCCTCTGACTCTCCGCTCCGGGTGCCTTCATCCCTCAGCTGGCTGTTCGCCTTGCGCACGTTATCTTTGATCGCTCCCTCTGACAGAGGCTCGCCAGGCTTACCGACGGACTTGCACTCCGCGAGCCGGGGCTTGGACCCCGTTGTCACGCGGAACTCGGGCATCTTCTCCTTGGCGATCGGGCTATCGCGCAGTCCCGCTACCTTCTTGGTGGGGCCAAGCGGTGTCTTCCCCGCCAGGAGGTCCTCTACCAGCCGCAGCTCTGCCTTGGCCTCGGCCTTGTCCATGAAGACGGCGCGCCAGAAGCGGCTCATGAAGTCGCCCGAGACGCGTTCGCCATGGCGGTTCAAGAACTCCAGGTATGCGCTGAGCGTCAGCTCGGTCGCCGCGTTGGACAGGGTGCCCCGCTGGTTGAGCCGCAGCGCCTCCAGCACCTGAGCGCGCGCGACGCTGTCCTTGCCCACCAGCTCGAGCGTCTTGAAGAAGGCCTCGCGAAACGCGCGCGGCTTGTTGGCCAGCAGCTTGAGGCCACTGATGCCCAGCTCACCCAAGAGCCCGTTGATCGCCGGGGCGTCCGCCACCCGCAGCAGGGACGCGGCCTCGGCCTTGGAGATGCCCAGCTGCTTGGCGAGCTTAGGCGCCCGCAGTTGGATGAGCGTCTCCCGCGGGCCCCGGGCCTTCAGCGTCTTGCCCCGGGGGAGAGGGAGCTCCGTCTTGCCCTCCTTGAAGTTGTGGACCCGCTCCCGCAGCCAGGTGCCCAGGCGGGACTCCCCGAAGGCCCGGGCGAAGGCCGTCCCCTTGAGCTTTCCAAGCGCGGCATCGACGCCCTTGGCCGCTGCCCACATGACGAGCGCCTCGACGAGCACGCCGGCGCAGATGCCGATCGCATCGGCCAGCTCGAGCGCTGCTTGCTGCAGCCGCGGTTGGCTGCCCCGGGCGTTCCACACACTCATGAAGAACTTGATGAAAGCCGAGCCGATACGCTCCAGAGAGCTGGCGATCCAGTGGATGAGAAAGCCCAATCCAATCCACTCGATCAGCACCATGCCGGCCTCGAAGCCGAGGGCGGCCCCGGGTGCCGCCCCCGCGCCAGCCCCGAGCACGAACCCGATCGCCGCGCCGATGATGGTCGAGATGGCCAGGAGCAAGGCCGCACCCACCGCCATGACCAGCAGAGAGGTGAGGATCGAGATGATCGAGTCCTTCACATGCCGCAAGATGGCGGGGCCAATGTGGTCCAACGACAACGAGATGGCCTTGCGGAAGTCGGCGTAAAGCTGGATCAGCCGCAAGAGGGCTTTGTCGATGCCGAGCGCCTTGACCGCCTCGTAGCTGTAGGAGCCGCTGCTGACGCGGCCACGCAGGGCCTTGGCGAACTCCAGGCTGGGAACCCAGATGAGTTCGCCGGCTTGGAAACGGAGCGCTTTCCACCCCTTGACCGTCTGGGGAACGGGGCGCTGGTTCACCGCGGCGAGCACGGCCACGTAGAAGCCCAGGTCCTGTCCCCACCGAATCTCCTGGTAGTACCGCTCGGCGATGGCGATGGCAGTGCCCTGAAGGCCCGCGGTGACACGGTGGAGCCGGACGTTCGGCTCGGGGAGTGGGTGCCGCGGAGCGAGCCAGATGTAGCCGGCGGAGACATACCCTATCCGTCCATCCCGGGTAGAGACCTGCAGCCATTGGCCGGGCAGCCGCCTCACCACCTGGACCATCGTGTTGAAAGCAAGGCTTCCCGTGATGTTGTCCTGCTGGGTGGTGGGACTGGAGCGCAGCCGGAGCGGCGGCGTTCCATCCCAGCAGACGATGCCCAGCTCATTGACCGGCTCTCCCTCCTCGGGCAGGGGAGCCGTGGGGGGCTGCTGTGGCGGCGGACCTTTCTTCTTCGCGGAGGGCCCGGCCACCGGAGCCTCGCCACCGGGAGCGGCGGTCCCCTCCTGGCGCAGCACCTCGTCCTGGAGGAGTTCCCACAGCGCCTGGTCCTCCGAAGACTTCTTGCCCGAGGGCTCACGTCCCGTGCGCCGCTGGAACTCTTGATCCGTCTGCTTGCGGATGGCCTCCTGCTCCTCCTGGGAGCGGGTGGCGAGTTCCTGCTTCCGCTTCGCGGCAGCGGCCGCGAGCCGCTTCGAGTCGGCGCCGAGCAGAGCGCGCATGACCTCCTCGTAGACGCTCGCGCTGATGTAAATGTCCAGGTAGCCGTTATGAACATTCTGGTTGGTGAGCTTGAAGTTCGCCGTCTTCAGGTGCCTCTTGGCAACGAAGGCCTTGGCCTCCGTGTCTGACTTCAAGCCGAAGATCTGCTTGCAGCCGTGCGCGGTGAAGTCTTCATTGCTCATCTTCTTGGAGAACTTGACGCGGAACGGCCCATAAACCCGTGAAGGCGGCCCGTCCTGCCAAGTGCTGGTCTGTTCCTCGGGGGCGGTGCGCTCATCGGTGAGCGTCACCAGCCTGCCCGCGGCAAACGCCTCGGCGAGCTGCTGCGTCAGGAGTCCTCCTTCCTGCTTGTGCCGGTAGGAGGATGAGCCTGGAATGTTCCACGGGTTGGACATCACTCCCCCTTTAAGCGGCCAGAGCGGAAGCTGGCGGGCGCTCCGCGGGCGGAACCCGCGATCACATACGGCGGGGAGTCGCTACGGGACATACCACCCGGGTGGTACGTCCCGCTGGCTTAGCGGGTGTTCGTGGGGAGCGGGTCCGTGGGCAGGACGAAGGGCGGGGTGCGCAGGGCCGCGACACAGCTCGTGTCCAGGCCCTGCACCGTGCCGCTCTCGAAGAGCTGCTTGGCGATCGATTCGACACACGGGTTGCTCGACGTGTGCCCGCCCGGGGTCACCACGTGGATGCTGTTCGGCAGGGACTTCTTTGCCTCCTCGGCCCACTGCGGCGGCGTGACGGGATCCAGGTTGCCGGAGACCAGCAGCACCGGCACCTCCGTGGTGAACGGACGGAAGTAGTCCTCGGGCACCTGGCCCCTGGGCCACTCGGCGCAGGCCGCCATCTGCCCGCGCACGCGGTGCGAGCCGATGAAGCTTCCCGCGGTCTCCTTCTCCACTTCCTCAGGACGGATGCGGTGCACGTCCTCGCTGCAGGTGACCGACAGCAGCAAGCCAAACCGCAGCGACTCCCGGAGACCTTTGCTGCTCTGAAGGGCCGCCTCGGCGAAGGGCGTGTAGTCGCCTGCCCGGGCCCGCTGGAGCAGCCGGGGAACCATCCGCCCCCGCTCGGCCGAGTAGAGGAACACCCGCAGCCCATCCGTGAAGGCCGGCTCGGACAGCGTCAGCTGGGCCGGAGCGCCGGTGGCCGGGTGCGAGACCTGGACGCGCGCCGGCTTCTCGCGAAGGGTCTGGAGGATCGCCGCCAGATCTCCCCGCGGGTTCGGGTAGGCCGCATGGCAGGCCGCCTCCGCCTCGCACTCGGCCACCATCTGATCGAACGCCCGCTGGGCCGCGGCCGCGTGGTACAGGGGGCTGCGGTTGGACACGGGTACGAGCCCACTCAGCAGGGCCGCGCGCACGTTCTGCGGATACATCCGCAGATAGGTGAGCCCAGCCCGGGTCCCGTAAGAGCCGCCCTCGAGATGGATCTTCCCATAGCCCAGCGCCTGGCGGACCTCGTCCAGGTCCTGCATCGAGTTGGGCGTCGTGTACTGGGTGAGGTCGGCCTGCTTCTCCAGCGCCTGGCGGCACTCGCTGAAGCGCGAGCCTTCGTAGAAGATCGGCACGAGATACGCCTGCAGATCGTCGTCTGAGCCGAGCTGGCAGTCGAGGCGGTGACCTTCGCCCGTTCCGCGCATATCGACCAGGACGACGTCGTGGTTCTGCCGCTCCCACGTGGTGGCGAGATCGGCCGCCGCCGTCGTCGCCGCCTGGCCAGGGCCGCCCGACAGATAGAAGATGGGCTCTCCCGGCTGCTGCGAGCGCGCGGGGATGACGATCACCTTCAGAGGCAAGGTCCGGCCCTGGTTGGTCTGCCGGTTCTCGGGAACGTGGAACGTCCCGCAGCGCAAGTCCTCGTCCAGGCCAGGCACGCGGCAGGGCTTCAGCTCCAGCCGTTTGGGACTCGGGTTGTTGCTCGCTGAAGTTGTCGCGCATCCGCTGATCACCACCGCGAGCGTGGCTGCCGATACCCGGGCGATCGACCCGAGAGAACTTCTCCACCTCATGCTGTTGCTCCCTGTCTGGAATGACGACGCGCGGCTGCCCAGCAGTATCCCGGGCTTGGGGCGTCTGTCGCTCTACGACAGGGGCGGGCTCCTGATTGCGCGCCTCGGGCGCCGTGTAGCCATGTGTGTGGAGCGCGGAGGAGTCGAGCACGCCTGAATGCTGCGTCTGAAAGAGCACCCGCGTGTGCGAAGAGTCCGCCAACTCGCCGAGGTCCGCGCGGGAGACCGTCCACCGGGCCGAGCCGCTGCCCAGGGTGTGGGGCACGGCCTTGAGCCGGGACCAGGACCAGTTCCAGCCCGAGCCCGCGTAGCGATAGAGGAAGCCGTTCTCCAGCAGGTAGTCGGCGCCGAGGTTGCCCACCGCCAGGCCCGTACCGCGCTCCTCGTCCGTGTCGAGGTACACGCGGTGCAGCTGCGCCGGCTGGGTGTACTCGAACGCGTAGGACACGTGGGCCGCGTCATTGCGCGTCTGGATGTTGGAGATGGCCGCCAACGCCGGGCTCGCGAACAGCAGAACACCGGTGATCAGCAGGGGAATGCGCGGCATGACTGAGCCTCCCGGAAGACGGAGGCCAATCTAGGCCCGTGCGCGGGGGACGCCTAAAAAACGCCCCCGCGCTCATGCAGCAACAGGCTGTCTCAGCCCTGTGGCTACTCGCAGCCGCCGAGCAGCACGCTCACCGTGTTGGAGTTGAGCTGCGCCACCGCGACGTCCAGCGAGCCGTCCTTGTTGAAGTCGGCGACGGCCAGTGCGTTGGGGCCGCCGTCCAGCGTCGTCGCCTGGGCGGTGAAGGTGCCATCGCCCTTGCCCTGCAGCAGCGTCACCTGGTTGCTGCCCGTGTTGGCGACCACGGCGTCCAGCTTCCCATCGCCGTTCATGTCCGCCAGCACCACGTCATTGGGCTGCGCGCCCACGTCCATATAGGCGGGCTTGCCCAGCGTGCCGTCCGGGTTGGCCAGCAGGATGGCCATCCGGGCCACCTTCTTGTCGCCCATCACCACGTCGGCCCGCTTGTCGCCGTTAATGTCTCCCAGCGCCACCGAGCGCGGCTCGTACTGCACCGGCTTGAGCTCGTGGCCCTTGAAGGTTCCATCCGCCTGGCCCAGGTAGGTGGCCAGCGCGCTGGTGTTCGGGTGCGGAGCAACGAGGTCCGGCCGGCCATCCCCGTTGAGGTCTCCCATGGACAGGTCGAGCGGACCGCCCTTCACGCCTCCCGCCAGCGAGCCCTTGAAGGTGTTGTCGCCATTGCCCAGGTAGGTGGCCAGGCCGCTGGGGCTCGAGCTGAAGGCCACGGCGAAGTCCAGGTGCTTGTCCCCGTTGAAGTCATGCACCGCGAGCCCGGCGCCGTAGCCCCCCAGCTTCAACGGGATGTTCGGCAGGAAGGTGCCATCGCCCTTGCCCGGGTAGAGGCGGACAGGGGCCGCCTGGTGGGCCTCGCCCACGAGCAGGTCCAG
>DASVVJ010001214.1:0-26246 GCA_036389955.1 Myxococcaceae bacterium
CCCTCGGGTCCATCCATACCTTCTATTACAGTCTCAGTTCGCTTCCTCCGGGTTCCAGTGCATCTGTCCAGTTCAGCCAGGACGGTGTGAACTGGTACGATCACCTCAAACAACTGAACCAGTCGTCGGCTCTAGCCTTCGGAATGGACCAGAGCCTCTCACTCGAGGCGCTGGGATGGCTTGGCGCGAGCTTCTACTACCGGCTGAAGCTGGAACCGGCCTCGACTGGGACGCCGGAGTTGGACCAGGTCGCGGTGGCGTACTGCACGGGCGGCGTCGGAAGCGCGTGCGCTCCCGACGCTGACGCAGACGGTCTCGCGGACCAGAACGACAACTGCCCTCTGACCCTAAATCCCGACCAGCTGAACACAGATGAGGACACTCAGGGCGACGCGTGCGACGAGGACGATGACAACGACACGGTACGGGACGCCCATGACAACTGCGCTCTGGTTATCAACCCGAACCAGACGGACACGGACACGGATGGCTTCGGAGATCTGTGCGACAGCGATATCGATGGGGATGGGCTCACCAATGGCATGGAACAGCAGTTGCACACCGACCCGCTCCGCATGGACACCGATGGAGATGGAATTCCCGATGCCCTGGAGGTGGGCGATCCCAACGCCCCCTACGACACCGATGGCGATGGCCTCATCGATCCGCTGGATGAAGATTCCGATCAGGATGGCACACCCGACCGGGTGGAGAGGGGCACTGGCACCTCACCCGCGAACACCGACGGCGACAACCTCCCGGACTACCGGGACACCGATAGCGACGGCGACGGGGTGCAGGATCACACCGACAACTGCCGCCTCATCGTCAATGCGTCCCAGGAGGATCTGGACCAGGACGGCCCAGGCAATGCCTGTGACTCCGAGATGGACGGCGACGGTGTGGCGAATGAGCGAGAAGTGGAGCTGGGGACCGATCCGCGCAACCCTGACTGCGATGGCGACAGCATTCGGGATGGACTCGAGGTAGGCAACGACTTGCTGCCCCGCGATGCGGATGGGGATGGCACGCTGAACGCGCTCGACACCGACTCCGATGCAGACGGTGTGCTCGATCAGGAGGAGAACGCGGGGGCGCAGCCTGGCACCCTGCTCGATACCGATAGAGATGGTCTGCCCGACTATCTCGATACGGACAGTGACAACGACGAGGTGCTCGACCAGAGCGATAGCTGCCGCCTGGTGCGGAATACCAGCCAGGCGGACCTGGACAGGGACGGCACCAGCGATGCCTGTGACGCAGAAATCGACGGCGACGGGCTGACCAACCTCACCGAGGAGCGGTTCGGTCTGGACCCGATGCACCTGGACTCGGACGGTGACGGCATCACGGATCGCCAGGAGTTTGGCGGTGCGTCGGAGCCGCTCGACACCGACGGGGACTCGACAATCGACGCCCTGGATGAGGATTCGGACGGCGATGGGGTTTCCGATGCCGAGGAACGTGGCGCCCTCAGCACGCCCGTGGATACCGACACGGACGGCCGGTCGGACTACATCGACGACGACTCGGATGAAGATGGGCTCAAGGATGGCCAGGACAACTGCCGACTGGCTGCCAACACCGAGCAGGAGGACACGGACCAAGACGGCCGAGGGAACATGTGCGATGGCGATCTCGACGGTGACACCGTGGCCAACGAGGGCGACAACTGCCCCCTACAGGCGAACCTCGACCAACTCGACACGGACGCCAATGCCCGAGGCGATGCCTGCGACCCGGATGATGATGGCGATGGAGTGGTCGATGGGTCGGACAACTGCCCACTCGTCTTCAATACCGAGCAGACCGACGCCGACCGTGATGGGCTCGGCAATGACTGCGACCCACACAACGACGTCGACATCACCGGGGGTGGCTACGCCTGCTCGGCGGGCGACGGGAACGCGGCGGGCTTGGCGCCGCTGCTGGGGTTGCTGCTGATCGCGCTGTGGTCTCGCCGTTCGCGGCCCCCCGCGAGCTGAGGGACCGCAGGCAGAACGAGAACGGGCCGTCAGGCTGATGCCCAACGACCCGTTTTCACAACCTTTTTCTGGAGCCGACACCCGGATTTGAACCGGGGACCTACTGATTACGAATCAGTTGCTCTACCAACTGAGCTATGTCGGCGCGACGTGGGCGGGGCGAATAACATGGCCCCTCATGCAGGGCAAACGGTTTCGTGAATGCCTGCTGACCTACCGACCGGTCGGAGGGTCCCGCATGACACAGCGCGTTGCGTAAGTGCCCGACTTCTCAGCGCTTTTAGGCCTCCTTCAGTGTCCTCGGGTGGTTGATTCCCTCTCGGGCCTGTGCACATAAGGGCCCCGCTTTTACCCGCCTTCGCCTTCACGCAAGGAGCAGCAGCAATGGCCAGCGAAGAGAACTTCATGCGCGCCCCGGCGCCCTCGCCCAAGCGCACCATCTACACGGAGGCGATGGAGATTTTTCACCGCGCCGCCGACCTCATCGGCCTCGACAAGCGCGTCCGGCTCGAGCTCGAGGAGCCTGACTACGAGCACATCTTCTACGTCACCACCAAGCTGAAGGACCGCCTGGTTCCCCTGGCTCCCGAGGAGGCCAAGGCTTTCTCGGATCTCTCCGTCACCCAGGTGCGTAACCCGGACGGACTTGAGCGCCTGGCCGACGGGAAGATCATCCTCAACGGCCGCGCCCTGCTCGGCTCGGACGTATCCATCCGCCGCGGCCACCTGCGCCTGCCGGATGGCGGCGTCTACCAGCTGGTGCCTGGTGAGTCTCAGCGCTTCAAGGCCTACCGCGTTCAGCACAACCAGGCCCGCGGCCCCTACAAGGGTGGCATCCGCTACCACCGCGAGGTCTCCCTCGACCTGTTCAAGGCCCTGGCCGCCGAGATGACCTGGAAGACCGCCATCTCCGAGGTTCCGTTCGGCGGCGGCAAGGGTGGCATCCAGATTGACCCGCGCCAGTACGGCCGCGAGGAGCTGGAGAACATCACCCTGCGCTTCATGTACAAGCTCAAGAGCCTCATCGGCCCCAACATCGACATCCCCGCCCCGGACGTGGGCACCAACGGGGACGTCATGGCGCTGATGCTCCGCGAGTACTCGGACGGCGAGCGCGAGCGCCACAACATGCGCGGCATCGTCACCGGTAAGGACGTGCGCATCGGCGGCTCCGAGGGCCGCGTGAAGGCCACCGGCCAGGGCGTCGCCTACTGCATCGAGGACTACTACGCCGACCGCGGCGAGACCCTCAAGGGCAAGACGTTCACCCTTCAGGGCTTCGGCAACGTGGGCAGCCACGGCGCGCAGATCCTCGCCAACATGGGCGCCCGCCTGCTGGCCGTGAACGACGCCGACGGCTCCATCTTCAACGGCGACGGCATCGATGTGCCCGCGCTCATCGCCTATGTGAACGACCCGAAGAACCTCAAGAAGACCGTGGCCGGCTTCCCCGGCGCCCAGCGCATCGAGAAGAAGGACCTGTGGGAAGTCCAGGCCGACATCCTCGTCCCCGCCGCGCTGGGGGGTGAGATCACCGCCGACGTGGCCGAGAAGCTCAAGGTCAAGCTCATCGCCGAGGGCGCCAACGGCCCCACCACTCCCGAGGCCGACCGCGTCCTGCAGAAGCGCGGCATCGACATGATCCCCGACATCATCGCCAACGCCGGCGGCGTGACGGTGAGCTACTACGAGTGGATCCAGAACAAGCGCATGGAGCGCTGGAGCGAGACCGAGGTGGATCAGCGCCTCGAGCGCGCGATGAAGCGCAACTACCGCATCATCCGCGACATCTCCCGCAACCAGCCGCGCAAGACCGAGATGCATGACAGCCGCCACTACGCCATCGGCAAGAACGTGGACCCGCGCTGCGCCGCGATGATCCTCGCGCTCAAGCGCATCGAGGCCCACTACCTGCTCGAGGGCTTCTCGCAGTAACCGGCTTGCGCCTCACGGCGTGAAAAAGGGCTCGGTCTCCTTCTCGGGGACCGGGCCCTTGTCGTTTCACGGGGGCGTGAGGAACCCTCACCCCGTCCCTCTCCCGAAGGGAGAGGGGTGGGGGCTCAGTGCATCACCCGCTCGCGGTCCACCAGCAGCAGCGGCGCGTCGTCCTGCGTCTCGTACGCCACGATGCGCAACCCCACCCCACGGCTGTTGCCCTCGCGCCCGTCGCGCCGCCCGTATGCCAGCGCCACCTGGTAGCGCACCTCGCACAGGCACGTCATCTCCGTGCCGTCCTCCCCCGCGAACGTCACCTTCAACCGTCCGCCCAGGGGCACTGGCTCTCGCGTCTCCACGAACAGGCCCTTCATGCTGATGTTGCGCCCGATGCCGCGCGTCATCCCCTCCTGCGTGCTCAGGTACACCGTGAAAACTTTGTCGAATCGAAGGTGTGCGCGCCGATCGTTCACTCGAAGGTGCCTCCGTGCTTTGGATGGCACTTAAACTACATGGTGGGGGCATGTAGTCAAAATATCTACCCCTCGCTACCTCTACGTACTTGTTGGAACGAGGTGCTGGAAGCGGTTGGGAGTGGCACCATGCATGGCCCACCTCTCTTCTGGAGCCCGTGTCACCGTGAACCGCCTGCTCGTCACCGTTGCCCTGCTGCTGCCCGCGCTCGCCTTTGCGGACGTGGACCCGCGCTTCGCCCGGCTGCGAGATGCCGCCGAGCCGCTGGGCGGCCTGGGCGGCTTCCTCAGCCGCTTCATTGGCCAGTGCGCTGACGTGTTCGCCTCGTCCGACTGCCGCACCAAGGCGGACGTCTTCCGCAAGAACTACAAGGGCAAGAAGCTGTACATGATCGTCGACGAGGAGGACGTGAACATGCTGTCGCCCGGTCCGTACGATCCGGTCACCGGCGACTTCATCGTCAACATCCTGCCGTTCTTCCCCGCCGGCAGCTACGCGCTGAGCCACGGCACGCCCAAGAAGACCAACTCGCAGGGCAACCCCATGTTGCCGCTGCTGACGGTGTCCGCCCGGGCCCCCAAGGATTGGAACGGGCAGTACTTCGCGCGGCTGTTCGCCAGCCAGAGCGTGCGCGTTCAGGTCGTCTTCACCCCGCTGGACATCTGGAGCCTGGAGCGCCCCAAGGGCGGGAAGATCTACGGCGTGTCCGCGCGCATGGAGGCCATTCTGCTCACCGAGGGCCGCACCGGCGTCGAGATGGGCCTGTGGCTGGACGGCAAGGACGCCAACAAGCTGAAGAAGAAGTAGCTAGGGCGACAGCGCCAGGTACTGCTGCACCTCTCCGCGCTGCACTCGCAGCAGCACGTTGGCCCCTGCCCCCTTCTCCAGCGTCGCGCGCACCCCCGCCACGTCCTTCACCCGGTGGCGGTTCACCTCCGTGACGATGTCTCCCACCACCAGCCCCGCCTGCTCCGCGGGGCTGCGGGGCACCACGCCCGTCACCAGCGCGCCCGAGTAGGCCTCGTACCCCAACGGCCCCGCCACCTCGGGCGTTAAGTCCCTCAGCACCAGGCCCAGCTGCTCCACGTTGCCCGGGCTGGCCATCGCCCGCAGCGTGTCCTGCGCCGGCCGCGCCGCCAGCTTCACCACCACGTCCTGCGTCTGGCCGTTGCGCAGCAGCGTCAGCTTCGTCTCGGAGCCCGGCGCCAGCAGCGCCACCTTGCGCAGCAGCTGCAGGTACGAGCCGATGGGCCTGCCGTTGACGGCCAGCACCCGATCGCCCGGGCGGATGCCCGCGTTGGCCGCCGGGCTGCGCCGGTACACGTCCTTCACCACCAGGTAGCGTCCGTCCTCGCCCGGCCGCGCATCGTCGATGTTCACCCCCAGCCAGCCGCGCTCCAGCCGCCCGTTCTCTCGCAGGTTGGGCAGCAGGTCCTTCACCATGTTGATCGGCACCGCGAAGCCAATGCCCTGGCCTCCGCTCATGATGGCGGTGTTCACCCCCACCACCTCGCCGCGCATGTTGAACAGCGGGCCACCCGAGTTACCCGGGTTGATCAGCGCGTCCGTCTGGATGAAGTCGTCGAACACGCCCACGCCCAGCACCCGCTCCTTGGCGGAGATCATCCCGTGCGCCACCGAGTGATCCAGCCCAAACGGGTTGCCGATGGCCACCACCCAGTCGCCCACCTCGAGCTGGTCCGAGTCTCCCAGGTACACCGCCGGCAGCGGCGTGCGGCCCACCTCACGCAGCCGCAGCAGCGCCACGTCCGTCGAGGCATCCCGGCCCACCACCTCGGCGGGGAACTCGCGCCCGTCCGCCAGCAGCACCACGATCTGCCGGGCCTGCGCCACCACGTGGTTGTTCGTCAGCACCAGCCCATCCGGCGTCAGCACGAAGCCCGAGCCCGTGGAGCGTCCCGAGACGCCCGAGCGCTGCTTCTCGTTCACCGTGGTGATGTTGACCACCCCCGCTTCTACCGCGCGGATCAGCGGCGCCAGCGAGGTGGGCGGCACGAAGTCGGGAATGGCCTGCTCCGGCCCCGTACGCTCCTGCCACAGCCCCAGCGGCCCGCCCGTGGTGCCTGCCTGCTCGCCTCCCGCCGCGTGCCAGGCCGCGTGCTCACGGGCGCGGGCCTGAAGCCAGGTCTCCAGCGAGGTTCCGGCGCTCGCCGACGAGGCAAGCACCAGGCCGAGCACCAGCAGGCAGCGAGGCAACAGAGAGCGGGAATCCTTGAATGGGAGCATGGCGGCGGAGGGGCAACAGTCAGCCCTCCCGCCTATTTCCCTGCGGGCCCCGGGTCAAGCCTGCGCCGGCGGCACGTACTTGGCCACCTTCACCCGCGCCGGGCGGATGATCCGGTCCTTCAGCTTGTAGCCCGCCCGCACCTCGGCGACGACCTTCTGATCATCCTCGGGCTGAGGGGTGCTCTCCCTGTCGAAGGCCTCGGCGGTGTTGGGATCATACGGCTGCCCCACCACCTGGATGCGCTCGATGCCGCTGGCCTGCACCTTCGTGAGCAGGCCGTCGCGGATCATCTTCACGCCCTGCCCGAGCGGCGTGTTGGCCTCTCCCCCGCTCATCGCGATGCAGCGGTCCAGCTCGTCAATCGCCTCCAGCAGCGTCAGCGCCACGTTGCCGCGCTCCACGTCCATCATCCGCTCGCGCTCGCGGGTGATGCGCTGCTTGAACTCTTCTTTGTCCTTGTTGACGGCCTGGTACGCCCGCGCCAACTCATCCAGGCGGCGCCGCGTGGCATCCAGTTCCTGCTCCAGGCGCTCGCGCTCCGGATCCTTCCTGGGAGCAGCGGACGCCTCCTGAGAGGCCGAGGCCTCCTCGGGCGGTGCCTGCTGCGCTTCCACCGGCTCGGTGGACTGAGCCTGATCCTGGGGGCTTCCGTCTTGCGTGTGAGAATTGCCGTTCATGGTGAGCCTGCGTCGAGCTTTGACGCGGGGAACGCGCCGTGGGTGGGTGTCGGTCCTGTCCTACATCCTGACAGGCCGAACCTAACCGCCGCGGCGGCCGTGTCAACGCATTGGGCTCGGCAGGGAGAGGGGGCTCAGTGCTCGGAGGGCGCCGGCTCCTCGTTGAAGCCGTGATCCACCTGCCCCGTCACCTCGTCGATGATCTCCACCTGCGCGGCTCGCAGCGAGTAGTACAGCAGCCACCGCTCCGCGGCCGTCAGCGTCCCGGCGGGAAGCGCCTTTTCGATCTCCTGTACCGTCAGCCGCCCCTCGCGCAGCCCCTTCGCGAAGAGTGCTTTCCGGGCCATGTAGCTCTTGCCGATCCTGTTCTCCACGGCGCCTCCCTCCTTCTGGACTCAAGCTAATTCGCCTTTTGGACACCGCATCCCGCGCCAGGGTCCCGGCTGCTGGGACCCATAACGGACAGGCACTCAGGCGTCCGGCATCGAGCCCTGCGCATGCTGGGTGGGAGGATTCCCTTCCTGCTCTCCGGCCGGGTGCGCGGCAACCACCTGACGGGCCTCCGGGTGCAGCAGGCCGCGGTCCGGCACCACCTTGGGCCCCATCAGCGACAGCATGGCGTCCTCGTCCACCACCTCGGTGGCGAGCAGCCGCGCGGCCAGGGCGTGCACCTTGTCGCGGTGGGTACGCAGCACGTTGCGGGCACGGTCCAGCGCCTCGGCGACGAGCTTGCTCACCTCTTCGTCGATCATGCGCGCGGTCTGCTCCGAGTAGCTGCGCGACTCGGGCAGCCCCGCCGAGCGCAGGAAGCCCGGGCCGTGATCCGAGCCCAACGCCACCGGCCCCAGCGAACTCATGCCGTAGTCACGCACCATCAGCCGGGCGATCTCCGTGGCCTGTTTGATGTCGTTGGAGGCACCGGTGGACACCTCGCCGATGAAGAGCTCCTCGGCGGCACGGCCACCCATCATCCCGGCCATCTTGTCGCGCAGCTCATCCAGCGACATGAGGTAGCGGTCCTCGAGCGGCAGGGACATGGTGTAGCCCAGCGCCGCCAGGCCGCGGGGGATGATGGACACCTTCGTCACCCGCTCCGTGTGCGGCAGCATCCAGCCCACCACCGCGTGGCCCGCCTCGTGGTGCGCGACGATCTCCTTCTCGCGCTCGTTCATGCGGCGGTTCTTCTTCTCCAGGCCCGCCACCACCCGCTCGATGGCCTCCTCGAAGTCCGCGCGCATCACCGCGTCGCGGTTGCGCCGGGCGGCCAGCAGCGCCGCCTCGTTCACCACGTTGGCCAGATCCGCGCCCGCGAAGCCCGGCGTGCGCGCGGCGATGGCCCGCAGGTCCACGTCCGGCCCCAGCTTCACGTTCTTCGAGTGGATCTCCAGCACCCGCTCGCGGCCCCGCTTGTCCGGCCGGTCCACCAGCACCTGCCGGTCGAAGCGGCCCGGGCGCATCAGCGCGCTGTCCAGGATCTCCGGACGGTTGGTGGCCGCCAGGATGATCAGCCCGGTGCGGCCGTCGAAGCCGTCCATCTCCGCCAACAGCTGGTTGAGCGTCTGCTCGCGCTCGTCATGGCCGCCGGCGATGCCCGCGTTGCGGCTCTTGCCGATCGCGTCCAGCTCGTCGATGAAGATGATGCACGGCGCCTTGGCGTTGGCCTGGGCGAACAAATCCCTCACACGGGCGGCGCCCACGCCCACGAACATCTCCACGAACTCGGAACCGGAGAGGCTGAAGAACGGCACCCCCGCCTCCCCCGCCACCGCGCGGGCCAGCAGCGTCTTACCCGTGCCCGGAGGGCCCACCAGCAGCACGCCCTTGGGGATACGGCCACCCAGACGGCGGAACTTCTCCGGCGTCTTGAGGAACTCGACGATCTCGCGCAGTTCGTCCACGGCCTCGTCCACGCCGGCCACGTCCTTGAAGCCCACGCCGGTGTCCACCTCGGCCTGCACCTTCGCGCGCGTCTTGCCGAAGCTCATCACGCTCTGCGGTCCCTGGCCCATGCCGCCGGCCACCCGCCGCATCATGAAGCTCCAGAACAGCAGCACCAGGCCCATGGGGATCAGCCAGATCCACAACACCTCGGACAGATCCGACTGCTGCACCGCCTCGTACTGGATGCCCTTCTCCTCCAGCAGTTGGACGAGCCCCTCGTCACCCTCGACGCGGTAGGCCATCCACGGCAGCTCGCTGAGCCCGCCGCGCAACGGCCGCTCCTGGCCCGGCTGCGGCGGAGGCGCGGTATCCTTCAGGAAACCCTTCACCCACTCGCGCGAGACCTGGACCTTCTTGAACTGGTCCTTCTCCACTCCCTCGCGGAACTGGCTGTAGCTGACACGCGTCACTCCCGCATCCGCGAACACATTGCGGAACAACAGGAAGCCCAGCACCAGCAGAAGGATGTAGCCCAGCGGCGAGCCGAGCTTGAACCCCTTCCCCGGAGGTGGTGTCTTTTCTGGCTTCTTGGCACGAGGGCCAAGCCCCCCAGAAGGTGATGGATCCTGCTGCTTCATCGTCGGCACGCTCCGCCCCTCCCCCAACCTCGCCCATGTGGCGAGGCGTCACACCTACCGGCGAAAGATGGTCACCCCCGCCAGCCCGTCAACCCGCCGCACAGGCCGTGCTGTCACGACTCGACCGGCAGTCAACGGCAGCCGGTCCGATACAACGGTTGGCCGGTGAACTCCGTGCCCAGCAAGTAGCCGCGTTGCTCGGAAGTGAACGTGATCGCCTCGGCCTGGGCCTGGCTGGCCCCCGGCACTTCGGCCACCTCGCCCTGGATCAGCTCCTCGAGCCGCCGCGCTCCGGGGCGCCGCACTTCCCAAACCCGCGTGTAGGTGCGCAACAGCAACCGCTCGCCCGAGGTGTGCAGTGCCGCCGCCGTGGTCATCCGGTCCAGGTCCTGCGGTGCGCGCAGCGTGCCCAGCCGCGTGGCCTTCACCGGCTGCTGAGGGTTCAGCCCGTCCAGCGCGTACACCTCGCCCAGCGAGTCCAACGTCTTGGTAATAACCGCCAGCCGCCCCGAGCGCTCATCCAGGATGAGGGACTCGGCGTCCCGGGGGCCGTCCGGATAGGTGAACGCCAGCGTTTCCACGGGGAGTGTGGCATCCGCGAGCTGCTCAGGCTCGGGCAACCGGTAGAGGCGCACCTGCTGCCGGCGCTGGAAGTTGTCGCCGGTGTCCGCCAGGTAGAGGCACGAGGCCCCACCGGCCCCCTGCCCGCACGGCCCCACAGCGATGTCCTCCAGGTCGCGCGGCGTGGCCCCGGTGAGCGTCAGCGTGGCGCGGAGCTTCCCGCTGTCCTCAATGGCGTACACGCGGAAGGCCTGATCCGAGTCGTTGTGAGCCCAGAACACGCCCGGGTGCCGGGCGCTGGCGGCCAGCCCGGACAGCTCGCTCAGCTCCTCGGGCACCCGGCCCGACTGCCGTGGCTCGGTATAAAGGACGCAGCCGGGCACTCCGGTAGCGGGGAGATAAGTGCCCGCGTCCAGGGACGGCTCCTGGTTCACGGTCACGGGCTTGGAGCCCGAGCAGGCGCCCAGCAGGCCCGCGAGCAGCAGCGGGGCCAGGTGTCTCACGTCACGCTTCCAGGTCGAGCAGCTTGGCCAGCGTCTTCGCGTCCGCGTCCGGGAACTGGTACTGCGACATCTCCTCCAGCTTCACCCAGCGGTGATCATGCACGCGCAGGTGCTGAATGGGCGCCCGCGGATCGCTCAGCCGGCAGCGGAAGACGCGAAAGTCGATGTCGTACTTCGGGTACTCGTGGTGCGTGTGCATCGCCTCCTCGAGCACGGTGACGTCGACGCCCATCTCCTCGCGGATTTCCCGCGCGAGCGCCTGAGCGTCGCCCTCCCCTTCTTCCACCCGGCCGCCGGGGAACTCCCACAGCAGCGGCAGCGTCGCCTTCGGCGGACGCTGGGTGATGAGGTAGCACCCCTCGTCGTTCTGCAGCATCGCGCCGACGACGCGGATCTGACGGCGGCCCATTCGCTTCTCCTGTCTCCTCGCAGGGGGGAGGGGCGGCCTAACACAGCGCACGCCCGGCGCCAATCACCACACTCCATGTGTGAGCCTGCACATGGCCTGGCCCGGGTGCCAGCCCCGGCTCCCCTGCCCCGCTCACCGGCGAGGGGCCTCCCGCTTGCGACGCCCCTCCGCCGAGGTGCCACCCCGCCGCCCTTGAGCGAGCCCGGCCTGCGCGGGGGTGACCTCCACGGCGCTGGCCTGAGCGGCGCCATTCCGGCCCCGGGGGCGGGCCGTGGAGCGCACCAGCTCGGCCACCTCGCGCTTGGCCTCGGGCTTGCCGTACAGCTGGCCCACGCGCCACAGGTGCAGGCGCAGCTGCTGGCCAAACTCCTCACACGAGGCATAGCGATCCGTCTTCCGGGGAGCCAGGGCCCGGCGGAGGATGGGGCGCAGGCCGGCGGACAGCACGCTGGTGGCCTCCAACACCTCGCGGTTGGACAGCGAGCGGATGCGGCCCACGAATTCGGAGGTGAGCTTGTGGATCTGCCCCCGGAGATCCTGGGCGAGCGCCACCGCGGCGGGCTCCGAGGGCCCCATCGCCAGGGCCTCGTCCACGCGCCGCCGCAGCTCGCGCAGCCGCTGCGTCACATGGTCCGAGCCCTCGATCAGCGGCCGGCCCGCGACCAGGTGCAGCAGCACGGCGGCCAGGGAGAACTGATCGGTGCGCCCGTCGATGGAGGACTTCTTCGTCAGCTCGGGCGAGGCGTAGGCGTAGGCGAGGTTGCCGGGCAGCGCGTCATCCTCGGTGGGCTGGCGGCCAGGCAGCGCCGACCAGATGGTACCGAAGTCGGTGAGCTTCACCTCGCCCCTGAGGCCTACCATGATGGTGTGCGGCGACACGTTGCGGTGCACCAGACGCAACCAGCGGCCCTCCTCGGTGGAGAGCTCGTGCGCGTGGTCCAGCGCATCGGCCACCTCGGTGCCCACGTAGCAGGCGAAGGCCTCGGACAGGGGCTTGCCGCCCTGGGCCACGCACTCCAGCAGCGTGTCGAGCCGGTGGCCCTCCACGTGCTCCAGCACCAGGTAGGGATCGTCCACCGTACCCTGCACGTCGTGCATGCCGGCAATGCCGGGGTGGCGCAGCCGGGCGCTGACGGACACCTCCTCCATGAGCCGCCGGTAATCCTCCTCGCGGCAGTCCCGGCTCAGCCGCTTGATGACGACGTAGTCCGCCGAGTTCATGTCGAAGCGCCGCCGCGCCAGCAGCAGCTCGCCGTGGACCGTCTGTTCCAGCGGACGGATGAGCTCATAAGTGGTACGTCCAGACTGCAGCAGCACGGGACCGGTGGCGGGGGGACGATCCGGCGACGGATTCGTCATGGAGAGGCTCCTCTTTCCAGAATGATTGTCTCGTACCCACAGAACCAACCCTGAGGGTAAATTTACGGTGACTCTACGTCGAGAGTAGCCCTGTAATGGAAGAGCGCGTTCGAAGACTCGTCGAGGCCCATGACGTAGGCTGGGGGCGCAAATGGAGGTGCCAATGACTCAGAAAGAGCGGGCCACTGCCCTGGGCGCCGCCATCCGTGCGGCCCGGGAGCGGGCCGGACTCAGCCAGGACGAGGTCGCCAGCCGGTTGGAGCTGCATGTGATGACGTACGGCGGCATCGAGCGCGGCCGGTTGCTGCCGAGCGTCAGCACGCTGACGCGCCTGTGCGTCCTGCTGAAGATCGACCCGGACACCCTGCCGGATCTGCAGGACGTGCGGGACTGAAGCGGCGGCACGGTGCGGCGGCGGCGTCCGGAACGCAGGGGGCCATGTCCCTGCGTCTGGGCTTCGCCTTGGCTGGAGTGCGGGGCTGTGGCGGGGCTATCGCGGCCCGGAGGTCGGCTGACGGGCTTGTGGGATGATGATGGGCGCAAAGCAGCGCCCATTCCACTCGTAGTATCCCCCTGCGCAGGGGGGCTTCACATCGGGGTTGGCGAGCCAGCACCCACCGTGAATCGCCTCTTCGCCACGGGGACATGGGGGCTTTCGCTGCCCAGGCACCGGCCCCTTCAGGGGGCTGACGGGTGCACCGTGGCCTTGTCCCGCCGCATGGATGGGTCCGTGAGGGGCGGGTACTCGTCCGTCACCAGCCGGTACGCCGTGACTCCCAGGGCAAAAAGATCATCGCAGACGCTGGCCCGGTAGTGCGCGCTGGGGTGCAGGGTCGGACGACGTCAAAGCGCGGACCTTGGTGTGGTCTCGCTCACTTCTCGGGCGGAAGCAGACGCTCGAGGCTGACGTCCAGCTGGCTGCGGATGAGCCGGTTCAAGCTGACCAGCTCTGTGTCCGTCATCGGCAACCGCTCCAGCAAGCGCGTCCGGGTGCGCTCCACCAGCGTCTCGCAGGCTTGCTTGAGCCGCCGGAACATCGTCACCCGGTGCGTGCCATGCAGCGCCGCCAGCTGCGGGGTGGTCAACCCATCGATGAAGTGCCGCCGGATGAGGTTGCGATCCTCGGGCGTCAGTGATGCCAGCGCCTCCTCGAAGGCCCGCTTGAACTCCACCTGGTACTCGCGCCGCGCGTGCCGCAGCTCCAGGTCCTCCGCCGCGGCGGGGAAGGACTCGAAGAACTCCTGCTCCACCTCCACCTCGGGTTTGCCCTTGCGCAGCAGCACCAGCCCCTCGCGCGTCGCCACCGCCCGCACCCACCGCCGCAGGTCTCCCCGCCCCCCATACGTGGCGATGCGCGGCTCGGCCCCGTCCTCGGCCACCAGGAGCTTCTGCCGCAGCAGCTGCCGCAGCTCATCCCGCTGAGAGGCGGTCAGGCGCAGGCGCACCAGGGACGCATCCACCTCCGGCATGTAGTGCTGCTCGAAGCTCCTCAGCGCCACCCCATCCCCCTGCACGCAGGCGAACACCAGGTACAGATCCCCTGTCTTCAGCCCCTCGGCACCCGAGGAGTCTGCCGAGCTGGCGGTCAGCCGCTCTACCAGCCAGTCCAGGAAAGCTGCCGGGGCCACGCTGACCCCAGGCCAGGCTTGCCGCGCCGCGTCCAACACCCCCGGCAGCCGCTGCTCCCACCCCGTCAGCTTCGAACGACGCACCGCATCGAGCCGATCCAGGAACGCCCTCACTTCCTGCTCTGCACTCACTGGAGCCTCACCTCTCCCGAAGGATGTTCCCCTCCTCTACTCACGAACGGCACTGGTTTCCTAGAATACCTCGCATGTCCCTCTCTTCCAGCGGCTCCATCCCTACCGGCTCAGGGCCAGACTGTCTGGACCCCAATACCGCGATCGAGTTCGTGGAGAAGCTCTGCCCGCCGGAGCAGGTGGCGGACATCGAGCGGCACGTGGACCAGTGCACGCTGTGCCGCCAGCTGCTGTCGGAGCTGGCCCGGGAGGACAGCACCGCCACGCCCCCCGCCGCCTCCGGCGCCCCCCCCAGCGCGCCGCAGCCGGAGCCCCCCCCCGAGGAGCGGCTGCTGGAGGCCCGGCTGGAGCGGGGCCGCCCGGTGGGCCGCTACATGCTGCTGGACCGGCTGGGCGTGGGCGGCATGGGGGTCGTCTTCAGCGCGTACGATCCCGAGCTGGATCGCAAGGTGGCGCTGAAGCTGCTGCGCACCGGCGCGGCGCGCACGCAGGAGAGCCAGGCGCGCATGCTGCGCGAGGCCCAGGCCATGGCCCGGCTCCAGCACCCCAACGTGCTGGCCGTCTTCGACGCGGGCAGCTTCGGCGACGAGGTCTTCATCGCCATGGAGCTGGTGGAGGGCAGCACCCTCACCCAGTGGCTGGCGGCCGAGCGGCGCTCCTGGCGCGAGGTGCTCAAGGTGTTCCTCGGCGCGGGGCGGGGACTGGCCGCCGCGCACGCCGCGGGGCTCGTCCACCGCGACTTCAAGCCGGACAACGTCCTGATGAGCCGCGACGGGCGGGTGCGCGTCACCGACTTCGGCCTCGCCAGGGGGCTCGACCTCGTGGAGCCCGCCGCCGTGCCAGCTCCCGGCCCCGGTGCCATGCAGAGCCTGGAGCCGTTGACTCGCACAGGCGCGTTGGTGGGAACACCGGCGTACATGGCCCCCGAGCAGCTGCTGGGCAAGAAGGTGGATGCGCGCTCGGATCAGTTCAGCTTCTGCGTGGCGCTGTACGAGGCGCTCCATGGCGAGCGCCCCTTTGCCGGCGGAACGTGGAGGGCGCTGCACGAGAACGTGCTCGGCCACAAGGTCCGCCCAGCGCCCAGGGGGGTGAGTGTTCCTCCCTGGCTGCGCCGGGTGCTGCTGCGCGGCCTGCGCCCCCGGCCCGAGGAGCGCTTCCCGTCCATGGAGTCGCTGCTGACAGAGCTGGAGCGTGGCCCCGTGGCCATGCTGCGGCGACGGGTGGCGGTGGCGACGCTGGTGGTGCTGATGGGGGCCGGGGCCACCAGCTACCGGGACGTGCAGCAGCGGCGGGAGCAGTGCCAGGGCGCGAACACACACTTCGCCGGCCTGTGGGACGCGGCGCGCAAGGAGCACCTGGCCAAGACCTTCCTGAACACGAAGCAGGCCTACGCCCCGGACGCCTGGGCCATGGTGGAGCGCACGCTGGACGACTACACCCGGCGCTGGACGCGCGACTGGACCGAGGCCTGCGTGGCCACCTGGGTGGAGGAGCGTCAGCCGGAGGACGTGCTGCGCCGCCGCCACCAGTGCCTGGAGCGCAGCCGTGACAAGGTGCAGGCCCTCACGGACCTGCTGGCCCAGGCCTCCACCACCGAGGTGCGCGAGGCCGCCAACCTCATGGGCACCCTGCCCGACCTGGGCACCTGCGCCGCGCAGACCGGGCCGCCAGTGCAGGCCCCGGCCGTTCAGAAGCCCGTGGACACTCCGGAGCTCGAGGCACTGCGGACCGAGCTGGCGCGGGCGGAGATGCTCCAGGCGGCACGCCGTGAGCGGCAGGCGCTGGAGCTGGCCCGCCGCGTGTACACGCGCGCGAACGAGCTGGGAGATCGCCCGCTCGCCGCCGAAGGCCTCTTCTGGCAGGGGCTGATGCACCAGGGGCTCAATGAGAACCGGGACGCGGAGCGGCTGCTGACCGACGCGTCGCTCGCCGCCGAGGCGCTCGGCCTGGATGAGCTCAAGGCCCAGGCGCTGATCGAGCTGACGTGGCTCTACGGCGTCAACCTTCACCAGGCCGAGCCCGCCGTGGCGGTGAGCCGTCAGGCCCAGGCCACCCTCGACCGGCTGGGCGGCACGCCGAGCCTGCAGTACCAGCTGCACCGCAGCCTGGGCGCCGCCCTGTTCGACGCGGGCAAGTACGCTGAGGCCACCGAGCACTTCCTGAAGGCGCGCGAGCTGGCCGCGCAGGTGCTGGGCGAGGACCACCCCCGGCTGGCGGCCCTGTGGGCCAACAGCGGCCTGGGGCTGAGCACCCTGGAGCGCTACGAGGAGGCCACCGACGCGGTCCGGCATGCCGTGACCTTGGGAATGAAGTGGCTGGGAGCCCGCCACCCCCGCGTCGCTCACATGCAGATCAACCTGGTGATGCTGCTGATCCAGCAGAAGCGGCTGGACGAGGCGCTCCCGCTGGCCGAGGAGGCCATCACCACCTATGTGTCCCAGAGCGAGGCGAGCGCGGGCGAGGCCCGGGCGCGGATGTTCCTGGGCCACATCTACCTGAAGCGCAAGGACTACGCGCAGGCCCAGCGGGAGTTGGAGCACTCCCTGTCGATCGCCCGCAAGGTGTACGGCCCCAAGGGGCCGGAGCTGGCCGACGCACTCACCGGGCTCGGCGAGTTCTTCTCGGAGCAGGGCCAGTACGCCCCCGCGCTGGAGTTCATGCAGCAGGCGCTGGGCATTCAGGAGCAGGCGCTGGGGCCCGCGCACTTCGCGCTCGCGGAGACACTCCTGCGCCTGGGCAAGGTGCAGCTGGAGTTGGAGCGCACCGAGCAGGCCATCGCCTACTTCGAGCGCGTCCTGCAGTTGCAGGACATCGAGCAGAACGCACCGACCATCGCCGAGACACGCTTCGCCCTGGCGAGCGCACTGGAGACGAACCCCAGGCACCAGACGCGGGCGCGGGAGCTGGCACAGCAGGCGCTGGAGTTCTACTCGCGCCACCCCTGGAACGCGGAGGAGAAAGCCCAGTTGGAGGCGCTGCAGGTCCGGCTCTCCGCGCCTCGCTGATCGCGTAAGCTGGGGCCATGGCCTCCATTCACTTCCTCGGTGCCGCGGGCACTGTCACCGGCTCGAAGTTCCTCCTGGAGCATGAGGGCCAGCGCGTGCTCATCGACTGTGGGCTCTTTCAGGGCAGGAAGGAGCTGCGCCAGCGCAACTGGCAGGCCCTGCCCGTCCCCGCCAAGAGCCTGGACGCCATCGTCCTGACGCACGCGCACATCGACCACACCGGCGGGCTGCCGCGCGTGGTGGCCGAGGGCTTCGACGGCCCGGTGTTCTCCACGTCGGGAACGCGGGACCTGGCGGCGCTGATGCTGCCGGACTCCGCCCACCTGCAGGAGGAAGAGGCCCGCTACGCCAACAAAGAGCGCTTCTCCAGGCACTCGCCTGCGCTGCCGCTCTACACCGTGAAGGACGCCCAGCGCGCCGTGGGGCTGATGGAGACGTTCTCCTATGAGCGGCCCAAGCAGATCCTCCCGGGCATCACCCTCACCTTCTACCGGGCGGGCCACATCCTCGGCTCGGCGGTGTGTGCGTTCGATCTGAAGAGCACCGGGCAGCGGGTGGTGTTCACCGGAGACCTGGGCCGCTACAACGCGCCCATCCTGAGGGATCCGCAGGGCGTGAGCGCGGCCACCACGCTGGTGGTCGAGAGCACCTACGGAGACCGGGAGCACGGCGAGAAGCGGCCCCACGACGCGCTGTGCGACGCGGTGAAGGGCGCCTTCGATCGCGGCGGCGTGGTGGTCATCCCCGCCTTCGCGATCGGGCGCACCCAGGAGCTGCTCTACCACCTGCGCAACCTCGAGGAAGCAGGCCGGGTTCCTCAGGTGGACGTGTTCGTGGACTCGCCCATGGCGTGTGACGCCACCCCCATCTACCTGGCTCACCCCGAGGAGCACGATCTGGACATGTCCTCGCTGGTGGACCGCGGGGCCACGCCGCTGGCCACCAAGCGCACCCACTTCGTTACCTCACCTCAGGAGAGCAAGCGGCTCAACCAGTTCCGGGGGCCGGGCATCATCATCTCGGCCTCGGGCATGGCCACCGGCGGACGGGTGCTGCACCACCTGAAGCACCGGCTGCCGGATGCGCGCAACACCGTGCTCTTCGTGGGCTACCAGTCCGAGGGCTCGCGCGGCCGGCGTCTGCTGGACGGCGAGAAGGAGATCAAGATCCACGGGCAGATGGTGCCGGTGGCGGCGGAGATCCGCACCGTGAGCGGGTTCTCCGCCCACGCGGACTGGCGGGAGACCATGCGCTGGATGGAGAGCTTCCAGTCCCCTCCCCGTCAGACGCTGCTGGTGCACGGCGAGCCCGCGGCGCTCGAGGGGCTCAAGCGCCGCGTCGAGTCCCAGGGCTGGCAGGGCTACGTGCCGCGCTACCTGGAGCGCGTGGAGCTGGCGCGGTAGCGCCTCCCGGTCATTCCGCGTGCGGACAGCGGGCCCCGGAGGAGGGCTCTCCCCTGCCTGCCTTTCGGGCGGGACGGAGGCAGGTTGCCGGTCGCGCCCGCGAGGCTGAACGTCCTGGAGTCACCCTGGCCATGGGAGGCCAGGCGTGTGCACGTGGACGGGGGCTGGCTGCATGCCCCACGGGGAGACCTCGATGGCTGACAGGCGCTACGAAGACGAACTGAGGCGGGACAGAGGGGGCCGAAGGGATCCAGAAACCGAGCGGCGGATCGACCGGCTGGCGGACCGCTACCGGGGCTCGGATGAGCGGGGCTACGGCGGCGGCGAGCGGCTCGGCCGCGAATGGGAGCGCGGTGACCCGAGGGACATCGAGCGCTTCGGCCAGGACCCGCGCGTGCGCAGCTTCGACGAGCAGCGCTTCGATCGCGGCGGCCGGGACGAGCGGGACTCCCGGGGCGTACGTCCGGCCCGGGGGGAGCGCCGAGTGCGCGACTCCGGACGAGACCGGGACGTGCGCCGGTATGCGGACGTGGATCGCGACCGCCGCGGAGACAGCCCGAGCGGTGCCTTCCATGACCGGGAGTCCCATCCGCGCGACCACTCCCGCCTGGCCGGGCTCCATGACATGGGGGATTCCTCGGAGCTCCGGGAGCGCTATCGCGAGCACGTGCGGCAGCGGGACTACCAGCCGCGCTACGGCCACGGCCCCGGCGTGGAGAACATGGAAGCGCCGCGCACCGGCTACAGCACCGCCACCACGCGCGGCGATGACCATGAATTGGGCCACGGGGGCATGCTCGGCGCCGGGAACTACCGCCGCGGCGCGCCCATGCCCACCGGACGCGGCCCCAAGGGCTACCAGCGCTCGGATGACCGGATCCGCGAGGACATCTGCGACGGGCTGATGATGAGCTGGATGAACGCCGAGAACGTCGACATCCAGGTGCGCAACGGCGAGGTCACCCTCACCGGCACGGTGAAGAGCCGCGACGAGAAGCGTGCCATCGAGGCGCTCGCCGAGTCCGTGCTCGGGGTGAAGGACCTCATCAACACCCTCCGCGTCGAGCGCCGGGATCAGCCACGCGCCGAGCCGCAGGAGCAACGGGCGCAGAGCGCCGAGCAGACGTCCGCCCCCGGCGACACCTCGCTCCACTCTTGAGAGGGCCGGGACCATGGCGAACCGTGAGGAATACGAGGAGGAGCCCGGACGCTGGAAAGACCGGGACGCCGCCCATGAGCGCGAGCCCGGGGGACGCCGGGGCCCGAGTTACGGCCTTGTGGGCATGGCCACCGAGCCCTTCGGCGACGAGTGGGTGCCCTTCGATCGTCCCCAGAGCCAGGGCAAGGCGCCCAAAGGCTATACCCGCTCGGACGCGCGCATCCGCGAGGATGTCTGCGAGCGGCTGATGTACAGCCCCTATGACGCCAGCGATGTCGAGGTCAACGTCACCCACGGCGAGGTGACGCTGTCGGGAGTCGTCCACACCCGCGCGGACAAGTGGGGCATCGAGGATGTGGCCGAGGCTGTTCTGGGCGTGCGGGACGTGCACAACCAGATCCGCCTTGTCCGGAAGCTGCACTCTTGAGCGCAGTTCCGGGTGGGGGCCACTTGGGACAGTGACCCTCACCCCTGCCCTCTCCCGAAGGGAGAGGGGGTTGGGTTACGCCGGGTGGACTTCGAAGTGCCCCGCGGCCCGCTCTCGGCAGTTGTCGCAGTGGCCACAGTCCTCCTCGAGCGGCTCCTCGAAGTACTCCCCGAGCATCCTCCACCGGCACTGCGTCGTCTGCCCGTAGCGCATCATCATCTGCAGCCGTTCGCGATCGTCCAGGTGCCGCTCTTCGTACGCGGCCAGGTACGCGTCGAACTCCTCCGGGCTGTCGAAGTCCCGCAGCTGCTTCAGCCCCCGGGACGCGCGCTCGATGATGCCCGCCCCCGTGAGCTGCGCCACCAGCACCTTCACCCGCTTCAGCGGCAGTGCCGTGAGCGTGCTCAGCCGGGACAGCGCCACCGGCTTGCCCTGGTCCCGCGCCCACAACTCCCGCAGCACGGAGTAGAACTCCCGTGACTCCTCGCGGCGCGGGTACTTGCCGCCCAGGAAATAGCCCTGGATGCGCCGGTCCTCCAGCCGGTACAGCAGCACCGCCCTCGCGGGCTTTCCGTCGCGGCCCGCGCGCCCCGCCTCCTGGTAGTAGCTCTCCAGCGAGTCCGGGAAGTGGTAGTGCACCACGAAGCGGATGTCCGGCTTGTCGATGCCCATGCCGAACGCCTTCGTCGCCACGATGGCCCGGTAGCCACCCTCCATGAAGCGCTGCTGCGTCTCCTCGCGCTCCTTCGTCTTGAGCTGCCCGTGGTAGCGCCCCACCTCCATCCCCGCGTCCACCAGCCACCGCCACAGGTCGTCCGCCCGCTTCACCGTGGCCGTATAGATGATGCCGGTGCCCTGCTCCTCGCGCAGCAGCTCCAGCACCCGCCCGCGCTTGATGTCCGGGTTCACCGTGCGGCTCACCTCCAGGAAGAGGTTCTTGCGCACGATGCCCGTGCTCACCACGTGCGGGTCCACCATGCCCAGTTGCCGCAGCACGTCCTCGCGCACCTCGGGCGTGGCGGTGGCCGTCAGCGCCAACACCGGAGGCCGGCCCAGCGCCTGGATGGCCTCCCGCAGCGTCAGGTACGCCGGCCGGAAGTCGTGGCCCCACTGCGAGACACAGTGCGCCTCGTCCACCACGAAGAGCGACACGCCACTGCGGCGCAACATCTCGATCCGCTCCGGCTTCTCGAGCTGCTCCGGCGTGACGTAGATGAGATCGTGCTCGCCCCGGCGGATCTCCCGCGTCGCCTGCCGCCCCTCGCTCGCCGTCAGCGTGGAGTCCAGCCTCACCACGTCCACGTCCCGCTCGGCCATCTTGTCCTGCTGGTCCTGCATCAGCGCCAGCAGCGGAGACACGATCACCGTGGCCTTCGGCAGAAACAGGGCGGGCAGCTGGAAGCACAGTGACTTGCCCGCTCCCGTGGGCATCACCCCGAAGACGTCCCGGCCCTCGAGCAGCGCCTGGATGATCTCCCGCTGTCCGGGCCGGAAACGTTTCACACCGAACCGTTTGCGTGCCTCGGCCTGAAGTTGCTCCCAAGAGGGCCTGGTTTCCGCGCTCGTTCCCATGGCCTTCCAAGGTAAGCCCGCTTGGATTGATGACAATCCATCGCTTGTCTGGCCGCCCGCCCCGTCGTCCTCCCCTGCTAGGCTGCCTGGGTTTCCGAGCTTCCACCTGAGAGGGGTCCGTATGCGGCTTCACCGATGGGCCATTCCGAGCAGTGCCCTCATGCTGGCCCTGCTGCTGTCGGCACCGGCGCGTGCCCAGGAGGCCGAGCTGCCCGTGTACGTCAGCGATCAGTTCCGGTCCGTGGCCAAGAAGGCCTCCCGGCAGCTCATCACCGCGCACATCATCTCCGCCTGTCCCGACAACAAGCCGCTGTGCAAGCCCATCGTCGAGCAGCTCGCGGCGGCCACCGATGCGGCCATCTCCAAGGACCAGGCGGCCCTGCAGCGGGCGCTCAACACCTTCTTCGTTCAGAGCTCCGTGGCGGGGCTCATCGAGATCGTCCTGGGCGATCTCTCCGACACCGAGAAGGCGGAGTACCCCGAGCTGGCTCAGGCGCTCGAGCCCGTCGCCCAGTGTCTGGTGGCCTCCGTCATGGCGGGCCGGCAGCAGGGACAGTCCATCCAGGAGTGCAGGTTCGAGCACGCGCAGCTCAAGCGGCTCAACGATGTGGCCAAGCGCCTGATCTGCCCGGCCGGGAGTGAGAAGTGCCCGAACGTCACCGAGCTCATTCTCGCGCTGGAGAAGCGTCCCATGCAGGTGGACGAGGTGGCGTACGGACTCGCGCGGATGCTCGAGAGCCCTCCCCTTCACCGCCGCCGCGAGGGGCTCTACCTCTATGCGCTGGGAGACTTCCTGGCCCGCGCTCCGCAGGAGGGGCTGTTCGAGGCCACCTGGTCGTTCCTCACCCTCCCCGAGCGTCAGCCCCGCGTCTGGGAGCGGATCGGCGCCGCCGAGCGCTTCATCGCCAGCAACGCCTTCCTCGAGTACCGCCTCCTCAACGGCTCCGAGGACGATCAGATCCTCGAGGTGCTCAAGGCCTGTGGCCAGCCCACGGAGGCCTATCAAGCGTGGATCAAGGCCCGCTCGGGCCTGCCCGCTCTGCGCGAGGCCCTGCTCGTGGGCGACGACGTTCACGACGAGCTTCAGCCGCTGCGCGCGCTGCTCGACTACCAGCAGTGTGCCGGCACGGACGAGGCGCGGCGGCGCCTGCGGCAGCTGCGCGACCAGATTCAGGAGATCCTGGTGCCCCTGGAGTACCGCAGCGCGGTGAAGCGCTATGGCGTGCTGGGGCTGAGCGCGGCGGCGCTGCTCGACTACGTGCGCTCGTCGAATGAGCAGGATCTGAACGCCAACCTCGCCCGGACCACCGTCTTCGGCGTGGCGCAGGCGGTCGCCTTCCAGCAGGCGATGCAGCGGATGCAGGCTGAGCGCGGCCGTAACCCGGCCCCCGAGGCCCGCCTCTCGGGCCTGACGGTGCTCAGCCCCGGAGATCTGCTGGGCACCTGCGAGTTCCAACGCGTGAGCGCGCTGATGGGGCAGGCCTACTCCGTCGCCGACCTGGCCAAGCCCACCTGCTTCGACCTGAACACCAAGCGGGTGGCCCCGGGCCTCTCGGACATCATGGACCTGGGCGCGCGACGAGACACGCCCGCCGAGGCGGAGGCGAAGGCCTTCGCCCAGCTGCTGAAACACGCCTACTTCCAGCAGCGTGCCCCGGCCGGTGTGCCCACTCCCGAGCAGATCGACCAGATGAACACCGAGTCCGCGTTCCTGCTCGGGGAGCTGATGGCCTCGAAGGCTCCCGCCATCACCCAGGCGTGGACGGAGATCCGGGAGCTGCTGGAGCGCATCCACGCGAGCGCGGGTGACCTGGAGGCCCGCGCAAAGCTGCAGGCCCGGGCCTACAGCCTGGCTGGCTCCGTGCAGCCTCCCACGAGTGGCCCCACGCTCTACGAGGAGTCCTTCGTCCAGCTGATGCTCGCGAACACCACTCCCGAGGACGAGGCCCGGCTCGGCTCCTTCTGGCAGCAGTGGCTCGCGCGCAAGCGCCAGCTCGAGGCGCAGCAGACCCTCTCGGCGGCGGAGCAGACCGAGCTTGCCACGCTTCAGACCCGTTCCCAGCCCCTGCCTCCGCTCCGGATGGTGCGGGCCTACATCGATTTCACCGAGGAGCAGCGTGGCATCGAAATGCTCAAGGTGCTGCGCGGGCTGCTGCGCACCACCAGCCCCGATATCCTCGAGCGGCTCGAGAAGATCCTGCCGATCAACACCGTTGCCCAGTCCGTGCAGGACGGCCTGGAGAAGCGGGACGACGAGTCACGCCGGCGGATGATGCGCCTGGGCGCCGACTTCCTCGTGGCTCAGGTGGACAAGGTGGCGCTGCGGATCGTCGGCACCGATGCCGGCAAGTGCCAGGAGAATGATCCGAAGTGGCGCAGCATCCTGAACCGGCTCGAGGCGGCCTGCACGGCGCACATGCTCATTCAGGGCGCCTACCACCCCATTGCCGACTACCTGGGCGCGGGCGGCTTCTCGGCTCCCGGCGCGGCCCGGCTGGCGGACACCACCTACCGGCAGCTGCTTCAGTCGCCCATGCTGGCCTCGACGCCCGTCATCCTCAACGTGGGCCTGGGCGCCAATTGGGTGGGCTTCAACAAGTCCGGCAGCGACTTCGTGAGCCTCACGGTCGTCGACAAGTTCGGCGTGGCGCTGCTCAAGTACAACGGCCCCAGCTACGGCTTCGAGGCGGGCCCCTTCGTAGGTGGCTTCCTCGATGCGCTGGTGCGCACCGCCTCCGGAGCCGATGAGAAGTACTGGCTCGCGGGCTTCGCCGTGGGCTTTCCCCGGGTGGCCAACGTGGACCTGGGGCTCGAGGCCCATGTGGCTGGGGCCATTCCGTTTACGTTCAACTCGGATCCGCAGCTCACCCTGGGGCTGACGGTGGTTGTTCCTTTCAGTACCGTGCTCGACTCGGGCGAGTAGAGGAGACAGACGATGGCCACGAGGGCAAAGAAGTCCGCCGCCAGGAAGTCCACCGCCAGAAAGCCTGCGGCCAGGAAGTCCGCCGCCAAGAAGCCGGCCGCTAAAAAGCCCGCTTCCAGGAAGCCGGCTTCCAAGAAGCCCGCTTCCAAGAAGTCTGCCTCCAGGAACCTCTTCGCCGAAGGCCGCCTGGCGATGAGCACCGTCCTCAAGCCGGATTCCTCGCAGCAAAAGCAGAAGCCGAAGTCGAACTACTGCGAGGACCATGGGCGGCTGCTGCGCCCAGACAGGACATGTCCTATTTCCACCTGCCGCTACCACACCCAGCCAATGCCCGGGTGAGGCTCAGCGCCTCGGCATCAGCTTGGAGCGTGAATGAAGCGCTCAGCGCAAGGACATTTCGCGGAAGAGGATGTCCTGATCGTAGCCCAAGCGGCGCACGGCCTCCACGAAGCGCTCGGTGGCGATGATCATCGTCACGAGGTCTTCCATTCTGAACAAGTCCAGGTGGCTGGGCAGGGTGGCCGCGTCCAGGATGGGCTCGTCCGGCCGCTTCACGCCGAACCGCCCGCACTTCCTGCAGGGGGGAAGACGATCCGCGGGCAGACAGTCCGGATGAAGGCGTCCGCGTGGTAGCAGTTCCAGTTCCAGAAGCTCTGGCGGGTTCTTCTTGCGGAAGCGGAGTTCCGTGCGGCAGCCCTTCAAGCCCTGGAGTCCCTCGCTGGTCAGACACGCCAGCGGCTCGGACCTGATGAGCAACATCCAGGAAATCTGAAGGCAAAGCGGACCGAACTCTCCCCGAGCAGCACCTATCAAGGGACCGAACTTGGTTCCAGGCTGGAGTTGGACGCCCGGTGGCACCAGGGGGCGTACTTGCTCGCGGAGCCGCTCGAACTCCGAGTAGTCCTCTTCCAGACGGGCGGAGTACTTCTCCTGCTCTGGGACATGGGACAAATCCACGGAGGGGAAGGCAACCCCTGCCGTGGACCAGATGGCCTGGCACGAGGGACAGTGAATGCCAGGCAAGCCCCATTTGTGCTCGTCGTCGTAGCCACCCGAGTAGCGAGGATGCTCGACACGACGCAGCCAGTAGAAGCGCATGGAGCCTCAGGGGTTCCGGAATGGCGGTGGGTGCAGGGTCCAAAGCTTGTACGGAAGGATGACGCCGAACAGGCGGAACTCGTAGATGAGCTGTCCGGCATGCCGGTGTATCTCCTCTTTCTGAGCCCCGGGATTTTCGTTGATGAACTTGTCCCACGCCGCATTCCACGGGCCACCATTCGCACCTCGGTGGATGCGCCGGTGCTCCGGCACCTCCAGCGGCAGGATG
>DASVVJ010001215.1:0-2404 GCA_036389955.1 Myxococcaceae bacterium
CGCGCCTGGCTCGACACCGTGCCAGCCGACAAACGCGCCAAGTCCGACGCCTACTTCGAGGGCGGCTACTGGCTGCAACTGTGGAACGTGCTCTACGGGCTCGCGGTGGCGTGGGTGTTACTGCGCTTCGGCCTGAGCACCCGGATGCGCGCGCTGGCCCAGCGGGTGGCGGGCCGGGGCTTCTTTGGCAGCGCGCTGCTGGGAGCGCAGTACCTGCTGGCGGTGACGGTGCTCAGCTTCCCGATGACGGTGTACGAGGGCTTCGTGCGCGAGCACCAGTACGGCTTGTCCAACCAGACATTCGGCGGATGGTTCGGCGAGCTGATGATCGGCCTGGTGGTGAACGTGCTGCTGCTGGGGCTGGCGATTGGCGCGCTCTACGCGGCGATCCGGGCCACTCCCCAGCGCTGGTGGCTGTGGGGCACGGGGCTGGGCGTGGTGTTCATGATTATCGGCCTGCTGATTGGCCCGGTGTTCATCTCGCCGCTCTTCAACGACTACAAGCCGCTGGAGCCCGGCCCGGTGCGTGACCAGGTGCTGTCGATGGCGCGCGCCAACGGGGTGCCGGCGGACGATGTGCTGATGTTCGATGCCTCGCGCCAGTCCAAGCGCATCAGCGCCAACGTGAGCGGCATCTTCGGCACGCTGCGCATCTCGCTCAACGACAACCTGCTCAACCGCTCGACGCCCGAGGAGATCCAGATGGTGATGGCGCACGAGCTGGGGCACTACCTGCTCAACCACATTCCGAAAATGCTGCTGACCTTCTCCCTGCTGCTGCTGGCGGGCTTTGCCTTCGTCGCCTGGGCCTTCCCCCGGGTGCTGGCGCGCTGGGGCACGGGGTGGGGCGTGGAGGACCTCCGGGATCCGGCCGGACTGCCGCTGCTGATGGCGTTGATGTCCGTGTACTTCCTGCTCGCCACGCCGGTGGTGAACACGCTGATTCGCAGCCAGGAAGCGGAGGCGGACCTGTTTGGCTTGAATGCCTCGCGCCAACCGGATGGCTTCGCCACCGTGGCGCTCAAGCTGGGCGAGTACCGCAAGCTGAACCCGGGCCCGCTCGAGGAGTTTCTCTTTTTCGATCACCCGAGCGGGCGCTCACGCATTCTGATGGCCATGCGCTGGAAGGCCGAGCACCTGGACAAGTGAGGCGCGCGGGCTACTGGCTGAGCGTCACGCTCCGGCTGGCCATCGACACACCGGCCGGATAGGTGGTGTCGTTGACCCAGGTCCACGTGCCGCGCTTGTACGTCACGGCGATCATCGTCGAGCACGTGTCCGTGAAGGAGCACGTCTTCAGGCTCGTGGCCAGGGTGTACGGGCCCGTCACCGAGGCCTTGAGCGTGATGAGTTCCACGGGCGCCGTGCACGTCGTCTTGTAGTGGAAGTACATCCTGCCGCTGAACCCGAAGGTGGGGCCCGACACGGTCGCGGTGCACGCAGCCGCCGAGGTCTCGGTCTCCTCGGGGAGCTCCGCGGTGTTGAAGCCAACCGACGCCAACGCGATGAGCAGAACCTTCGTCATGGTGAATCCCCGGTCAGTGCAGCCAGTGCTACAGGCCTATGCATGGATGAAGCCGAACACTTCGGGGAGGCGGCTCGTAGAACGGTACTGCACTGATACAGACAGCTTGCGCGCGGGCAGGCGGAAAGAGGCGCTCGCGGGGCTGTCGCCTGTCACACGGAGTCCCTGTTGAGCGGGGAGGGCTCAAAAGCGCACGGGTCGCTCGGTACCCATGAGTCAGGGCCGGACCCACTCACGTGGCGCCTGCTTGGTCTCAGGCCTTGCCGGGAGGCTGCGTGGCACCCTCGGTGAGCACCTCGTGCACGGGGGCGGGCTTGCGGGAGCCCTCCAACTCGTAGCCGAGGGTGTCCTCGGCGGGGAGCGCCGCCACATAGGGGTACATGCGCGCGTAGAGCCAGCCGACGATGAGCAGCGCCAGCAGCGCGAGGACCAGCGCGAGGACGGCGATGACCAGAGCAACCACTTCCATGGAGACCTCCTGCAGTTGCCCGGACGAGCGGTGGCTCACCGTACGCCGCGAGTGCGCGCTGCCCAATGGTACACCGCTTCGCGTTGAGCGAAGCAGCGCCACGAACCGGTGGACTGCTGACAGAGCGCGCCTTTCCTACCTTGGGAACAGGTGGGGTCCTACATACCCCGTAGGGCCATGCGAAACCTCCCGCGCGTTGTGGTGACGCCGTTGCCGGTGCTGATGTGGGCCTTTCTCGCTCCAGTGTTTGCTTCGCAGGCTCACGCGGAGACCGCCACCTTCGCGCCGGTGGCGGACGCCACCGTCGATGGCTCGAAGCACGCTCGCTCGATGAACGACGGCACGGCCCCCACGCTCGAACTCGACAAGTCTCCCACCCACCGGAGCTTCCAGCGTTTCGCCGTCGCGCT
>DASVVJ010001216.1:0-12620 GCA_036389955.1 Myxococcaceae bacterium
TCTGGCGTTTCACACATGCGCGCAGGAGACCCCTGAGGTTGTCCACGAGTACACCGAGGTCTGTCCTGGCCAGGCACTGGGTACTAGCATTCAGGCGGTGCACGAGCGGACGCAGTGAAACGGAGAGTGGCCATCGCGGGAGTTCTGTGCGTGGCCCTGGGTGTGGGCCTCTGGCTGTTCCTGCGGGACACGCCAGCGCCCGGCGCTGTCGCTCACACGCTCCCCGCCGCTTCGCTTCGCACGCCCACCCCGCCGGTGAAGCAGGTGCGGCCCACCCCGGCGCAGGCCGTGCAGGGAGACGCCTCACCCCGGGAAGAGGCCAGGCCCGAGGGAGTCCTGGCGGTGGAGCTCGTCGCTGGGAACTCGCCGGTGCCCGAGGCTCAGGTTCAGCTCTACTGGCGTGTGTCCGGGGACGACGCCACGCCCCTGGCGCCGTGGAGCCTGGCAAGCGGAGGCGAAACGGATGCGAGCGGCCGCTGGGAGGCGCCTGCCCGGCCCGGGAACTACTTCGTCTCCGCCCGCGCCGAGGGCTTCGCGCCCGCGACCACGGGGGTGGTGCATCCAGCCGGTGGGGCGCGCACCACCGTGCAGTTGCGTCTGGAGACGGGGGTGGAGCTTCAGGGCACCACGGTGGCGCGAGGCACGGGAGACCCCATCTCGTTGGCGGAGATCATCCTCGCGCCCCTGGCCTTCCCGCCGGACCTGCGTGGCCAGCTGGATGCGCCCGAGGAAGAGCTGCACTTCGCCACGAGCAGCGAGACGGGTGAGTTCCGCTTCACGGGGCTGGCCCCCGGGAGGTACCGCGCCGAGGCTCGTGCTCCGGGCTTCGTCCGCAAGGTGCTGCCCTCGGTGCCCGTGCCTTTCGGAGGCCGCATCACGTTGGAGCTGGCGCCGGGCGGGTTCATGGAAGGTGTCGTCGTCGGCGCGGACAGTCAGCCCGTGGCCGGGGCGGAGGTGCTCGCCTTCAACACGGCCCATGCCTCCCAGGGCGCCACGGACGGCCAGGGCCGCTTCTCCCTCAAGGTACCACCGGGCACGTACTTCGTCTCGGCCCGTCGGGAGCCCCTGGCGGGTGAGCTGGGCCGCCCGGTGACGGTCACCGTGGAGAGCCCGGCGCGGGGGCTGCGGCTGCGGCTGGGCTCGGGGGCGCACGTCTCTGGCACGGTGGTGACCGAAGCGGGAGCAGCGATCCTGGGCGCGCGGGTGGAGGCACGCTCGCGTGGGGCGCCTGCTCCCAGCGGCATGGCGGCGACGGACGAGCGCGGTGCTTTCTCCCTGCCCGCGCTGGCACCCGGCACTTATGACGTGAGCGCCTTCATGTCCCACGGTGGCAGCTCCACGCACGAGGGCCTCTCTCTGTCCGAGGGAGCGCACGCCACGCTGAAGCTCACCTACAAGCCCCGAGGGACCCTCAAGGTGAGCGTCACGGACATGAAGCGGCGGCCGCTGCCGGGGGTTCGCGTGAGCGCCTACTCAACGCCGGAGCAGCCCTCGGCGGTGCGCGCCTCCCACGAGGCCCAGACGGATGGCACTGGCGTGGCGGTCTTCGAGGGGCTACGGCCCGGGCTGTACCGGGTGGAGGTACAGCGAGAACCCGGCTCCCCTGCCCTCGAGCGCACCACGACGGTGTGGGAGAACGGCCTCGCCGAGCTTCACGTCCGGGTGAGCGGGCCTGACGATGCGCCCAGCCAGGCGTCAACGGTGGAGGGCCGTGTCGTCCAGCGCTCGGGAGCACCGCCGGATGCGCCCGTGCAGGTCGAGGCCCTCACCCGGGTTCCCCAGTCCTCCACCTTCACCTGGCTGACCGTCCCCGCGGACGCCCAGGGACACTTCCGGATGGTGCTGCCTCCCGGGGCGTACACGCTCGCGGCCCGGCTGCAGCGCAGGCTCCGCTGCGAGGCGGACGGCCAGACGGAGCTCCAGGTCGAGGCGGCTCAGCGGACGCAGGTCACCCTCCTCCTGGAGGAGCCGCGAGCCCCCGCGCTGAGGCTGCGCGTGCAGGGGGCGGATGGAGCGGCCTTGAGGCTGACGCCCGTGAGGCTGTCCACCCGGGCCTGGAAGGCCGAGGGGCAGACCGATGCGTCGGGCCTGGTCGAGCTGTGCGGCGCGCTGAAGGTGGCTCCGGACGCGCCCTTGTTCGTGCAGGCACTCGCGCAGCCACAAGCCGCGCTGGTGACGCAGCCAGACGGACCGGGGGAACTCACGGCGCGGCTGCGCCCGCAGCACGTGCTCCGAGGCCGGGTCATTCACACCGGCGGCCTTCCGGTGAGGCGCTTCCGTCTGGAGGTGGAGTCCAGAGATTTCCTGCTGTACCCCAGCGTCCATGACTTTCTGGGCGACCGGTTCGAGCTGCACGACGTCCCCCTGGGCCGCAGCCGGCTCTTCGTCACGGTGGAGGATGGGAGAAGGGCCGTGGCCGACATCTCCCTGAGCCCGGGAGCGGACGCGCGGCTGGAGATCCCCGTTCACCCGGGCATCGCGCTGACGGGGCGCATCGTTGATGCCACCGGTGCGCCCCTGGCCGGAGTGGGCGTGTCCATCAGGCCGTTCGTGAACACCCGGACGCTGTCAGATGGGCGCTTCACCTTCCGCGACCTGCCAGCGGGAGAGCACGCGCTCGACCTCTACCGAGGCGATGGTATGGCGAAGGCCTCACGGACCGTGACGCTGGTGCCGGGCCAGCCGCGTGACCTGGGAGACATCGCCCTTGTCCACTCCGGTGAAGGACCGGAGACACAGAGGGAACGAACCGAATAGCGTCCCGCTGGCCAGCACACCGGGGAGATTGAGCAGTGCAACTGTCCGAACTGAAGGGCAAGGTGGATTTCGGCATCATCACGATTCGTGAGGATGAATTTGCCGCGGTCCTTGCCCGCTTCCCTCCGATCAGCCGTGTCACCGGGCGAAGGCAGTACAACCTGCACCGCGTCCCGCTGACCGGTGGGGGTTCTTACCTGGTCGCGGTGGTGCGCTGCATCGAGCAAGGCAATCTCGAAGCTCAGTCCGTGGCCAATGACCTCATCGAGGATCTCCACCCACACTGGCTGCTCGTGGTCGGCATCGCGGGAGCGGCTCCCGCCGATGAACTCAGCCTCGGTGATGTCATCGTCCCGGTCCGGATTCACGACTTCAACGTCGAGGCCCTGCTCCAGGACGGCACCTCCGAGTACGCGCTGGGGGGCGGCCCCATCGACAAGAGTGCGGCCACGCACGTGGCGAACCTGCTCGCGCTCGGGCCAGAGCTGGGCAGCTGGAACTCATCCGAGTCCGTCTTCGCCCCGCGGCCCGACATCCCCCTCCGGGAGGAACTGCTCTACGGCGACGAGGCCTGGAACGAGAAGGTGCGCAGGTCGCTCGAGCGTCACGCCGGGCGCAAGCTCCCCCTGGTGACCACGGGAGCGATTGCCTCCAGTGACCGGCTCATCAAAAGGACGGAGACACTCGCGGTATGGATGAAGATGGCGCGCCATGTGCGCGCCGTCGAGATGGAGTCGGCCGGCGTCTATCGGGCCACCTACGGCCGGCAGATTCCTGTCGTCTCCATCCGAGGCATCAGCGATGTCGTCGGGCTGATACGAGACCCGGAGTGGACGCACTATGCCTGCCATACCGCGGCGGCATTCACCCTGGCGCTGATGCAGACACGCCCCTTCGCTCCCCGAACGCACGCGGCCTCCAGTGTCCATGACCGGAAGCTTCCGTCCTGGGTTGCGCAGTGGCCGCTTCCGCGCGTCGCGGAGGTGGACCCCTACCAGTTGTTGGGCGTCACCGAGTCGGACCGCGCCCGACGCTACGCGAAGCAGGATGAGCGCCCCCCTTACATTCTCCGCGACGCGGACTCCGAGCTGGACAAGGCGCTGCTGGCGAGCGATCTCGTGCTGCTGGCAGGCCACTCCAAGGCGGGAAAGACCCGTACGGCCTTCGAGGCGCTCCTGCGCCTCTACCCGCAGCAACCGCTGCTCATCCCGTTCGACGGCAAGGCGCTTGCCGAGATCTTCCGCCTCGAGCCCCCTCTACAGTGGAACTCGGACCCCCTCATCATCTGGCTGGATGATCTGCAGCGGTTCCTCGGGCCCGATGGGTTGAACTTCTCGGTCCTGAACGCGCTGTCCCAGGTGAAGGGACGCGTGAAGCTGCTCGCGACGCTGACCTCCAAGCGCTACGAGAGCTACATGAGCTCGACGAGTGACGTCGAGAAGGACCTTCAGCTCATCCTGCGCCGCTTCAAGCAGGTGCGCCTGTCTTCGGATCTGAGCGAGGTCGAGACCCAGCGCGCCACGGCTCTGTACCAGGACGAGCCCCGGCAGAAGCTCGCCGAGGGACTGGGCGAGCACTTCGTCGCCGCCCACGAACTCATCCGCCGGTATGACACTGGGAAGGAGAGCTGCCCCCAGGGCTATGTGCTGGTGCGTGCGACGATCGACTGGCGCCGCGCCGGGCTGCTCCGGCCCATTCCCGAGACGGCCCTGAAGCGCCTCGCAGCGCAGTACCTGCGCTTCTTGAAGATTCCCCATGTGGACCTGACCCCGGAGGCCTACAACGAGGGGCTTCAATGGGCGCGCAAGCCGGTGGGCCTCCATATCTCGCTCCTCTCTGGCGCGGGAGGAGACAGCCCCGAGAAGAGCTTCGAGGCCTTCGACTACATCGTGGACCATGCAGAGCGGCAGGGCTCGAGCCTTCCCGATGAGGGTTGGAAAGCCATCCTGCAGTTGGTGGCTCCCCATGAGGCGATCGATGTGGGGCTCAGCGCCTATCACCAGCAGAACAAGGCCCTTACGGAGCAGGCGCTGGCCCAGGCCATTCAGTCGGGTGACGCCGATGACAGGTCTCGAGCCGTCTTTATCCTGGGCGTCATCTACCAGGAGGACGGCAAGTTCGACGAGGCTGAGCACGCCTTTCGACAGGTCCTCGATTCGCAGCAAGCCGAGATTGCAACCTGGGCCATGACTCAGCTCGGGCAGATCCTCCGGAACAAGGGAGAGCTCGAGGAGGCCGAGCAGTTCTTCCAGAGAGCCTTCGATGCCAAGCACCCCGATTCCACTGTCGATGCCACGCTGGGCCTCGGCAGCCTCTTGCTGGATAAGGGCGAATGGGACAAGGCCGAGCACCTCTTCCAGTCGTTGAGCCATTCCACTGACCCACGAGATGTCGCCATGGCAACCGTCAATCTTGGGAGAGTCCATGAGCTGCGTGGAGACAGGGTGCAGGCGGAGCGGCTCTATCAGCAGGCCATCGACGCCAAGCATCCCGACGCCGTTTCCATGGCCATGAATAACCTCGGTGGAATCTACCTGGAGCGAGGCGACCTGGCGAAGGCCGAGCAACTCTTCAGGGAAGCGAGCAATTCCGCTCAAGCCGAGACGGCAGCGATAGCGAAAGCCAACCTCGGCTCGATCTTCCACAACAGGGGCGAGCTGGAACAGGCTGAGCAGATCTATCGAGCGGCCATCGACTCGAAACAGCCTTTCGCAGTGGCTCTTGCGACCAACAACCTGGGTGCCATCGCCTACAAGCGAGGAGATCTGGCTGACGCCAGGCGGCTGTTCCAGCGAGCCCTCGACTTCAACCATCCGGATGTCGTTCCCATTGTGAGTCTCAGCATGGGTAGCCTCCTTCATGATCAGAAGGAGCTGCTTGAGGCTTCGAAGCTTCTGCGAGGGGCCATCGCCGCCAGGCACCCCCACGCCTCGCCTCGCGCCTCCCTAGTCCTGGGAGCGCTCCTAGAGCAGCAGGGCGAATATGCCGAAGCCGAGCACCATTACCGGGAAGCTCTTGCCTCCCGGCGGGCTGTCCTCATACCGGTCGCCGCGCATGCGCTCGGCAGCCTCTTGCAGGATCTGGACAGGGATTCCGAAGCCGAGCCTTTTCTCCAGCAGGCGATGGAGTCCAATGATCCTGACATCGTGGACAAGGCCACCTTGCTCCTGGGAATCAGTCTGATGGAACAGGAAAAGGTCACCAGCGCGGAGCCCCTCTTCCGGAGATTGCTGGACTGCAAGGACGCCAAGATCGCACTGGCGGCCTGTGCTTGCCTTGGCAAGCTCCTCGAGAAGCGTGGAGAGCTGGTCAGCGCGGAGCATTACCTTCGCAAGGCCGCGGAGTGCGAGGAAGAGATCATCTGGGCTGGAAGCAGTGTTGAGCTGGGCAAGCTGCTCCTGCGTAAAGGAGAGGTTGCAGAGGCCACGCGATTCTTTCAGAAGGCCGCCGGGTCGAGCGACGAGGAGGTCGTGCAGGAGGCCCGTAAGGCGCTGGAGGCAATCGCGAGAGGGCATCAGGCTCCCCCTTCCTGAATCTGGACCAGCAATGAAGGAAAGGACGGTTCATCCACGGTGTCGGCGTTAGCTCACGAGCAGCGAGGCGCGAGGCTCGCATCCGTTGGTCGTGGGCTCGCCCTCTTCCTGGGCCTCTTCACCCTGCTCAACTTCATCGCCGGGGCGCGCAGCGAAGGGTTCGACGCCCACATCTGGTGGATTGACCTTCGCGCCCTCCCCTCCGCCCTTTCGGTGGCGCTCCTCGCGTCGGCGTCACTGGCGCTGTTGGCCTACGCCTTCGTGGGGGCAAACCGGGCCGTGCGCATCGGCGTCGCGGTGACCGCGCTTCCCCTGCTGCTGGCCACCGTGGTCAACAGCCTCATCTTCTGGGGGCTGCTGCTGAACGGAACGGTCCGCAGCAGCTTTCCGATTCCGTTCTCTCTCTTCGTTTCCCTCTCGCTGGGGCTCGTTCTGGGCTCGCTCGCCGCTCGCGTGCAGGCCCGGCCCTTTGTGATTGCCACCACCGCGGTCGTCTGCGCGCTCGGCTTCCCCGTGGCCCAGCTGCTCTGCTTTGGGCTGACCGACTACCGGCGGCCCGCCGACGTGGCCATCGTCCTGGGAGCCCGCGCCTACGCCAATGGGCAGCTCTCCCTACCGCTCGCGCAGCGCGTGCAGACTGGCGCCGAGCTCTACGTCGAGAAGCTCGTGCCCTACCTCATCTTCTCGGGCGGTCCCGTCCAGGAAGCTCCCGATTACGACGAGCCCCAGGCCATGAAGCGGTACGCAGCGCGCCTGGGCGTGCCGGAGTCCGCGGTGATCAGCGATCCGGAGGGCATCAACACCGAGGCCACCGTCCAGAACACGCTGCGGCTGGCAACGCAGCACAAGTTCACCCGGCTGATCGTGGTGAGCCACTTCTACCACCTGCCCCGCATCAAGATGACCTACCACCGCTTCGGCGCGGAGGTGCTCACGGTGCCGGCGCGCATCGACGCGTTCACCCCCGACCTCCTCTTCAGCGTGGCGCGCGAGGTTCCCGCGCTCTGGGTCTACTACCTGCGGGCACTGCGCCTGTAGCTGCGTCAGGCCGGGGTGTAGGGCAGCTCCAGGATGAAGGTGGCCCCGCGCCCTGGCCCCTCACTGTGCGCCGTCAGCGAGCCGCCCAGGTCCTGGGCCGCCAGCGCACTGGAGTGCAGGCCGAAACCATGTCCTCCCTCCCGGGTGGTGAAGCCGTACTGGAAGATCTGCGTGAGCATCTCGGGTGCAATGCCGATGCCGGTGTCGCGCACCTCGAGACGGATGCGGTCACCGGCGGGCGGCTCCAGCCTGATGGTGACGCGCCGAGCCTCCGCCGGCAGGCCATCCACAGCGTACTTGGCGTTGCTGATCAGGTTGACCAGAATCATCAACACCTTGTGTTGTCCGTCAGCACGGGCGGCAGCGGGGCCAGGTGCTGCTCCACCTTCACCTCGTGGCGCACGAGCCCGGCGGCGTTGATGCGCACCGCATCCTCGATCAGCGCCGCCAGGAGCGTTGGCTCCTGTAGCTGGTACTTCGTGGCATAGCGCTGCTGCAGCTTGACGATGCTGTCGATGTGCTCGGTGTACCGGCTGATATCGGAGAGCAAGGAGAGCAGCTCCTAGCGCTCATCCAGCAGGTTCTGTCCCAGCCGGCTCATGTAGGGCACCACCTGCCGCCCTCGCTCGTCCTGAGCCAGGAAGGCCGCGAGGTCACCCTGATGCTCCTCGAACAGACCCGCCACCTTTCTCACCTGCTCGAGCTTCAGCTCGGCCAGCCGCTCTCTGGCCACCAGCGTCGAGGTGGAGACACTGTTGAGCACGTTGCCCACGTTGTGCGGCACATTGGTGGCGATCTCCGCCATGCCCGCCTTGCGCGCCGAGTCCACGAGCTACAGGTGGACCTCCTTCAGCTCCCGTGTGCGCTCCTCCACCCGCTGCTCGAGCCCCTGGTTCGCTTGTCGCAGCGCCTCTTCCCGCCGCTGGACCTTCCTGGGCCATCAGCTCGAAGCCCTGGGCCAGGCGCCCCAGCTCGTCGCCGCGCGAGGTGTCCAGCGAGACCTTGAAGTCGCCGGCCGCCACCTGATCCTCGGAGATGCTGCGCAAGTGGGCCCGTTGCTCCTCGGTGCCGAGCCCTGCGCCTCCTGCGGGCCCGGCGCCGTCCAGGATGTTGTAGGCGCTTGCGCCACTGTCCAGCTTCATCCCGGGATGGGCGATGAGCTGACCGTCGTCCTGGAAGATCACGTTGTAGGCGCCGGGCAGGTGGTCGTTGAGGGTGCGCTCCATCAACTCGTTGAGGAGCACATCGTGGCCGATCGTCGCGACATGGCGCCCCTCCATGTCCAGGGGGGTGATGGCCGGGCCCATCCATTTCCTGGAAGGCTCATCCAGGTAGATACCGGTCCAGACCGTGCCGCGCTGGGGGTTGTTCGCCGGCAGGCTGATGGTGAAGTACTCGAAGGTGACGAGCGGAAAAGTGGGCTCGACGTTCTGGCTCCACTGGGGGCTCTCCGGCCAGTAGACCAGGTTCACGCCCTCCGGAAACATGATGTAGGTGTCCGTGAAGCGGACGTGGAGGACAGGCCCGTACTGGGCGAGCAGGTCATAAGCAGCGAGGATCCGGCGGCGCAGCTCGGTGTCCGCCGTCACTCCCCGAGCGACCCAGAGGCCAGGCATCCGGGTGCCATCGAAGCCCTGGGGTTGGTTGCGGATCGTCCCGTCGGGGAGCGGTGCGAACAGGCGGTCGAAGCGGGCGCTGGGGTCTTCCTGACGGCCAGCGCGGATCCGTTCTTCCAGGGATTGCTTGAGCAGGGCATGAGTGTCCACCGCGAGGACGAAGATGCCCTGCTCGCACTGGCTTCGCTCCGAGACATGTTTCTCCAGGTTCGCGAGGGTCCCGGCGCGTATGGAGCGAAGGAGGTGGAGGTAGCTGACCAGGGTCGTCAGGGCAATGACGACCGCGATGCGCTCCCCAATCTTGGTGAGCGTCGAGCGGGCCAGCGAGGAGCGGGAGTTGGAGCGGGACACGCTCTGGCACGTATCGCGAACACGAGGGGCTCCGCCACCGGGCTACTGGCCCGATACCGACGAGTTAGCAGCGCTCCTTTCGAGGATTCTCCATCAGGGTTGAGGTAGGCGAAGGCTCGCGGCTAGGGTGGTTCCATGTCCTCGCGGAATGGGCCCGACCTCCATCCGGGCACGGTCGCCGCCGTCTTGCCCCTGGCGCTCCAGCTGCTCGCGGTCATGCTGTGGAGGTCCCAGTCGGTCTACGAAAGACTTCATCTCATGATGGAACCCGAGCCCGTGGACTGAAGGTTCCCTCTCTTCTTACTGCTCTGCGCGGTGTTCACAGCGCTTGAGGCCTTCGTCCCGTATCGCGTGGGAAAGGGGGACGAGGTGCCTCTGCTCGCTCCCGTGGGACTGGCGTTGGGACCATGGCTGGCAGGCATCGCGGACGTGCTGTACGAGGTGCGACTCAGGACGGGAGAATCACTGCTGAACCTTCCCTTCGTGGTGCTGCTCGACACAGTGTCGGGCTTGAGCTACTCGCGCAACTTGGGGTGCGGCTGCTGCCCTTCGGAAAAGACAAGCCCTTCGAACAGGTGGCGGCGCTCGCTCTGCCTCAGGGGTTCTGCCAACCGGGGGGCGACTGCCAGCCCTGGAGCATGGACGATAAGCACCTGACCGGGTTGATGCGGCAGGCCGCCAGGAACCTACCGGCGAACGGGCCCCCCAGCCCCAACCCACCCCGGAGCTGTCCCTGGATGCGCGGCTGCCGGTGACGTACTTGCGGCGGCTGCTCGCCGTGGGGAGACGGGCGGGGCTGGCCAGGCTCGACCTCGTCGCGGCGGAACTCCCGAGCCTTCAGCCCAGAAGCCGTCGCCTGGCTCGAAAGCAGGCCCTCTCTTCCTAGTACGCGTGGCGATGACTCTGGCGGCTAAACCCCACGTCGCCGAGGTGATGCTGCCCGCCACGATCGAGGCGTTTCACTTCGCCCCCACAGCTGGTGGGTGGCAGAACTCGATACCCGACCCCAAGTGCCGCTCTCGTTGCTCGGGGCGGCCCACGAGGAGCCCGGGAAGTCTTAGGTTCTCGACTTGAGAGCACCGGATCGGCAACCGGAGGAGAAGGTCCCGAGCCCTGCCGTGCTTCACCTCCTTGTGGCGGAACAGGTGGCCACCGAGGCTGGGGCGCACGCGGTACGGAAGGCCAGGGCTCTTGGCGTCAAGGTGATGTTATCCACCCTATCGCCGCCGCCGCCCGAACAGCTTCCGCTCATGGACCCTGCCCGCCCTTAACGTCGGGCCGACTCAGCAGGTCCCCTATCGTCCTATACGCCTCCTCCGCACCTGATTGAGGGAGCCTCCGAGGAGGCGTCAGAGGAGGCGTCAGAGGATTCGAGCTACTGGTGAATGTTTACACCAGCCTTACTGCAACGATTCGGGCAGGAGGGAGGCAAGAAACGCGGACTCAAGATCCTGAATTGTCTTCGATCTGCGATGACCAAACGCTTCGTAGTCACCCACTTGGAGCGCTGTGGCAGCATCCTGGGAAATTGCATGCGATGCGAGAATCTCAGGTCCTACCTGAGTGACGTCACGCAGAAATTGCACCCGAAGCCGGTCGTCGGCGTCCGAGAACATTCGGTTCGCGATGCCTTTCGAGACGCTCGCGCCACGCTGCTGAACGATCGCCACCATCGCCGCCGGCCCCGCTGCCGCAAGCTGCTCAAATGCATTGATCGGCTTACCATCAAGGTCCAAGGGCCCAAGTTCCGCGAGTCGCTGGGCAGAGGAAAGCACTCGGACATTTCTCGGCACGAATCGAGCAGGGGTCGACAAGTCTATCTTCGCACGATCCGGGTCGATCGAGACCTTTTTTCCACGTGCGATATCTCTCGCATCACGGAGCATCGACAAGATTCGTCCGCCGGAGGCCCCTGCAAAGGAGGCTGCATATGTGGTGAGCCAGAACCAGCGAAAGAGCGCGTCCCCCGCAGCGGAGTCGAGCGGTCGGCCGCGACGTCGGATTGCATCCGTAAGGATGATCGTCTGTACGCGGTATGGAACCATCAATGGGGACAAAATTTTGAAGCGCTTGACAAACCAGCGAACGAGGCCTTCGAGCGCGTAGGCGACCTCCTCGATTAGCTGCGGCTCTTCCTTAAGCCGGTCCGCAAGCGCATCGGGGGTGGCAGTCGAAATATCGAGGTCGTAAGCTGCCTTACAAGCACGGAGGATGACGTCGAGGTCAATCTTCTCCCATCCATGTGGTTTCAGTCGATCGCGAATTGCCTCCAATTGCTCCTCTAGATCGAAGTCGTTCTTCCAGGTCAGCGCTCGAACCATCTGAAGTTCTGTCATCGGCGTCCCCTGACGATTCACGCGTTCAAAGGTCCGCGTGGCACCCGCGAGATCATCCGTCGCAATTGGAACGACCGGCAGTTTGTAGACCCGAAAGGCGTCCGCGAGGGTGTCGGACCGCTTCACGAACTCCTTGAACTGTGGGTGTTCCACAAGTCCGCGCTGGAACTGCAACAACTGGATGCTGTCGTGCAGGATCGACAGAGGAAGCCACGTGGCATTCGCCTGCTCATCTCGCTGCAATATAGTAAATTCCTCCTCCACGAGATCGTAGCCAACCCTCCAGCTTCGCTCGTCGCCGTCCTCTGTTTCTGTGAACGGCTCGCGGCCCTCTGTGAGTGGGCGGAGGCACCCATAAAGAGTCGAGAGTCGCTGCAGCCCGTCGAGAATGTAAGTCCGCGCACTTGTTGGAGACGGCCGTGGCTCCGCGAGTTCGTGAGGGCCGATCGCGCGGAGTGAACGAAGATCCGTCCGGCTAGTGCGCCAGACGAGGATGCTACCAATGGGGATCCCATCACGAATGCTCTGAAGCAATTCTAAACGTTGGTCGTCGCTCCAAACGAACTCGCGCTGAAACTTAGGCACCTGCATATATCCGCGCGCGAGATCCTCAAGGATCTGGTGCAGAAATACTACCGTCGGTTCGGTAACGTACGCGGGACTTGACATAAGGACCTCGGGCTTACAGCCACGCGAGGATGTTGCGGAAAAGGGGAACCATTTCGGCATCCTGTCTATCTTGGCGACGGCGCGCTTCGGAGATACCGGCGCGATTGCGCGCAATATCTACCCTGAACAAGTCTGCGATCTCCTTACTGAAGCCAGATCCAAGGGCAGCACGGTCATTGGGCGGGACGCTATCGTAATGCTTCGAGATTCGCTCGAGTTTCGCTGTCTCTTTCTTCTGCTGCAAGGCAACGTGAACACCGTTGGCGTCTCCGTTGAAGCCTTCCTTCAAGTCGAAGTGTGCGCGCTGGTCTGGAGTCATA
>DASVVJ010001217.1:0-9749 GCA_036389955.1 Myxococcaceae bacterium
GGCTGGTGGTGGCGCGGCAGCCTCCGCTGGTGCTGCGCGGCCTGTGCGCCGAGGCGCCCAACCTGGAGGCCCCCAAGGGGGTGGACCTGGAGCTGGGCTTCAACAGCCAGGTGCTCGGGCGCGAGATGGCGTTCCTCACTCACGCGCTGAGCCTGGAGAACGGCACGACGCTGCAGTTCGCCGCCGAGGGCTCGAAGCTGGTGGGCCGCGGCATCGCCGGGCCGCTGATGGACACGGTGCGCCTGGATGCCGCGCCGCTGTCGGATGACCTGCTCAAGCTGGTGCCCGCGCAGACGCCGGTGATGCTGGCGCTGCAGCTCAAGCTGCCCGAGTCGCTCGATGGCGCGAAGGTGAAGGCGTACTGGGCCGGCGAGGATCCCGGCCAGGTGCGCACGCGCCAGGTGGCGGTCATCTGGACGCCGCGCGGTGACGCGGACCTGGACCACGAGTTCGCCATCCTCTGGGGACGCACGGAGGACGCCACCGCGGTGAAGAGCATGTTCAACGGCGGCAACCCGCTGGTGCACGACACGCTGTGCAAGCACCAGGTGATGGCCTCCAGCCAGGAGGTGCTCGATGGGCTGCGCAAGGCCTGCGAGGGCAAGAGCCCCAACCTGCTCAACGCGGCGGGCCCGGTGGTGGCGGGCCTTCGCGCGCCGGGCTCGGTGACGATTGGGGTGAACATGGGCCAGCTGCTCAGCCAGTTGCTGGCGGATGGGTACTGGTCCGAGCAGCAGCTCGGCAAGAAGGCGCCGGTGCCGGGCTCGGCCCCGCCGGAGATTGAAGCGGCGCGCAGCGATCTCGAGACGCTGCCCTACGTAGGTCTGCGCGGCACGGTAGAGGGTGATTCGCTGGTTCCGGGAGGGTTCGGGTCATGAAGTTCTCCATGCGCATTTCGATGCTGGCGGCGCTCACGCTGGCCAGCGTGGCGGCGGCCAAGCCGCTGTACATCACCGTGCCGCGCGCCTATGCGCCGTCCGAGCCGGTGGCGGTGGACGTGGCGTTCAACAGCAAGGGCCCGGTGGAGCTGCGGGTGCTCAAGCCGGACAACCTCAACGCCTTCATCGAGGCGCAGGGGGACATCCGCCGGGCGTATGAGGAGCCGCCCGTGCTGAAGAACCCCGGACGCGCGCTCAGCCGCGGCCTCAACGCGGTGCGCCTGCCCACCACGTACCTGCTCTACTCCTTCAGCACGGAGTTCCGGGACCTGGTGTCTCCGGCGCTGCCGCAGCGCGGGCCCGAGGACACGGCGCCGTCGATCAACACGCTGGCGGAAGGGCCGGACAAGCTCATCGGCGTGCCGCCTGGCTTCAGCGTGGTGCGCAGCCAGTGGCTCAACCTGGACCTGGGCGGCTCGGGCTCGGACTTCAGCGTGCCGGGCTTCTCCTCGTGGGGAGGCGGCGGCTTCCAGGAGCGCCGGGTGATGCTCTCGCCGCTGCCGGCGGGCACCTACGTGCTCCAGCTCGTGCAGGGCAAGGTGGAGGGTCAGGTGGTGCTCGTCGTCACCGACCTCACCGTGCAGCTCAAGCAGACGGATGGGCAGGTGCTGGTGCGTGTGGCGGGGCGGGACCAGAAGCCGCGCGCGGGCGCGCAGGTGCGCGTGTTCCTGCCCTCGGGCGAGGGCCCTCAGGGCAAGACGGACGAGAAGGGCGAGGTGACGCTGGCGGTGACGGAGCCGCGCGTGCTGGCCACGGTGTCGGTGGACAAGGACACGGCGCTGGTGGACACGGACTTCTACTCCGCGCTGGCGGTGGCGCCGGACGTCTTCATCTACAGCGACCGGCCCATCTACAAGCCGGGCGACGAGGTGAAGTTCCGCGGCCTGCTGCGCCAGCCGGACACCTTCCTGGCGCGGCTGTTCACCCCGAAGAAGAAGGAAGTGGCGGTGAAGCTCGAGTCGGCCGAGGGGCGCACGGTGACGACCCGCGCCTCGGTGGACGACTTCGGCAGCTTCCACGGCACCATGAAGGTCCCGGAGGACCTGGGCACCGGCGTGCTGCGCGTGTCGGCCTCGGTGGACGAGCAGGCGCACCAGTCCGAGGCGCGCGTGCAGGACTACGTGAAGCCCACCTTCTACCTGGAGCTGACGCCGGAGAAGGAGAACATCGTCCCCGGGCAGACGCTGAAGGCCACGGTGAAGGCGCGGCGCTACGCGGGCGGCAACCCCGAGGGCGCGCGCTACGAGGTGTTCCTCTACCGCTCGCTGCTGGACGCGCCCGCCTGGGTGGATGACGCGGGCAAGGGCGGCGCGGGCAGCGCGGTGACGTACGGCACCGCCTCCAGCACCGAGGGCAAGCTCAGCGTGCCGCAGCGGTTGTACTCCTCCGTCTCCGAGCGCGGCGTGCAAGGCGATCCGTGGTCCAGCGCCCCCCGCTTCGACGAGAACGGCGAGGCCTTCATCGAGATCAACGTGCCCGCGCTGGAGGCGGGAGACGACGCGCTGCCGTGGCGCTACACGCTCACGGTGCGCGCGCGGGATGATCAGGAGACGTTCGCCAACGCGACCGCCGCCTTCTTCCTCTCGGACGTGGAGGTGTTCGGCGCGGGCAGCTTCTCGGACGCGGTGGTGAAGAAGGGCGCCGAGGCGACGCTGGCGGTGCGCGCCACCACGCTGTCCGGCAAGCCCTACGGCGCCACCGGGGGCGAGGTGGAGTTCGTGCTGCGCAAGGCGGACGGCAGCGAGACGAGCCTGGGCAAGCGCACCTTCACCACGGAGGCCAACGGCATCCGCCGCGAGAAGGTGCCCACGGAGCAGGTGGGCACGGTGCTGGCCCGCATCACCGTGAAGGACAAGAACGGCAAGACGTGGGAGGGCGAGGAGTCCATGCTCGTCATCGGCGGCAACGACGAGCCGGTGGCGCGGGTGGCCAACCTGACGCTGGCCTCGCTGTCGGGCACGCTGTCTCCGGGAGACTCGGCGCAGCTGGTGGGCCTGTTCCCGGACGGCTGGGGCCCCGAGGGCAAGGACGAGGGCCCGGTGTGGCTGACCTTCACGGGCGCGGGCCTGTACGGCACGAAGGTGCTCAACCTGGACGGCCGCACGCTGGTGCACAGCTTCCCGGTGGAGAAGCGCTACGGCAGCGCGGTGTACGTGTCCGTGGCGTACCCGACGAGCTCGGGCCGCTGGGAGGAGCGCACGGTGTCCTACCGCATCGTCCCGGCCGAGCGCACCCTCACGGTGAAGCTCGAGCCCCGGCGCGCCGAGGCCGCTCCGCTCACCGAGCAGGTGATTGACGTGCGCGTCACGGACCACGAGGGCAACGGCGTGGCGGCCCAGGTGTCCGTGGGCGTGGTGGACAAGGCGGTGTACGCCATCCAGAACGAGTTCCGCCCCAAGGTGCTGGACTTCTTCTATCCGCCGGCGCGCAACAACGTGTCCAACTTCTACTCGGCCGAGTTCCAGGGCTACGGCTACGGCGAGGCGCTGGCGCGCAAGCTGGCGGGGCTGCCGGACCATGCGTTCGCGTCCATCAAGCCGCCCACGCGCAAGGCCAAGGACGAGGAGCGCGACACGGCGCACTGGCGTCCGGACCTGGTGACGGACCGCGACGGGCGCGCCACGGTGCGCTTCAAGCTGCCCTCCAACCAGACGCTGTGGGTGGTGACGGCGGTGGCGGCGGACACCTCGGGCCGCTTCGGCGAGGGCACCTCCGAGTTCGCCACGCGCGGCGGCCTCAACCTGTACGCGGCGCTGCCGCAGTTCCTGCGCGAGGGCGACGAGGCGCTCGCCTCGGTGCGCCTGTCCGCCGGTGAGGCCTCCAAGGGCAGCCAGGTGCTGGACGTGACACTGGCGGCGGCGGGTGTGCTTCAGGCGGCCACGAGCCAGCAGAAGGTGGAGCTGGGCCAGGGCGGCGAGAAGGTGATTCCGCTGCAGATCAAGGCCACCAAGGTGGGCGCCGCCGAGCTGGCGGTGGACGTGACGGGCGGCAAGGAGCCGCTGAAGGACCGGCGCGCGGTAGCGGTGCGCCCCGCGGCGCTGGAGGAGGCGGTGAAGGTGTCCACCTGGGGCGGCGGCGAGCTGTCGCTGCAGGCGGCCAACTCGGCCACGCTGACGGACGTGGAGCTGGTGCTCCAGCCGTCGATGGTGGACGCGGCGCTCACCAACGTGCGTGAGCTGCTCACCTACCCGTACGGCTGCCTGGAGCAGCTCGTCTCCACCACCGTGCCCAACGTGGCGCTCTTCCAGACGCTGCAGAAGGTGGACGCGTTGGAGAAGCTGGATCCCGAGAGCCAGGCGCTGCTGGCGGAGGCGCGCAGCCGCTCGGTGCAGGGCACCGCCCGCATCCTCTCCCTGTCGACCAAGGGCGGCGGCTTCACCTGGTTCGGCGGCTACAGCACGCCGAATCTGCCGATGACGCTGATTGCCCTGGACGGCCTGGCCTACGCGGTGGACGCGGGGCTGGTGGACAACAATGATCCGCGCATCACCGAGAGCGCGCGCTGGCTGGAGGCGCAGGAGAACCTGTCCTTCGAGTACGACGCGACGCGCGCCTACGTGCTGGCGCGGCTGTACGGTGAGCGGCAGGCGGCGCGGGTGCGCGCGCTGATCGACCGGGCGACGCCGGGAGACCTGTACCCGCTGGCGCTCTCGGTGCTGGCGGCGGAGAAGGCCGGGGTGATGAAGGAGCCCGCGCTGCAGGCCCGCATCGACGCGCTGGTGACGGCGAGCAACGAGGGCTTCGTCAAGCTGGCGGGCATGAACACCGAGAGCGAGGCGGCGGAGGCCTTCTTCCAGTATCCGCTGCGGCGCGTGGGCCTCACGGCGCTGCTGTCTCACGCGGCCTCGTTCGGCAAGCTCGATGTGGACAAGGCTCGGCGCAAGATGCTGGAGCTGCTCAGCCAGCCGGGGCTCTCCACCTTCGACCGGAGCACGGCGTTGCTGCACTCGCTGTGGCTCATCGAGCGCGACGCGAAGGCCTTCAAGAAGCTGGCGCCGCCGCAGGTGAAGGGCGCCAAGGGCACGGTGAGCTTCGTGCCGCGGGGCATGGGCCTGGTGGCCACGCTGGAGCCGGGCACGCGCTCGGTGAACGTGGACTCGTTCGACGGCGTGGCCACGCTGCGCGCCAACACGCTCACGCCGCTGAAGGACGTGCAGCCGCGCGCCGAGGGCATGAGCATCGAGCGCCGCTACTGGGTGCTGCGCGAGAGCGGCAAGGTGCCCCTGGCCGCGGGTGAGCAGGTGTCCCAGGGCGAGGAGGTCTTCGTCGAGCTCACCATCGACGCACGCGGGGACAACAAGGCGCGCTCGGCGTACTACGTGGTGGAGGACGCGGTGCCCGCGGGCTTCGTGCCGCTCATCGAGGACAAGGAGTACCGGGGCGCGCCGCACTCGTTGGCCCTGGCGCCCGAGGCGCTCAAGCGCCGCGTGCTCACCCCGGAGCGGGCGACGTTCTTCTTCGAGGAGCCCGCAGCCTGGAGCGACAGTCCGCGCACGGTGGGCTACGTGATGCGGGCCCAGTTCGCCGGCTCGTTCACCGCGCCGCCGGCCTCCATCGAGGACATGTACGTCACCAGCCTGCGCGGCCGGACGAAGTCCGACGTGCTGGCGGTGAAGCCCTCCGAGAAGCCGCGGGGCGACTGGTAGCGCATGGGGTGGGCCGCCGTAACGGCTGCGCTGCTGGCGGCCACCCCCGTGTTCCACACGCAGGGCGACGTGACGCCCGAGGCGGCCCTGCGTGCGGAGGCGGAAGCCGCCTGGAAGGAGCTGGAGGCGCGGTACGTCGCCGAGGCCGGTGGGAGCCCCCCGCAGGCCCCGGCGCCCATCCGCCTGCAGCGCGGCCTGGGGCTGGCCCCGGAGCGCAACGCGCAGGGCACACCAGGCCTGGTGGAGCTGCGGCAGAACACCCCGGGCGTGCTGGACGAGCGCCTGCGCCTGGCGCTGCGGCATGAGCTGGCGCACCAGTTGCTGTGGTGGGCCTGCCCGGCGGCCTCGGAGGACCGGCTCTTCCACGAGGCCTTCGCGCTGGTGGTGAGCGGCGAGCTGCCCGAGTGGCGCGAGGGCCCCTACCAGTCGCTCACCGTGGCGGCCTCCGAGCTGGCGAGGGCTCCGGCGGTGGACTCGCCCCGGGCCCGGAGGGCACTGGCGCGCATTCTGGGAGAGGACCGCGGCTTTCCCAAGGCGCTCTCGCGCCGGCTGCGGCAGTGCCAGGACGGCTCGCGCTGGGTGGTGCCGCTGTCCATCGACGAGCTGGCGGATGTGACGGTGCAGGCGGCCGTGCCCGCCGCGGTGGTGGTGAGCCGGCACTCGGGCGAGGTGCTCTTCTCCGAGGGAGACGTGCAGCGCGCGCTGCCCTACGGCTCCACGCTGAAGCCCTTCGTCCTGGCTGGCAGCGCCGCGCCGCCGCTGCTGTCCCCGCGCACGGGGGTGCCTGAGTGGGCCTGTGGCCCAGAGCTGCCCCGGCAGGTGGACGGACGCACGGCGCTGCTGCGCTCCTGCAACGGCTACTTCCTGGACTGGGAGGCGAAAGGCGGAGCCAGAGCGGACTTCGGCCCGTGGGGCGCGGTGCTGGCCTCGGTGGGGCTGACGGGCACCCCGGCGGACATGGCGGATGCCATCGGCCTGCGCTCCACGCTGGCGCTCTCTCCCCTGGGCATGGCGCAGGCGTACCGGCTGCTGGCCGAGGCCCGGCCCGAGCTCATCGAGCAGATGAAGGACAACGCCGCGCGCGGCACGCTGTCGGAGCTGCCCGCGTCCAAGGCCTACGCGGGCGTGGCCACCAAGACGGGTACGGTGCGGGACGCGGCGAGCCGCCCCCAGTACGGCTGGATCGTCGCGGTGGACGCGGAGCTCATCGCGGTGGTGATGCGGCCCGGGAAGATGCCGCGCAGCTTCGCGGGAGAGGTGCCCGGGGTGCTGGCGCGGGTCCGGGAGCGCGCGGGGCTGGAGCCGGCACAGGTGCAGGTGCTGGGGCTGGCCTCGGCCTCCGAGGTGGAGGCGGGCTGCCGGGGCGCGGGCTTCGCGGTGGAGCAGGGCGTGCCCCGCGCGGCGCCCCAGGGCTTCTCGCGGCTCAAGGACCTGGTGGCCCAGGGCCCCGCGGTGTGCCTGGGCAGCCCGTGGCGGGTGCGTGTCCCCGGCCTGCCCTCGGAAGGCCGGGACTACGCGGGCGTCTTCACCTGGTCCACGCCGCCGCCGTACCGGCCACCGCCCGGAGTGCCCACCACGGAGCGACAGCGCAGCGCGCGGCGAGGCTCGGACTTCCTCTTCCGCACCACGCGCCTGCAGTACACCGCTGGCGTGGTGGCCGCCGAGGACGCCTCCCTCAAGGGCGAGCCGCGGGTGGCACTGGCGCGTGTGGTGGCCCACAACGAGCGGCACGCGCAGAGCCGGCACTCGGGCCGTCCCATCTGCGACACGACGCACTGCCAGGCTTTCCTCGGCACGGTGCGCATTCAGCCGGAGGAGCAGCGGGCCCTGGCCCTCCCACCGCTGCGCTGGAAGGAATGGCTGCTCTTCTCCCAGGGTGGCCAGGAGCCCTGGCGCGAGGTGCGCCCCCGGGCCCGGGTCGAGGCCCTGCTGGGCCAGGGCCTGGCCTCACTGCGCTTCGAGGCAGGGCGTGTCTCCTTCATCCGCGCGGAACAGGAGGGCGGGACGACCTTCGACACCACCGAGTCCAGGCCGTGCGAGGTGCTGCGCTCGGCGCTCAAGCTGCCCGCCTGTCCGCGCACCGCCTCGTTCGACGGCGCGGACATCGTCTTCGAGGGCCACGGCCGGGGCCACGGCGAGGGCATGGACGTCGAGGCCGCCAAGGCCAGCGGCCTGCGCAGTGACCAGATTCTCGAGCAGGCCTACGGGGCCACCGGCTCGCGGGGCAACTCCACGGTGAAGACGGCGCCCTGATCGGGCTGGCTCCGCACGTGGATGGTGCCTCCCAGCGCCTCGACGATCGTCCGGGTGATGTAGAGGCCCAGACCCAGGCCGCCATAGTTCCGTTCGGACACAGCCCGCTCGAATCGCTCGAAGATGCGTGTCTGGTCCTCGGGGGCGATGCCAATGCCCTGGTCCCGGACGATGAGCCGCACGCGCGAGGGCTCCTCCTCCATCCGCACGTGAATGGGCTTGCTCGCGCCGTACTTGATGGCATTGGTCATCAGATTTTCCACCACCTGATCCAGCCGCCTCCGGTCCGAGCGCACCCCCACCTGCTCTGGCACCTCCACGATGATCGGGCACTCCGCGCGGGTGGCCTCTGGCTCCAGCCGGGTGAGGACCTCCCGCGTCACGGCGGCAAAGTCCACCGGCTCCCACTGCAGTTTCAGCTGCCCCGAGCCGATGCGCGTCACATCCAGCAGGTCCCCGATGAGGTCCGCCAGGCGTTTGATCTGCTTGCGTCCCGCCTCCACGTTCGCGCGGACCTTCAGCACGAAGGGAGACTCGGGCTGAGCAGCCGCCTCGCGCGCCAGCGTCTGCAGCTTCAGGCTCAGCGGCGTGAGCGGCGTCTTCAGCTCGTGGCTGGCCACGGACAGGAACTCATCGCGCAGCCGCACCGCGTTGCGCACCGCCTCCTCCGCCCTCTTGCGGTCGGTCAGGTCATGCACCAGCACCACGAAGCCCCGGACCTTTCCCTGCTCGTCCCGATCGGGGATGTAGTTGGACTGCACGTAGAGCATGGGCCCTTCTTTCAGCGCCAGTTCGAACTCGTAGCGCATCGTCTCTCCGGCCAGGGCCCGGTGGATGCGCTCCCGGGCCTCCGTGTAGCTCTGCTTCCCGACGAGACTCTCCGTGGTCTGGCCGACAATCTGAGCCGGCTTCAGGCCAAACCAGCGCTCGTAGGTCTGGTTCACGAAGCGGTAGCGCTCGTTCGCGTCCACATACGCGACGAGCGCCGGCAGCGCGTCGGTGATGGTCTGCAGCTGGGCCGCGCTGCGCCGGGCCTCCTCGCGGCTGGCCTCCACCTGCTGCCGGGCGCGGACCTGCTCGGTGACCTCGAAGGCGAACTGCAGCACACCGGTCACCGCACCGGCGGGGTTGCGCCGGGGCTGCCAGACGATGTTCCAGTACCGCTCCTCGATCTGCCCCTGGTCGTAGACGAGGGGCACGTGCATCTCCTGGATGAACCGGGGCTGGCCGGTGCGGTAGGTGCTCTCGAACAGCTCCAGCAGATCCGGGGGAATGTCCGGCACGGCCTCCTTGAGCGGCTTGCCAGCCATGTTCCGGTAGCCCAGCGCCTGGCGGTACGCGTTGTTGGCGAACTCGAACACCAGCTCGGGGCCCTCCAGGATGGCGATGAGCGCCGGGGCGTGCATGAACAGGTCATGCAGGTAGGTGCGCTGGGCCTCGGCCTCGGCGTGGGCCGCCCGCTCGCGCGCCAGCAGCCGCGTCCGCTCGGCCTCACTGTCCTCCGCGCGCTTCCGGGCGCTCACCTGGGACCAGGCGATGACGGACACCATCACGCTGAACAGCAGCCCCACCGCGCTCACCCCCGGTATCCACGGCGCCAGCAGCGTCCGCTCGAACTCGGGCCGCGAGGTGAACACCAGGGTCCACGCCCGGCCCTCCACCTCCAGGGGCAGGGTGGTGGTGAAGACCGGAGGTTTGGAGCGGCCCTCCGCTCCGGGGACCGAGTCGTACAGCAGGTGCTCGGGCCGTGGCTCCGTGCCGTCGAAGATGCGAAAGGCGATCCGTGAGGGCGGCTCCGGGTGGAAGATGGCCTGGAACAGCGCTTCGGCCTGGAACGCGCTGAAGACGAACCCCCGCAGCTCGCTCAGGCGCTTCTCCTCGGAGTCCGGCAGCATGCCGCCCTGGTACACGG
>DASVVJ010001218.1:0-6931 GCA_036389955.1 Myxococcaceae bacterium
ACTTCCGGCGAAACCGGCGCCTACGATCAAGAAATCAAACATATATCTCCTCTTTCACGCTCGTCTTGTTTGTTTATAAGGTTGTCCGTCCGGAGCGCTGCGCTCATGCCGTATGACATGAAACCCAATCAAATCAAGCGCCGGGCGTATATGAATGTTTCAAGGGCTGGCTGGGGCAGGGCATCCAGGCGAGGGGGCGCATTGACAAGTTGCACGTTTTTCCTACACTTCCCCTCAACCTTGCGGCCTCGATCCAGGCCGTGACCCGAGGAACCATCCCATGCTGACAATCGTCGTTGCACGCTACAAGGAAGACGTAGCTTGGCTGAACGATTTGCCTGCCGACTGGCGCGTGTATCTCTACAACAAGGGTCCTGCGATCGCCCCCGGCACGCTGCGTCGGCCCGGTATCGAGGTGCGTGCGCTGCCCAACCACGGCCTGGAGGCGAGCGCCTATCTGTACCACCTGCGCCACCACTTCAATGCCGGCGAAGGCGAGTTCACCGTCTTTACACAAGCCGACCCCTTCCCTCATTCGCCTGGCTTCCTGCAACTGCTGGATGTCGCGGCCGGCTGGCGCGACATCCAGCCGCTGTCGGTGCAGTGGCTGGCAGCCAAAAACGTCCCGCCGCGCCATTTACTCCTCAAGGACCGGCGCGCCTGGGTGGGCGACATTCCCGTCTACACCGAGTACTTCTCACTCCACACCTGTACCCCGGTGGCTTACTTCGACGTGGCCGCCTGGCGCCTCTTCACCCAGTACCGGGTGGACCACAACCTGGGCAGCGGTGACAACCTCGTCGAGCACTTCTTCGAGCTCTGCGGCCTGCAGTGGCTGGCCGACGAAGTGCGGGGTGCCGACGTCGGCGTGTTCTCGTACGGCGCGATCTTCGGTGTGCGCAATTCGCGCGTTGCCGCCTTTCTGGAGCGAGCACGCCCGCACCTGGAAAGAATGGAGCTGCTGACGCGTTCCGCGCTCGTTTTCTCCTACATGCTCGAGCGCTGCTGGCTGCACCTTTTCGGCGAGCCGGTGATCCGCTTCGCGCCGCTGCACTCGCCCAATGCAGCCGCCCCTGTGGCCGAATCCGAAGTGCCCAAAACGTTCATCGAAACCGACGCCACAACGCTTGCCGATGCCGAACTGGCCGCGCTGCGCACCCCTCACTACGAAGTCTGGGGGGGAGTGGGAGGACCGGATCCCAAGGTCTGGGGGGGATGGGGAAGACCGGATCCCAAGCCGTGATGGCGCTGGAACTGCTCGATGCCGCGGCGGTACGCCTGGCCCAACCTGCCATGCCCCATTGATAGGCGCATAAACATGATTGATCATCAAAAAAACTGGGCCGGTAACTATTCTTTCAACGCTACCCGGTTGCACCGCCCTACAACAATTGAGCAAGTTCAAGAAATCGTGAGCCGCGCCAGACAGATCAAGGTATTTGGCACGCGCCATTCATTCAATGGTGTCGCGGACTCTACAGAGGATCACATCTCCCTTGAGCATCTCAACAAGGTGATAGCGTTCGACCGCAAGCGCCATACGGTGACGGTCGAGGGCGGGATCCGGTACAGCCAGCTCTGCCCGCAACTTCACCGGGAAGGCTACGCCCTGCATAATATGGCCTCGTTGCCAGATGTTTCCGTGGCCGGGGCGTGTGCAACGGCCACACACGGCTCGGGTGACCTCAATGGCAATCTGGCTACGGCCGTCGCTGCCCTGGAGATTGTCAAGGCTGATGGAACGGTGGTTGAGTTATCCCGCGAGCGCGATGGCGAAACATTTCAAGGGGCCGTGGTCGGGCTTGGCGGGCTTGGGGTGGTCACAAAGCTCACTCTCGATCTGATGCCGGCGTTTGAGATGCGGCAGGATTTCTACGGAAACCTGCCCCTGGCGCAATTGGAAGCCCAGTTCGACACCATCATGTCCCGTGCCTACAGTGTCAGTCTCTTCACCGACTGGCGCAGCGCCCATTTCAACAAGGTTTGGCTAAAACGCCGCATCACAGAAGGGCCTACTGCTGAACTGGAACCTATCTGGTGCGAGGCAACGCTTCTGACGGAGCAGAGGGATGCTCCCGGTCCCTGGTATGAGCGATTGCCACACTATCAGATAGACTACCTGCCCAGCCGCGAACTACAAACGGAATACATGGTGCCTCGCCAGTATGCAGTGGAGGCCTTACGCGTGGTCAACGGTTTACGTGAGCAGATAGCCCCTCTCCTCCTCGGTTGCGAGGTGCGGACTGTTGCGGCGGACACCCTCTGGATGAGTCCTTATTACAAGCAGGATTGCATCGCCCTTCACTTCAGCTGGAAGATTGATTGGCCGAGCGTCAGCAAGCTGCTCCCGCGGATAGAAGAGGGGCTCGCGCCGTTCAAGGCTCGCCCCCATTGGGGCAAGTTGTTTGCAATGCCAGCAAAGCATGTGCAGTCGCTCTACGAGAGGCTGCCGGACTTTCAACGGCTCCTGCGGGAATACGATCCCCAGGCCAAGTTCCGCAATGCCTTCCTGGACACATATATCTTTGACGGTGCAAGCCTGGGGATCGCGGCGTGAGCTCGCCGAGCGTTGACAGGACGTGATTTTCCTTCAAGTGGTTTGAACCACGTTATGACGAGAGAGACCATGGCCGGGCAGCTGGCGTGGACTGATCTGCGGGTGCCCGCGCTGGCCGGCAACGTCCACCTCCACGATCCATCGATCATCGCCACCAAGACCGGCTGGGTCTCGTTCGCCACGGGCATCGAGCGCGCAGCGGACGGGGGTATGCCTCGGACAAAGAGTTCTCCCGACGGGATCACCTGGGCTGAGACCGGCGCCATTCCCGGCGGGTTGCCAGCTTGGATCGCCGACGAACTTGGCTACACCCCGCTCAACCTCTGGGCGCCAAACATCGGCATCCATGCCGGGAGCGCCTACCTCTACTACGCGGCCTCGAGTTTTGGCCGGAACAACAGCATCATCGGGGTGATGACCAATCCAGTATTCGATCCGGCACGGCCCGCCGAGGGCTGGATCGACCAAGGCATGGTCCAGCGGTCGCGAGCCAGCGACAATTTCAACGCTATCGACCCGTTCCGCATCAACACGAGCGACGGCCGGTCCTGGCTGGTCTTCGGCTCGTTCTGGAGTGGCATCCGTCTGGTGGAGCTCGATCCAGCGACGGGCATGCGACTTGGCCGTGGCGTCCCGCTTCCAATTGCTTCGCGCGGCGGCTGGGCGATCGAGTCTCCGGCGCTTCTCGAACACGAAGGCGGCTTCTACCTGTTCGTGTCCTTTGATTTGTGCTGCCGCGGCATCAACAGTACCTATCGCATCATGGTCGGGCGGGCAGACAGGATTGAAGGACCCTATCGAGACAGGAACGGCAAGCCGATGCTCAGCGGCGGCGGGACTGAACTGCTCAAGACGACGGGCCGCTACGTCGGGCCAGGCGGCCAGGAGGTGTTCGTAGCCGACGGCCAGCCCTGGCTCGCCTTCCATTACTACGATCGAGACCAAGACGGCGTGCCCAAGTTGCAGCTTGCACCGCTCGACTGGAGTGCAGACGGGTGGCCGGAACTCGGCCCCCTGCCGGAGTAGCTGCTCGAAGCCCGACAAGCGTCGGCCTGTGCTGCTCTTGACGCGCGACGAAGTCATTGATGCGCTAAACGAGCTCATCGTCGTGCCTGCCATGCGCACCATCCGCGGGCTCGAGACGGAGGTCCTGCTGTCCCCAGAGGATGGCATGCCAACGGCCTGCGCTCTCAACTTCGAGCATGTGAGTCTGGCTCAGCGCTCGCTCGGAAGCTTGGGCGCCCACAGCCCAGCGGGAAAGCCGTTGGAGCGGATCAGCTGTGACGCAGGTGCAGCGCCCGAAGGAAACACTCGTGGGCCTCTGTCACCTGGCCGAGTGCCCGCAGGGCTTCTCCTCGCAGCCGGTGTAGCTCGGCTTCGTGGAAGCGCTCGTCCAGGGGACCCTGGGGATCCAGTGCCTGGTTCAGCAGCTTCAGGGCCTCCCGGGGCTGAGCGAGCCTCAGGTGGGTCTCCCCGAGCAGGCCTTCTTGGCTCAGGCGTCGAGCCTCTTCCTCACGGCCCTGCACAGAGAGGGCGATGGCTCCTGGAGCGAGAGCCATCGCCCGAGGGTTGAACCCCAGATTCTCGGCCAGGGTCCGGTGCCGGGCCCTGTCGAACTCCGAGTTCGCCAGAGCCTGCTCCACGTGTGCCTGCACGGAGGCCAGTCAAGCGATCAGGCATAAACAGCTCCAGAGTCCTGGCGATGTCCTCACGCACCGCCACGAGTAAAGGTCCGGATCCATGAAACGCCACGCCCCCGCCACCGAGCGCAACCGCGAGCCCCTGCTGGGCGTGCTCCGCGAAGTGTTGCCCGACTCGGGCTCTCTGCTGGAGATCGCCAGCGGCACCGGCCAACACGCTGCCTTCTTCGCTCAGGCCTTCCCGAGCCTCTCCTGGCAGCCCACGGACATCGAGCCCGAGTCCTTGGAGAGCATCGAGGCCTGGCGCGCGGAAGCAGCCCTGCCCAACCTGCGCCCTCCCCTGCCGCTCGACGTGTGCCAGGAGCCCTGGCCCGTCCAGGCCGTGGACGCCGTGCTCTGCGTCAACATGATCCACATCGCTCCGTGGCAGGCCTGCCAGGCACTCATGAGGGGCGCCGCCCGGGTGCTCATGCCAGGCGGCTGCCTGGTACTCTACGGGCCCTATTTCATCGAGGGCCGCCCCACGGCTCCCAGCAACATCGCCTTCGATGAGTCCCTGCGCGCACGCAACCCTGCCTGGGGCGTGCGCGAGCTGGGCACCGTCACCGCGGAGGCCCTCCACGTGGGCTTGAAGCGCGAGCGCCTCGTGGACATGCCCAGCAACAACCTCACCGTCGTCTTCCGCAACAAGGGAGGAACTCAAGCACCCCGGGTCGCGCTGTGACAGCATCTCCTCTCTCCCCAGAGGAACGCATGCCCATACCCGTCCGCGCCCTCCTGCCCGCCTTCCTGATCCTCGGTGCTTGCGCCCACTCCCCGCTCACGTCCCGCGAGGACGACGTGGCCCAGCTACTCCGCCTTCACGAGCGGAGCCTCGAGGCCCACCGCCGCTCGGACGCGGCCATGCTGGTGGGCGAGGCCCCCGACGACTTCCTCCTCGTGAACCGCGGCTCGGTTCAGACCGTCACCCGCGCGCAGATGCTCCAGAGCATGAGCGGCTACCTCGGCAGCACCACCTTTACCCGTTACGAGGACCTCTGCCCCCCCGTGGTGAAGGTGTCACAGGACGGCACCCTGGCCTGGGTCGCCGTCCAGGTCCAGGCCGAGGGCACCCAGCGCACCGGCGACAAGACCGAGCCGCTCTCATTCGTCAGCGCGTGGGTGTCGCTGTATGAGAAGCGCAACGGCCGCTGGGTATCGGTGGGCAACGCGTCCAACTTTCGCGAGTGACCGTCTACCGCGCAAGGGCTCATGCCCCCATTGATGACGGGAGCATGAGCCCGCAGGGACTGTACTCGAATCGCATCAGTCCCCGGCGTGTCTCAGGTGCGGCGGCTCAGGGCGTGTACAACTCGCAGGCCTGGCTCGCGACGTTGTGGGCGACGGCGCCCACGACGAGCACCTTGCCATTGAGCAGCCGCGTCGCCGAATGGCTCTTCCGGGTCTTGCTCATCGGCGTCGTCAGCGCCCAGGTTCCCGTGTTCGGGTCGTACAGCTCCGCCTCCCGGAGGGACCCGTTTGGCCCGTCCCCTCCCGTCATCAGCACCTGGCCGTTGGTCAGCAGGGTCATGGTGTAGTTCGAGCGGCGGATGACCGGGGCGCCGCTCTGCGCCCAGGTCTTGGGGGTGGGGTCATAGAGCCAGGACTTCGCGCCTCCGCCCACCAGCACCTTGCCATTGTTCAGCCGTACCGCCGCGTGGTCCATCAGCGGCTCGCCGGGGGTGGCAATCGAGGTCCAGGTGTTCGTCGTGGGGTTGAAGAGGAAGGCCAGCGGGGTGTTCCAGTTGCCTCCCACCACCAGCACCTGGCCGTCGAGGAGCAGCGTGGCCGTGTGGCCCAGCACGGGCGGAGACATCGACAGGGTGGACCACCCGCCGCTCGCCGGGTCGTACACCTCCGCGGCGCCGTAGCCGCCGCTGTTCCAGCCGCCGACCACGAGCACCCGCCCATCGTTGAGCCGCGTCGCCGTATGGCCGAAGCGGCCCTGGCCCAGCGAGCCCCGCACGCTCCAGCGGCCGGTGGCCGGGTCATACACCTCCGTCTCGGTCGGGTAGGTCTGGCCCACGGCGCCGCCCACGAGCAGCACCTTGGCGTTCTCTTCGTCCCCCAGCCGCGTCAGCGTGTAGCGGGCGCGCTCGTGCTTCACGGAGCCGGTGAGGCTCCACTGCCCGGTGGCCGGGTTGTACAGCTCCGTGGAGGCCGCGCCCCAGCGGGGGCCCATCAGCACCCTGCCATCGGTCAGCAGGACGTCCGCGTGGTTCAGGGCCCAGCCATTCAGCGAGCCCGTCGTCGCCCAGTGGGTCTCCACCTGGAAGCGGAGGAAGAGGGGGACGCCGCCCAGACCGCTCCCGTTCACGCCGCTGTAGGGCGTGGCCACCAGTGTGTGCGCGCCGTTCACCAGGGTGCTGGAGTCCACGGTGTAGGGCGCCGTGCTGTCGCTCGTGGTGCCACCGTCGAGGACGAGCTTCACGCTGCCCACGGTGGCCGGGAAGGTGTTCACCCGGAGCTTCCAGCCCGCGGGCAGGTCGGCCGCCCGCAGCGTCATGCCGTTGTGCACCTCCTCGTAACCGGGCACGGTCTGGCCGTTGCCATCCACGATGGAGAAGCCGGTGACGGCACTCACGTGGTTGGGGAGCGCGGGCGCCGTGGCGGTGACCATGAGCGTGTTGCCGCCGAAGGTCCGCACCCGGAAGCCGGCGAAGCCCTCGTTGTAGGTGCGCGCCAAATCCTGGAG
>DASVVJ010001219.1:0-7336 GCA_036389955.1 Myxococcaceae bacterium
GTGGATCCCCGGGTGACGGTGGAACTCGACCGGTTCAACCTCGAGTGCAACCTGCGCCCGGGCCCACTGGCGGGCCGGCCGTTCACGGCGCTGCGCGCGGAGTTCGAGGACGCGCTGGCCGAGGTCCGCCGCGCGGCCGCCACGCAGGGGGCGGGGGTGGTGGTGACGGGCATCCTTCCCACGTTGCGCGAGCAGGATCTGGGCCCGAGCGCGCTGACGGGCATGCCCCGCTACCGGGCGCTCTCGGCGGCGGTGCGGCGGCGGCGGGAGGGCGCGCCGCTCAAGGTGGCCATCGCGGGCCAGGACACGCTGACGCTGCTGTGGGACGACGTGACGCTGGAGGGTGCCAACACCTCGCTCCAGTTCCACCTGCGGGTGACGCCCGAGGAGTTCGTCCGCGTGTACAACGCGGCGCAGCTCGTCACGGGGCCGGTGCTGGCGGTGTCCACCAACTCGCCGCTCTTCCTCGGGCGGCGGCTGTGGGACGAGACGCGGGTGGCGCTCTTCCGGCAGGCGGTGGATGACCGGGGCGAGCACCATGAGGGCGGCCCTCAGCCCCACGCGCGGGTGACGTTCGGCCATGGGTGGGTGCGCGACAGCCCGCTGGAGCTGTTCTCCGAGGCGGTGGCCCTGCACACGCCGTTTCTGCCGGTGCTGGGGCCGGAGTCTCCGCTGGAGTGCGTGGCGCGAGGGCAGCTTCCGAAGCTGGACGAGCTGCGGCTGCACCAGAGCACCGTGTGGAGCTGGAACCGCGCCATTTACGATCCCCACGAGGAGGGCCACCTGCGCATCGAGTTCCGCGCGCTGCCGGCAGGGCCCACGGTGGTGGACATGGTGGCCAACGGGGCCCTGCTGATGGGGCTGTCGCTGGGCCTGGCGGAACAGATGGACTCCCTGCTCCCGGCGATGCCGTTCTACTGCGCGCGGGGGAACTTCCTCCGGGCGGCCCGGCAGGGCATGGACGCGGTGATGCTCTGGCCCTCGGACGTGGCGCCCTCTCCCCGGCCGATTCCCGCGCCGGAGCTGGTGCTGCAACTGCTACCCGTCGCGCGCCAGGGCCTGGTGTCCGCCGGGGTGGAGCCGGACGAGGCGGATGCGATGCTGAGCATCATCGAGGCCCGGGTGGCGGCGCGGCGCACGGGCGCGGGCTGGCAGCGGCAGGTGCTGGCGCGGCTGGAAGAGAAGATGCCGCGTGTGGACGCGCTGGCCGCGCTGCTCGAACGCTACCGGAAGCACGCCGAGAGCGGAGAGCCCGTGCACACGTGGCCGGTGGGCTGAGTTCAGCGTTGCTGGGGAGCGCGGTGTATCAGCGTGCGTACCGTGCCGTCCTCGAACTCGACCTTGAGCTTGTTACCCAGGCCAAACGTCGCGTGCTGCGGGACGTCGCCGACGACGAAGCGCCTCGAACGTGCTGCGCAGCACGAGAAGGGCCAGGCGCTCGCCGAGATGCTCGGTGGTGAGTTCCTCGAAGCGCTCGGCGTCCTTGTCCTTGAAGGTGATGTTCACCTCGGGCTGGGTGAACTGGCTGAGGGCCACTTCGGCGCGCTGCAGGGAGATGGAGGTCATGGCCGGCTTCTCCACCAGCAGGGGTATGCACCGCTGCAGCACCGGCTGGAGGGCTTCCGCGGAGGGTCCAATATAGGTCCGCGCACCCGAGTCCTCATCCGCACCGAACTGCAGCCCCGCCGGCGCGGAGGACTCTGTCTCGGGTGCGTCATGATCAGAAGCGCCCCGAGCAGGTGAGCCTGGCTCGGGGACGGCTCCTGGGTTGCTCTCACCAAGGAGTCATCGAGGCCTCGGAGCTGCTCGCCCACTTGTAGCAGCCACCCCCGGAGTAGCCGAGCCCACCGTTGCACGAATCCAGCTCGTAGCACCCGTCGAAGCCGCTGGCCCAGGTGGCGGGCTCCCAGCACCAGTTGTCCCAGGTGCCCGTGTCGTGGAAGCCCATCCAGTAGCACGTCGTGCCCTGGTAAACGGGGCAGCCGATGTTGATCTCCAGCAGAGCGGCGCGGAGGTGGCTGGCGCGCACGCCGCTGTTATGGGTACCGCGGCCCCATGCATCCTGGTTGAACCCGTAATGGTGAAGCGCGATGACCTCGTGGCTGTTCTCGGCCAGCACCGGCGAACCCGACGAGCCTCCGAGGGTGTCAGCGTTATAAGAGGCGTCGGTGGCACTGGAGTAGGCGTTCAGGATGGTGCCGGGGGAGTGCTTCTTCGTGGCAGCGCAGCCTGGGCTCGAGAAGTAGTCGCAGTTCTGGTGGATGACGTAGAGGCCCGAGTTCGTCGCCGCATCGGAGCTTGCCACCCGGAGATAACCCTGGGCCTGGCCGGGCAGCTGGTTGTTCAGCGGGGCGCAGCGCAGCGCCGTCATGTCGAGGTTCGGCCAGGTCTTGATGAACGTGGAGCAGTTGTACCAGCTCAGCGTGCCGGCACCGTCCTGGTAGTTGAACGTCACACTGGCGCCGGCGGCCTCCGCGGCTGTGGCGATGCAGTGGTTGTTCGTGATGACGGTGTCTTCCGAGGCGAGCCACGCGGTGCAGCGCGAGCTCTTCGCGGGGATGTGGAGGTAGCCCACGGCCCGGGCACGCTCGGCCTTGATGCCGGTGAGCGCCGCCGCGCTGGTCCAGTCCACGGAGCCGACGATGACCTGGGAGCCGGTGGTGGCCAGGTGCTGCGGTTCGTCGTAGCCCAGCTCCTCGCCAGTGGCTCCACACGCCACGAGTCCGCCCGCCAGCCACGACATGAAGAAACGCGCCTTGTTCATTGCCTTCTCCTGGAGTCCCGTTCATCGGGAACTCATGTTCAAAGGACCCCCTGTTGGGCTCCTTGATGGAAGGCACTCTGCCGCTGAAGAAACGAAGGCGCTGTGAAGCGACTCACGCCAGGGCTGTGAAGACACTCACAGGACACGGAAGAGAGTTCAGCGTTCCTGGGGAGCGGCGGTTGGCTCCCGCCGGGACACGAGGAAGGGCATGTAACAGCCACCCTGGTACGTGTACCCATTGTCGGGGCACTCATCCTTATCGGAGCCCACCTTCAACCAGCAGCCGCCATTGATCGCGATCTGCTTGCCGGGACACTGTCCCTTCGCGTCTGTCCTCCTCTGTCCAGGTAACGGCTTGCTGGGAACTTCCTCGGCGACGGCACTCTTTATGGGACTTTTTGCAACCTCAACCGGGAGACACACCGCCTTCTCTCCGAGGGAGACCTCGTCACCTTTCTCCTTGGAGGTACCCGCCGCCACGGTGGGCCGTGGTTCGGTGCGCAGCGAGCCGATCTCCTCGGGCCCCAGCCCCAGCGCCAGCATCGCCGCGAGCCAGGGCAGCCAACGCCGTGGCTTCATCTGCCTGGCAGCATGGGCGGCGTACATTCGCTCGATCAGGAGTACGAACTCCCGGCTTCGATGACACGGCCGGTGGCCCAGGCACTCAGCATCAACCAGCTCGGCTCCCGTCCACTGGGAAGGCTTGAGCGTTTCCCACTCGAACAGCGGCACATCCGCCGCCGGTCCAGCGTGCTCCACGCCTCTTTTCATCGCTTCGGCCAACTCGCCCGCTGAGCCACGCTCCTCGGGCCGTGGGGACAGCATCCGGGAAATGAGCGCGTTGAGTTGCGCGTCGATCCGAGGGTTGAGCTGCCTCGGAGGCGGAACCCTGCCGTCTGGGAATGTGCACAGTCCGGTGTCCCTGTCGAAGCGGGGAAAAGGCGGGTAGACGTCCGTCACCAGCCGGTAAGCCGTCACCCCCAAGGCGAACAGATCATCCACCGGCCGAGCCAGATGGGCGGAGGTGGCGCCAGGACTCGCGCGCTGTGAGTGCTGCCACAGCTCGGGGCTGCGGTACTCCGGAGTGCCAGGCACCATGCGCAAGGGCGTCAGCCGTGCGGCACCGGCGAAGAACCCCGAGCCCAAGTCGGTGAGGAACAGCCGGCCATCCGAGGGCCGCACCAGCATGTTGTCCCCCTTGACGTCTCGGTGCACTCCGCTCACTTCGTGGATGGCTTGCAGGGCACCAGCCGCCTGGGCGAGCAGTGCCAGCACCTGACGTGAGGACGGGTTGCGCCGGGCGGCCCACACATACAGCGGTTCACCCTCTACCCACTCCATCACGACGAACGGGTAGGGGGCTCCCGAGGGGGAGTGCCACAGCCCGGCGTCGAGTAGCCGGGGCACACTGGGGTGTCGGATGCGTGAGAGCAGCTCCACTTCACGCTCGAAGCGCGAATCATCCGGATAGATGGCCAGCTTGAGGGCCACGGGAGCTGAATGAGGGTGGGCCTCCGCGAGGGCACGGTACACGGTGCCGTAGCTCCCCTGGCCGCGAATGCCGTGCACACGCCAGGAGCCCACCTTCGTCCCGGACGGCAAGGCTGTAGGGTCAATCTCCAACGCCGAGAGTGGTGTGTTCAATGAGTTCCTCTGGCCAGGTGTCACCTGGAGGTAGCCTACCTCACAGGTGGCCAGTGAAATACCGCCCCCTTCAGGTGGGCATGGGCCCGAGGCCTCACCAGTGAGACTTGAAGCTCCGAATGAGATGGATAGAGCCGTGCAAGTAAGGGGAGGGGTGTCCTGAATCAGCTCCAGCCCTTGATATCGGGGTACTTCTCAAGCACCGCGAGGCAGCGTTCGTCGATGAACGTAGCCGCATCCGGGCGGGCCGCGATGACGATGAGCCACTCGAAGACGCTGGCGAAGGGGAAGCGGCTGATGGTGCGTTGTGTCTCAAGGGCTCGTGTCCAGTCGCCGCGTGAGCAGAACTCGTCGTAGCGCAACAGAATTGCCGGAAGGGTGTGCCATGCATCCTGGCGCCCCTTCTCCAGGATGTCGCGGCCCAACCCAAAGACCTCAATGCTCTTCTGTCCCTTGGGGCTTTCCCGCCCTTCACGTGTCCTGGGACGGTACTTCCCCGTCTTCACCGAAAGGATCAGGTGCTCGCGAGGGTCCTCCACGGTCGGATCGAGCAGGAGCGGCGCTCCGGTTTCGTCCAGGGGAAACTGTTCTCGCTTGTAGTTGCTGTTACAGCCACTGCACGCCAGCAAGTAGTTGCTCCAAGAGAAGGCCCGCTCGGGATAATGGGACTTCGGCCAGAAGTGCTCGATGTCCGTTGCCGCGCTGTCTTCGCAGTACATGCAGCGCTGGCGCCCCGTTGCCATGGACTTCAGCGTCGCGTGAATCTCCTCGAAGGCCCTGTTGTCCTGCAGCTTCCACAAGCGCTGCGTCTCTTCCTTGGGGTCCGTTGCGGCAAGCACCTGCCGCGTGCGCTCGTCGAGGAACGCCATCGTTGGCGGGCTCAGTGGCTCACGGTTCAACTTCTTCATTTGTCGAGCCCGAGCTTCCGCACGGCACGGTCCACCATGGCGCTTCCTGTGTTCGGGAGCCGCGCGGAGAGTCGAGCCAGCTCCTCCCGCTCCTCAGGAGTGGCCGCTCCTTCGAGAACATGCGCTTCCAGTTCCGCCACGCGTTCGCGGAGTCGCTCTGATTCATCCGAATGAACATGCTCGAGCCCAAACAACTCAGTCAGGGCCGCTTCGTCCACTGTGCCATTGACCACCGTCTTGTACAGCTCGTCGGACACATGCGCCGCAGGGCGGTTCTCGCCGGGGGCGGGCAAACGAATGAGTCCCTTCGGGTCAGCTGCTTGGCAGACGAATGGGCTGTGCGTAGTGACGATGAACTGGATCTTCGGGAAGTGTTCCTTGAGCCAAAAGCCGATGCGGCGCTGCCAGGACAGGTGCAGGTGCAGTTCGATCTCGTCGATCAACACGACTCCCGGAAGAGGAACCCACACAGTGCCGTCCTCTTCCTGTTCCAACTCAAGATCGTCATAGGCGACGTGAAGCTGGTAGGCGAGGTCCAGGATGAGCGCGATCACCGTCCGGTAGCCATCGCTCATGTCCCACAGCGGAAGCGTCACTCCGCGCTGAGTCACCCAGAGCCCATCGGAATCAACCCTTTCGACCTGGACACCATCCGGTAAGAGGCGATCGTTGAGCAGGCGCAGAACAGCTTTGAGAAGCTCCGCAGCTCCTTTCTTCTGCTCCAAGCTCCGGAGATGAAGCTCCCGCAGCCATTGAACGCTCCCGAGCAGCGCTGAGTCTTCACGGAAGAGGCTGACGAGCCGCGCGATTTGAGCGGGCCCACTCATCAGACGCTGCGCGTCGAGAGCATGACCCGTCAGCCGACGGTAGGGGCCGTAGCCCGCGACGAACCATCCTCTTGGAGCGAAGGCCCAGGGGCCCTGGAATTCTCCTTCGTATGGCGTAGCCCCGTTGCTCACATAGAGCGAAGGCTCGGCTACCGAAGGACCCTGCACCCAGTTCAACCTGGTCTCAAAGGAATCCTTTACTGGGACTGCTTCCACGCTCAGATAATCGACCCCCTCATCAAAAGAGAGCTCCGTGACAACCGTTGCACTCGCCTGCCCTTCTCGTATCCATCCAGCGAAGCTTGGCTGTAATGCTCGCGCGGCAGAGGGGCCTACGATCGCGAGTGCCACTGCCTTCAAGAAGGTGGATTTTCCGGAGCCGTTCCGGCCTGCCAACACGGTCCATCCCGCGTAGCCCCCCTCCGGCCGACGCAGATCCAGGTCAACGCGCAGGGCTCCAGACCGAAATCCTCGGATATCTTCAAGCCGAATCTTGCTGATGTACATGGCGTCCGGCCTCGTCACCCACGTACCTCGGGATGCCGCAGGCTACCTCCCTCCATACCCCGTCCCCTGACTCCTCGCACCTTCAAGGGAGCACGCGAGCCAGTGGGCTTGTGGTTATAGGAAGGACAGGAGCCCTATCGGCTCGAAGTGCCCGGATTGACTCGCGATTCAGCGAAAGGCGGGTAGTTCAAGTCCCGTACCCCTTTTTACGTCTTCGCTGTCTGTACGTTGATGATGACGCGGAGCCCTCACCCCTGTCCTCTCCCGGAGGGAGAGGGTGTTCAGCTTTCTTCCTCGGGACCTCGGCGCAAGCCCAGCATCCGGCGCAGCTCGCGTGCGGACTGGCGGCTCACCTCCACCGCGTGCCCTCTCGTGGTGCGGGCGATGTAGCCTCCCGTCTCCAGCGGCTCCAGCCGTGCCACCTGCGCCAGGTTGAGCAGCGCCCGCCGGTGCACCCGGTGGAAGCCCTCCACCGGCAGCTTGTCTGCCAGCTCCTGCAGCGTGAAGTCCGTGAGGAAGTCGCCTTGCGTGGTGAACACCGTCACCAGCTCTCCTTCCAGTGACGCGTGCGAGATGGTGTCCGGGTCCACCAGCACGATGCCCTGGCGCGTCGGGATGGGCAGTCGCGTCAGCCCCCTGGCTCCCACCGCCTGCGCCTTCGCCGGTTCCTGCTCTGGCTTCGGGCC
>DASVVJ010001220.1:0-3533 GCA_036389955.1 Myxococcaceae bacterium
GCCTTGAGCACCACCGTCGACACCTCCGGTGGCACCGTGGGCACCCTCGCCGTCGGCACCGGGATGGGCGCCTCGAGGATCATCTTCATCTCCTCGCGCTCCGACTCGGCCGCGAACAGGCGCTCGCCCGTCACCAGCTCCCAGAGCACCACCCCCGCGGAGAACACGTCACTGCGCCCGTCCAGTGGCTGGCCCCGCACCTGCTCCGGAGACATGTACCCCGCCGTCCCCTTCACCATGCCCGCACGCGTGCGCTCCAGGCTGTTGCGCGCCTTGGCGATGCCGAAGTCCAGCAGCTTCACCACCCCGTCGTACGTCACCATGACGTTCTTCCCGGCGACGTCGCGGTGGATGATGGGGCTGGGGCGCCCCGAGGGATCCGTGAACGTATGCGCGTAGTGCAGCGCATGGCACACGTCGCGCATCACCGACAGGCCCATGCCCAGCGGCACCGGCTCGTTGCGCTTCCGGTACGCCTTGATGACGTGGTCCAGGTCCTGCCCGGAGATGAACTCCATGGCCAGGTACAGCCCGTCTTCCTCCTCGCCCAGCTCGTACACCTGGGTGATGTTCGGATGGTTGAAGGCCGCGGTGATGCGCGCCTCGTCCAGGAACATGCGCCCGAACTGCTCGTTGGTGCGCACGTCCGGCAGAATGCGCTTGAGCGCCACGTACTTGCGGAAGCCTCCGGGCCCCGCCGTGAAGCCCAGAAACAGCTCGGCCATGCCGCCCGCCGACAGCCGGGTGATGACCTGGTACTTGCCGATCTGCTCGCCCGAGGAGTCGAAGGACGACTTGCCCGGCGCCCCATCTTCCGGTGCGGCCATGGCCCCGGAACATAGCGCGGACCCACTTCCGCCGGGCTCTCCCCATCCTTATATAGAGCCCGCGGTCCAGCCTGCCTCGGGGTGTCCCACCTGCCACACTGCCAGTGGAACAGTGCAGGTATGGCAAACCTGTGGCTGTCCTGTGGGCGACACATGTAGCACTGTGGACAAAGGCCTACACGGAATGGGGATTGTGGGAGCCTGGGGGAAACCTCCGAGTTGTCCACATGTAGTAAGTGGGCAATTGCTCAAGCATTCCAAGCGCTTGCTGACTTTCCCCCAACCCCGTCGGACCGGCTGTCACTACTGCTTAGATCCTCTCTACTATCCACTATTGGAAGAAGCAGTCACGTCCGGGGGAAACCGGGGCTGGGGAGGGCATTTCGAGGAGTTGATCTTCCGGTGCCGGGCCGAGGTAAGAGGGGTGGCTCGTGCGCGCGCTCCTCGTGTTCCTCCTGTGTCTGACTGCTGCCCCTGCCTCGGGGGCGGAGCGGGCTCTTGTCCGGGCGGAGAAGCTCTTCGAGGCGCTGGAGTTCGACGCGGCCGCGGCGGCCTTCGAGGACGCGCTGAGAGAGCCGGGCACCCGCGAGGAGCGCCTCCGGGCGTGGAAGGGGCTGGCGCTGTCCGAGGCCTTCATGGGCCAGGCCAAGCAGGCCCAGGCCCACTTCGAGACGCTGCTGTCCATTGAGCCGGACGTGGACGTGAGCCGCGCGCAGGGGCCGAAGATCCGCAAGCCGTACGATGCGGCGCGAAAGAAGATGACGGACTGGCAGCGCCCGGAGCTGCGCGTGCAGCGGCGGCTGGATGGCCAGGTGGAGGTGAAGCTGGAGCACGGCCCCGCGGTGGCGACGGAGCTGGCCGTGTACGTGCGAGAGCCTGGAGCGTCCTCCTTCACGCGGACGGAAGGCCCGGTGTCCGCACCGCTGCTGGCCGATGCGGCCGCGGAGCGCGCGGTGGAGGTGTACGCGGTGGCAGCGGATGCGGCCGACGGCGTGCTGGTGGAGAAGGGCAGCGCGGAGAAGCCGCTGCGCTTCGAGGCCACCGAGGAGCCTCCCGCCGCGGTGGCCTCTGCCCGGGAGGCCGCGCGGGAAGAGGTCTCTGAGGATCGCGGCCGGCGCGTGTGGCCCTGGGTGGCGGGCGGAGCAGGCGTGGTGGCCGCGGGCGTGGTGGTGGGCATTCTGCTCTCGAGGCCCGCCGGCCTGGACCTGCCCCCTGCTCAGCGCACGGAGCGCTTGCCGTGAAGCGGTATGCGGTGGCGGTGTGGGCGGTGCTGGTGCTGTCGGCGTGCGAGAGCGTGGAGCCGCTGGTGCCTCCGGACCTGTGCGCCGGGGTGACGTGCCCCGCGGGCCAGGGCTGCGCGGAGGGCCGGTGCCTGGCCACCACCTGCCGGGGCATGACGTGCGGCATGGGCCAGGTGTGTGAGCGCGAGGCCTGCGTGGAGGTGGTGTGCCTGGGCATGAACTGCCTGGGTGGCCAGCGCTGCCGGGATGGCGCGTGCGTGCGGGTGTCCTGCTCGAGGGACTCGAACACGTGTTACCCCACCGAGCGGTGCGTGGATGCCGCGTGCGCCTTCGACTTCTGCGCCGGGGTGCGCTGTCCCCCGGGCGCGGTGTGCCGCGGCGAGGGCCTGTGCCGCAGCGTGCTGTGCACCGGGGACTTCGCCTGTGAGATTGGTGAGCGCTGTGGCCAGGATGGGCGTTGTGTCTCCACGGCAGGCTGCGCGGCGGTGCGCTGCCCCCAGGGCACGGTGTGCCGGGACAGTGCCTGCCTGTCACTTCCCTGTGGAAGCAGCGCGGACTGTGCGGCGGACGAGGTGTGCCGCTTCGGCACGTGCCTGGCGTCCACGGATCCGTGCGCGGCGGTGACGTCCTGCCCCCCGGGCCAGGTGTGCCGCGACGGGGTGTGTGGCTAGGCCTCAGCTCGTGGGAGGCAGCTGCTCCAGCAACGAGGGCAGCTCCTGGAGCAGCTGCGCATCCAGTTGCTCGAGCGAGGAGCGCATGACGGCGATGTGCTCGCCGGTGTCCTCGTTGATGTCACAGGTGCGTTCCAGGCGGTGCAACACGCGCAGCCGCTGGTTGCGGATGACCAGGCGGGAGAGCACGTCATCGAGTTCCCTGGCGGGGAACTGCTCGAGCTGCTTCTTCACCGCCAGCCGCTCCCGCAGCTGCTCGATGAGCTGGGTGAGCTCGAAGGACTCCGTATATCCGGCGACGCGCTCCATTCGTAAGCTCAGTGTGTACTACCCGCGTCCTGCGGCCTACTCCAGGACAGGCCGGTGAGCATCAGCCGCGAGCGCGGATCATCCATCTCCACACTCACCACACAGTTGGCCACCTCCAGCCGCAGGGCGTAGGTGAAGCTGCTGGCTTCGCCGGCGCGCTCCTGGCTGGTGCGCGAGGCCAGGCTGAACAGCTCGGCCAGCACACGCTGCCTCACCTCGGCCGGCAGCGCATTCACGGTGGGCTGCAGCGCCCGCGGAATGAGCACCGTGAAGGCCTGGGTGCGCTGAGGGGGGAAGCGAACGGAATTGACGGTGTCGACGCTGTCCATGAGCCCCCGTCATTGCGAGAACCGTACCCTGTGCACCCCAAAGAATTTCGGACACTTGGAGACAGGGGGGCTCGGGAGACTGTAGGAATGACAGGCCGTGGAAGCGGTGGGACAGGAGAATGACCCATCCTCAACCATCGGGCTCGGGAAGGTGTC
>DASVVJ010001221.1:0-8107 GCA_036389955.1 Myxococcaceae bacterium
AGAGTCTCCTTCCCGCCTTGCCCCAGCGCTCGGGGCGGTGGGGCAACGTCTACTGCGCAGGCCCGTCTAGGACTTCGGAAAGCTGGCTGGAGCTCAGAGCCCGGTCAAGCCAGCGTTCCAGGGTAGCCACATCCATGCAGCTTTGGATGCGTTGGCGAGCGATGTCGTCCACGTGGATGCCTTTGGAATCAAGCAAGCGAAGCAAGGCCCTGGCCAGCCCCTTGGCTACTCCCTTGGCTACTCCCCTGGCTTCTCCCCTGGCCTCTCCCTCAGCCAGGCCCTGCCGGTGTCCCTGCTCCCTGAGCTCCTCTGCCATGGTTCGCATGAACGTCTCCGCCCTTGTGGACTCCATGATGGAATGTAGCACGTGTCTCAGGGATGCAACCGCTGCCTTATCCCCAAGGTGGTGCACGTAACGCACTACCCGGTACAGCGTCTGGGGTCCGTCGGTCGCGTGCACCTGAGCGAACAGGTCGCTCCAATGGGGTAGCCGACTTGCCATCTGCCGCGTGCCCGCGAAGCTGAGCACCAGCAGTCCCAGAGGCACCAGCGCAGGGCCAGCATATGCCCGCGCAGCCTGCTCGCTCTGAATGGCGGCCAGCAGGTATTCCGAGCGTGGAGCACAACACCGGCGAGGCTTCTCCCCTTCCGCCATCACCCGCACGGGGTAGTAGTCCTCCAGCCGCAAAGCAGCAGACCAGCCTCTGTCCTGCCGGGGATACACCACCAGGGACGTCACCTCTGGAATCAGCCGGCTCCGAGGATGAAGCGCTCTCCAATGCTGAATGAGACGCCAGGCGTAGTCGTGCAGGCGCAGCGCCATCCACGGATCCACCGAAGACTGATGTTCCACGAGGAAGAAATGCGGCGGTGCTTCTCGGACGGCATGACGGCAGCGGGCGGAGAAGAGCAGGTCCTTGCGCGTCTCGCGATCCCAGTCCGCGAGAGTGCCGGACTCGCGCCGCAACGAGGACCAGTCCACTTCGGCGACGAGGGAGGCAGGCAGGTTGTGCCGCAGCAGCGCCTCGGCGCGGGCCGGGTGGTTGAAGAGGTAGCGGAAGAATCGGTCGTGCGGGCCCGTCATGCCGCCAGGGCTCAAGCAACTCGCGGACCAGGCTGGCTCTACTCGGGCAGCGCTGGGGAGCAGTCCACGCAGGGAGACGGTCTGTCTCACGCGGGAGAACGAGCGGCACGGTGACGCTGCCCTCCAAGCCCCGGAATGCTGGAAGGTCAGCGTGCGTGATAGAGCGGGAGGATGATCGCCCTCCCACGAAGTCTCTCCCTCTTCGTCTGCTTGTCGGTGGTGCTGGCCTGCAAGAGCCAGAAGGAGCAGCCGCCCGCGCCCGCCCCGGCACCTGCGCCCGTGGCAGTGGCTCCTGATCCCGAGAAGCCGCGCATTGGCCTCGTGCTGGGACTGGGAGGCCGTGGGGACCAGGCCTTCAACGACTCGGCACTGCGAGGCCTGGAGCTGTGGGCCGCGGGCCTGAAGTACGAAGGCGGCGGGTACAAGCCCGTTACTCCCGAGGAACTCAAAGCCTCGCTCGGGCCGGAACTGGCACAGCGCGAGCCGGCCATCGCTCCGCTGGGTATCTCCCCCATTGTGCTGCAGAGCCAGGTGGCGGAGGACTACGAGCCCAACCTGCGGCTCATGATTGACCAGGATGTGTCGCTCACCATCGCCGTGGGCTTCATGCTGGAGAACGCGGTGGAAGTGGCGGCCCAGCGCCACCCGGACAAGCAGTTTCTCCTGGTGGACAGCCTGCTATTCACGGCGGCCAACGAGCCCTACTCCCTGCCCAACGTGCGGGCGGTGACCTACCGCGCCGAGGAGGGCTGCTTCCTGGCGGGAGCACTGGCTGGGTTTGTCACGCGGGGAGGAAAGATCGGCTTCGTGGGAGGCATGGAGATCCCCCTGGTGAAGCAGTACGAGGCGGGCTTCCGGGCGGGAGTAGCCGCCACCAACCCCAAGGCGATTGTGGTGTCCAACTACACCGGAAGCTTCACGAACTTCGCCCTGGGCAAGCAGGTGGGGCAGGACATGGTGGCCAAGGGCGCGGACGTCATCTTCTCGGCCGCGGGAGTGGCTGGGCAGGGAACTACCCAGGCGGTGAAGGAGGCGCGGGACGCGGGCCGGGAGCTGTTCGTCATCGGCGTGGACTCGGACCAGTTCCACCTGGCGCCCAAGGCGATGCTGACGACGGTGCTCAAGCGGGTGGACCTGACGGTCTACGAGGGCGTGCAAGACCGGCTCCAGGGCCGTTTTAAGGGAGGCCTGCTGTCGCTGGGGGTGAAAGAAGGCGGCATGGCGCTGGCGCCGGTGCGCTTGGACTTTCCCGGCAAGGCGGAGGCGCTGCGCAAGGTGGAAGAACTGAAGGCGAAGATCATCGCCGGTGAGATCCAGGTTCCCACGCATCTCAGCCAAACTCAAAAACCCTAGAGCTTGCCAAGCCGTAACCGTTCACCGCCGCAGGCAGCTTTCGCGAGATGAGGCGTGTCCGCAATGGACAGCAGCGAGGGCATCGAAAGACTGCGGCGGCGAACGTGCAGTGTGTCGGTCAGGAAGTCCAGCCCCCCACGCTCAAGAAGGCCCTCTGGACGTTCGTCTATACCGAGGGCGTCGAGCCGCCAATAACCTCGCCGAGAGGGACCTTCGCCATGCTGTCATCTGGCGCAAGACGAGTTTCGGCATCCAGCACGAGTACGGCAGCTGCTTCGTCGAGCGTATCCTCACCACTATGATGAGCCTCACGGAACTCCCGCGCCCTCGCTGCCCGGCACGTCACCTTGGTTCACACTCGCAGTTGCCTGACCCGTGAACGGCTACTCAAGGATTAACTAAGTACTCTTTCCACTCATTTCCCTCGGCGAAGCGTTCGCCTAAAAAGAAGCGTTTGAGTACGCCAATACCCTCATCTGGCAAGAGGAACCATGATCGCGGCACTCTGGTGTCATCCCCCCCAATTCGCATTACTGCAATATCGGACCCCTCCGTTTTACCGAGGTAACACACTAGCTGATATGGTCTAAACCTATCTTCGTAAATCAGCAAGATGCCAAGCTCAGGCCTGAAGACAAACGACAAACGAGCACCGTCCGCAGCTCGCGTCAGTCCGCAGTCTCCGCTTCCTCTCTCCCATGGATAGTGAGCGTCCTTAAGTTTCTTCCCGATATCGTCAAATGAGATTGAATGCAGCGTTACCCCTAACTCATCTCTAAAATCTATATTACTCGAAGACAAAAGCTGGTTTTGGGGATCCATTGTTATAAACCTCCAGCCGCTTGACTCCTAGCGCCTCGCGCAACTTGGGCAAGCCACCTATGCATTGATTACACGTTGCACGATCAACGTGTAGTCGAACCAGTGAAAGGTCTCCACCTTTCTTTGCAAGTCGCGTCAGTGCTTGTGCCTCAGCGTGTAGCAGGAACTGCTGCTGATTATATGTTCTTGCTTTTCCAGCCTGATTGGCCCTCTGCAGCAACTCGAACGCTCGCGCTCGAATAGCTTTGCCGCCGGAGAGAGTCGAGTTCAGACCGAACGCACGTTGGCCAGTTCCTGAGAGTGCCACTGCCACTGTTGTGCCATCCGTGGGTTCAAAGGGAGCTAAGCCCACACGCTCCCGGAAGCGCCTTAAAAGCGAAGCGCCATCTTTTCCATCAGGTCCGCATGAATTATGGACCCATGCGCCTGCATCACCCACAAAGTAGGTATGGAAGTCTTCGACTTCGAAGTTGAAGACCGTGGCACGGTCCTGCTCCCACGTCGCGGTACCAACCTTGAGCCAGCCGCCGGATGCGCTGGCCACTTGCTGGCCGGGTAGCAACGATGCCGCGCCCATCCAGCCCATGTCCTTGACCCAGAATGGGTGTTCGCCCGTGACGCCCAGCACAGTGCGCTGGCCTGTCGCATCTGTCAGTTCCAACTTCATGACAGCTTTATTCGGGGTCACGAAGGTACGGACGACTGGTCGCCAATCCGCTTCGCCTGTCTCGTCGTCACGTGACCAGACGAGATCTCCCTCCCCAATCTGCTCGATCGGCTTGAGCCCCTTGATTGTCATGACAGGAGTGCCTGCTACGAAGCACTCCTGTCCCTCAATGCCGCAGCTGCCGCCTGTGCAACCGTTTTCATCTGCTCTCGATGTATCTGGTGTCCGGTCGGCCTCCGCGCGCTCACGGAGCATCCGTTGCTTAGCCAGATCCTCTGAAGTAGAGACGGCCGTTTTCACTGCGTCGCGGAGATCGTCAACCTTGCCGGCAACTTTACCGGCAACTTTCACACCGGCCTTGGCGGCCGCACCCGCCCCCGTAAACGTACCCGCGACAGCGCTAATGGCTTCAGGGAGAGTCGCACCGCAGTCTTTGCTCGCCTGATCACCGATAGCGCCCTCGGTCGTGGCTGCGATAAAACAGGCAGCGGCTCCTGTACCGATTGCCTTACCCACATCGGCGACCAGGCCTTCCGCAGTCTCCAATGGATTGTTTGCAACATACGTAACGACCGCTTTGACCTGCTGTCTCTGCTTCTCGAATTCCTCCGAGACCGAACCCGTGCTCTCAAGCTGGTAGACACCCTTTTCGTCGTAGTGTCCCGTGGAGACGCCGAGCGCTGCGTTCAACGGGCGGCTTACCCACGAGAAGGCGTTGTATGCTCCTTTCGCCGTTCCTATTCCAAACTCTGTCACACCCTCTTTGAATTGAGACCAGGACCATCTGCCCGCAGGGTCCAGATAGGTCATCGGGTTGGACCGCGCATAAAGCCACGGGTTCAGCTCCGTCGGGGTCGAGAGGTAGCCCATCGCCCCAACAGGGTCCTCCGAGAGGAACCGCCCAAGCTCAGTGCTGTACCAGCGCTGCTGCGCGTAACTCAGCCCCACATCGCTATCGAAGTGCTGGCCCGCGTAGGCCAGCGTGGGGCCCTGGCTATCCGGCGCATCGCCCTGCCGGAGTTCACCCCAGGCCCCATAGCGTGAAAGCTTCGCGGTAGCGCCCACCCGGCCCACCACGCTGCCCAACGCGTCGTGCAGCAACCGCTCCCCACCCGCCGCCACCGCTCCAAAGTCCGCCCGGGCGTACAACAGGCCCGAGCCTGCCGCTGGGCCTTCTTCCAGCAGCTCTTCATTCGCACCCCATACATACCGGGTACCCACTCCCGCCACCGTCCGCGACCGCCGCAGTCCGTCAAAGCCATACGTGTACGAGGCCTCGACGTTATCCTCCGAGGTCATCCGCCGCACCCAGGCCAGCCGGCCCGCCGCGTCCCAGCCGTAGTTCCGCGTGGTGCCGCCTCGCACCTCCGACACGACACGCCCACCCGGATCCGTGGTGAGCTGAGCCTCCACGCCCCCTGTCAGCACGTCATCAATGCGTTCCAGCCCACCCGCCGTGTCATAGGAATATCGCCAGTGCTTCGTCAGGCTCGAAGCAACGGCCTGCGCCCGTGGCCCCAGTCCACCCTGGTAGGCCTGCAACCGCTGCTCTTCCAGCCTCGAGCCATCCCCTCCCAGCACGTACAGATCGGACTCTCCCGAGGGATAACGCACCCCCGTCAGCCGGTCCGCCGCGTCGTACCCGTACTGCGTTACCTCGGGCCCCGTCGCCCCTGGCCCCGTGTAGCGCTCCTCCACGCGGTTGCCGCGCGTGTCGTATTTGTACTCGTAGAGCTGTGAGCCCGCCGGAGCCGCCCCCCATGACGAGGTGATGGAGCGAATGAGTCCGTGGCCCCAATACGCATACCGCTCTACCACTCCGTTGCCGCTCACCTCCGACAACAAGCCGCCGGGCTCCCAGCCCACTGTCACCGAGGGGCCCTGGCTGCTCTGGATCAGCTGCACCCGATCCTGGCCGTCGTATTCGTAATGAACCGTGCCAGAGGGCGAGGTGACCGTTTGCCTTTGTCCGCTCGCCGTATGTGTATAAGTGACGACCTCGTTGCCACGGCGCAGCGACTTGAGCCTGCTCCGGCCGTCATACTCATACACATTGGAGACAGCGCCCGAGTTCCGGCTCTCCTGCGCGGAGAGCAACTGATCGAGCCCGTCATAGGCGTAGGCCACCCCTGTCAGATCGTTGAAGGGCTGACTGCTGGGGCCTGGCCGGAAGAGTTCGCTCGCGATGCGGCCTCGCGCATCATGGAGCCGCTCCACCACGTTGCCGTTCGGATCGCTCGTGACGCTCAGGCCTCCCTGCCAGTCCGTGGACCAGACGCTGGTGCCTCGCGTGCGGCGCCGCTGCCGGTCGAAGCTGTCGTACCCGAAGGTCTGGACCGCCGCCCCTCCACCCGCGGGAGGAGTGACCTGGGTGAGCCGCAGCAGAGCATCGTATTGGTAGGCGAATGACCCCAGGCCGTCAGGCAGATCCACCGACCGGAGCTCTCCCCGGGGCCCGTGAGTGAAGGTCCACTGCGCTCCCCCGCGTGTCATCGTCCGCAGGAAGCCGCCTCGATCATAGGTGAAGGACGACTCCAGGGTCTCCCCTACCCCGTAGCTCTCGCTCGCCACCAATCCCTGGGCGTTATAGGTCCGCGTGCGAGTCCGGCCCGAAGGATCTGTCTCCGACGACAACCTGCCCGCAGCGTCATAGCTGTACTGGGTCGTCTCCGAGCCGTACTCCACCTGGGACAGGAGGTCCTGCACGTAGCGGAATTGCTTCACCGGGCGCCCTGCCAACGCCTCGCGGGCGAGCACTCCCGCCGCATCGTAGGTCCAGGCGTCCGTCAGTCCCCCTTGCTGGCGCTCCACCAAATTGCCCAGCCCATCTACCTCGATCAACGCCGTGCGCGTCTGTGGGCTCGCTCCCGTGGCCTCCCACTGTTCGAGGCGCGTTCCGCTCCTTCCCGCCCAGGTGGTGGAGGTGCTGTAGGAATAGGACCGGCCGCCCTGCTGCCACGTCTCCACCTCGAGCAGCGGACGCCCCAGATCATCGAAAGTCCGGGTCAGCTTCAGGTCGGAGCCCTCATGGATAACGTGCTGCAACCGGGGCCACGTCCCATCGTAGGCGTACTCCGTGGTGCGGCTCCCACGCTCTTCCCGGAGCAGCAGATTCCGCGAGTTGAAGTGCCGGGTCGTCTGGGCTCCCAGCGGATCCGTCTCAAGAACGGTTCCATTGCCTGGATAGGTGAAACTCCACGAGGCTCCGGCTGCCCCTCCCCCCGCCGCGAGTACGCGCGTCAGGGGCCGGCCGAACAAGTCATAGGTGAACGTCCACCGCTCGTCCTCGTGAGGCCCTTGCTGCGTCAGCACTCGGCCGCCCGCGTCCACGGTGTACGTGGTGGTGACGCCTCCCGGCGCCGTCACCGAGAGCAGATGCCCCAGCCCATTGTAGGTGTACGTCGTGGTGCCCAGCACGGAGTGCTGCCGCGTGAGCACGTTGCCGCGCGCGTCGTAGGTGTACTGGGAGGAGCCCTTGCCCACCTGCGCCTCGCTCAGCACGCGCCCCAAGGCGTCCATCACCAGGGTCTGGTTTTCCTCTCGCGTCCCTGAGCCCGTATCGATCTGGCGGCTGACTCGGACCTCGTTGTTGCCCAGATACTGGCGGGTCTCAATCCAGTTCAGATCTCCCGACTTGGACTTCACCGTCCGTGTATGGCGTGTCAGCCGGCCCAGCGCGTCCCCATACGCGAAGGACTCCGTCACTCCCGCGACCTTGTCCTCCTGGGTAAGAAGCCTTCCCGCGGCGTCATACGTGGAAACAACGTCTACGCCACTTCCTCCGCCCGCGCTCTGCCGCTTCAGGACTCTTCCGAACGAGTCCACTTCCTGATCGAAGCTGTGGGACTTGCCCGCGCCAGGAGACACCGACTCCTGCCAGACGATGGCGCCCTGTGCATCGCGCTTCACCTTCTCGCGGTGCCCATCTTCATAGGTCCACGAGACAGGCCGCCCCAGCGAATCGTTCTCAATGAGGGTGGTGCGTCCCTCCCGGTCCTTCACCGAGATGATGTTGCCGTCCGCATCCAGCCCATAGTCCTGCTCGATCTGGCCATTGGCCTTCACCGTCTTCAGGCGGCCCGCGGTGTCGTAGATGTACTCCCAGTTGACCCCCAGCTCGTCCGTCTTGTGTTTGAGATGGCCTTTCTCGTACTCGTAGCTGCGCGTGGCGGTGCCCGTGC
>DASVVJ010001222.1:0-22241 GCA_036389955.1 Myxococcaceae bacterium
CCCCCGCGCCTCCCATCTGGGGAAGATGGAACGCCCGGAGAAAACCCGGGCGGTAAATCCCGGGAAAATCCGCTCAGGCCGGCGGCGCGGCGGGGGCCGACGGCTGCATCGCCTTCTTCAGCGGCTTGTTGAACAGGGCAATCGCGATGCCCGAGGCCACTCCCATCACCATCAGCATCAGGAAGAAGTTCTCCTTGGACATCGTGGTGTAGAGCCGGCCGATGGAGCCCGACAGCTTGTTGCCGAAGGCGCTGGACAGGTACCAGACGCCCATCATCAGCGAGACGATGCGCACCGGCGCCACCTTCGTCACCAGCGACAGGCCCACGGGCGACAGGTAGAGCTCGCCGATGGTCAGCAGCAGGGTGCAGAAGACCGGCCAGAACAAGCTGCCCTTGCCATCCCCCACCACGCGGGCGCCGATCACCATCACGATGAAGGACAGGCCCAGGATGATGCAGCCGATGGCCATCTTCGCCACCGAGGACGGCTCGCTGCCCTTCTTGTTCTGCCAGACCCAGAAGCGATCCAGGAACGGCGCGAAGATGAAGATGAAGAAGGGGTTGGCCGACTGGAACCACGTCGAGGAGGCCCAGGAGGGCCAGGTGGCCTTCTCATCGGCCCACGTCTGCATCGTGTTGCCCTGCTGCTCGTAGACCGCCCAGAAGACGATGTTGAGCACGCACAGCGCCACCAGCGCCCACACGCGCCTCCACTCATCGCTGGTCAGCGGCTGCTTGGGCGCCTGGACCTTGACGCCAGGCTCGGGCTTTTTCAGCGTGTCCGGCGCCAGGTAGTTCTTGCCCACCATCTGCACCAGCAAGCCAATGCACATGCCGATGCCCGCGGACAGGAAGCCGTAGCGCCACCCGTACACGGCCGCCAGGGTGCCGCAGATGAAGTTGCAGATGAACGCGCCCAGGTTGACGCCCATGTAGAAGATGGTGAAGGCCCCGTCGCGCCGGGAGTCACCGGGAGGGTAGAGGTTACCCACCTGGGTGGCGATGTTCGGCTTGAAGAAGCCATTGCCGATGATGATCAACAGCAGGCCGATGAAGAACAGATTGTCCGAGCCGAAGAGCACGAACTGACCCAGCGCCATGATGATGGCGCCGACGTAGACGGACTTGCGCTGGCCCAGGTAGCGGTCCGCGATCAAGCCGCCGAAGACCGGCGTCAGGTACACCAGCGCCGTGTACCAGCCATAGAGATCCGAGGCGGTGGGCTCCATGGTGCACGTCTGCGTGGCGACGTCCCGCGCCACGCTCTCTGCCATGCCCACGTTCTCGGCCATCACCAGCTTGACCTTCTCACCCACGCACTGCTGGATCTGGGCCGGGTCCACCGAGGGCAGCAGCGACTTGATGAAGCGCCAGCCGAGCACCTCGTCCGGATTGCCCTGCGTGTCATACGCCTTGCCCTGGAGCGACTGGCGCACGGTGATGAACAGGTAGTTCACCATGTACAGCTTCAGCAGCCCGCGCATCCCGTAGTACGAGAAGCGCTCCCACATCTCGGTGAAGAACAGGACGAAGAGCCCAACCGGGTGCCCCATGAACGTCTTGTTCGACGGGGGCCCCTTCCACTCAACGGGCGCGGCAGATGACATTCAGTCTCCTTGAGCGTCTGTGCGGCTACTCGCACAAATGCTCCGGCCCAACAAGTGGACTGTACGGTTTTTGCCCAGGGTTTCCTCCCGGAGGATGGGACAGACGGCCCGAGATCTCGTAGGCTGGCGCCATGCTCCAGGGCTCGGGCCGCTGCCACTATCACCCGGATCGCGCGGGGCTCGGCATCTGCGTCGAGTGCCGCCGGGTCATCTGCCGCGAGTGCACCACACAGTTCGAGGGCATCAACCGCTGCGCCAGCTGTCTGGAGAAGCGCCTGCTGATCCTGGAGGGCCCCCAGGTCCGCACGGACTGGTCCACCGAGAACGTGCTGCTGGCGCTGGTGAGCTTCGGCCTCATCTATGGCACCTTCCGCCTGCTGGCCGAACTGGTGAACCTCTAAATGGCCGTCTCCGCGCTCGAGCTGCGCCCCCGGGGCGCTGTTGCCATCCTGGATGCCGCCCTGCGGCTGTGCTCGCGCAACACCGGGGTGTGGGCGCTGACACTGCCGGTGGGAGCGGTCATCACCGGGGCCCTGCTGCACCTGGTGGACGAGGCCACCCGCCGCCAGAGCCTGTGGCTGCCCACGCTGTGGTTCACCCTGGCGTGGCTGGCGCGCGGCATCTTTCAGGGCGCCGCGTGCCACTACGTGCAGGAGCTGGTGCTCGGCCAGAAGGAGCCCGGGGTGCTCACCAGCCTGCGCGCCGCGCTGGAGCGCGCGCCCAGTCTGATCACCGCCGTGGGGTTCCTCTTCCTCTTCAACCTCTTCTCCATCACCCTGTCCTTGGGGCTGGCCTTCTTCATGCTGTCGGCTCACATCGTGGGCTATGCCGCGATGATGCAGGGCCGGGGCAGCCCCCTGAGACTGTACGGCACGTGCTCGCAGCTGCTCGGCCCGGCGAGGGTCACCGCCACGGGCGTGCGCATGCTGCTGGTGCTGCAGTTGCTCACCTTCCTCAACCTGCACATCGCCTTCAACGCCTTCTTCTGGCTGAGCCGCAAGCTGCTGGCCATCGACTTCACGTTCGCCGAGCGCTTCGCCTCCTTCGACAACCCGTCCTGGCTGTTCTTCCTGGCCGCCGTCACCTTCTCGCTCTTCGAGCCCATCAAGGCGGCCACCGCCACGCTGATGCTGGTGGACGGCCGGGTGCGGCAGGAGGGGCTGGATCTGCTCGCCGCCGTGCAGCAGCTGCCCGAGCGCGGCAAGGGGCGGGCAGCGCAGCAGAGCGCGGCGGCCGTCCTGGTGTGCCTGCTGCTGGGCGGCACGGTGGCGCGGGCTCAGGAGCCGGAGGAGGCGCCTGCCTCGGAGCTGCGCCAGCGCCTGGAGCTGGTGGCCGAGGACTGTGAGTTCAGCAAGGAGCAACTGGCGGAGGAGCTCGAGGCCGTCAGCTCCCTGAGTCAGGCCGAGCAGGCCAAGCTGGGGCGCCTGGTGCGCACGGTGGAGAACCACGCGTACGAGGGTGAGGACTGCGAGAAGGCCACCCAGGCCATGGAGCAGGGGTTGGCGCTGGCCCGGCAGACGGTGCAGTTGGAGCAGGCCACGGCGGACTCCCAGGCAGCCTCGGCGCGGGCCCGGGACATCCTCTCGCGGCCGGAGTTCGCCGTCGCTCCCCCACCCGACCAGGCCGGTGAAAAGCAGGAGGATCAGTCTCCCGGCTGGTGGCAACAGTTCGTGGACTGGCTGGTCAAGACACTGGAGGAACTCTTCAAGCGCGATCGGGACGCCATCAACCACAGCCCGAACCTGGCGCCGTCCACCGGGGCGAGCGCGGCCAACGTGCTGGTGGTCATCCTCATCGGGGTGGCGCTGGCGGTGCTGGTGGCCGTGTTGGTACGGGCCTTCGTCAAGCGCGACCAGGACAGCCCACAGCTCGAAGTGAGCACCTACGAGTCCTCCGTGCTGGCGCAGGATCCCATGAGCGCCCTGTCCCGCCCACCGGAGGGCTGGGCGCACCTGGCCGACGAGCTGGCCTCCAAGGGTGAGTACCGCGAGGCGGTGCGCAGCCTGTACCTGGCGCTGCTGTCCCGGCTGCACCGCGAGGGCGCGATCCTTTATGACTCGACGCTGAGCAACTGGGACTACCTGCGCAACTTCAAGGGCCGCCGCGAGTGGCTGCCGCCCTTCCGCGAGCTGACGCGCCGCTTCGACTTCGCCTGGTACGGCAACCTGCCCGTGGGCGCGGACGGCTATCGCGACTTCCGCGCCCTCACCCAGCCCATGCTCTCGGCTCCGCCCACCCCGGAGGCCTCCGATGCGTGATCGCTTTCCGCTGCTCGTCGTCGGCGGCCTGCTGTTCACCGTCATCCTCGGCAGCTTCCTGCTGAGGGGGGCCGCGCGGGGCGGCTTCGCGGACACGCTGTCCACCTACCGGGCCGCCCAGGACGGCGCCCGCGCCCTCTACCTGCTGGCCGAGGAGAGCGGCCTGCCTGTTGCCCGGCGTGCCGCGGACCTGCAGCTGCTCGACGAGGAGTCCACCTCCACGCTGATCCTGTTGGCGGTGGAAATGGAAGACTCGCGCGAGGACGACCCGGACGAGACGGCGCTGGCCGCCGACGATCGCGACAAGGTGCAGGAGAGCGAGAACGTGCCGCACCAGGGCCTCAACGCCCTGCACGCCAACGAGCTGACGGAGGATGAGCGCGAGAAGCTGCTTGAGCACGTGAAGGCGGGGCACACGCTCGTCTACGTGCCGTGGGGCTCGAAGGAGAACCCGCTGCTGGATGCGCTGAACGTGAAGCTCACCAAGGCGGAGACCTCACTGCCGATGCGCACCCTGGTGCCGCCCCTGTCCTCGCCGTACACGCTGGGCGTGGAGCGCGTGGAGGCCAAGGTGCAGGCGTACCTGACACTGCCCTCGGACGCGGTGGTGGTGCTGGAGGACAGGCAACTTGAGCGCCCGGTGGCGGCGGTGGTGGACTACGGCCTGGGCAAGGTGCTGGTGGTGGGAGCCCCCGAGCTGGCGATGAACCAGGCGTTGGCACGCGCGGACAACGCGCAGTTCTGGCTGAGCAGCCTGCGGGCGCTGGGCCCGGGCCCGTACGAGTTCAGCGAGTTCCACCACGGCTTCACCAACGAGCGCTCGGTGGTGGACTTCGCTCGGCGCTATGGACTGCACTTCGCCGTGGCGCAGCTGCTGCTGGGAGTGGCCCTGTGGGCGCTCTCGCTCAAGCGCTTCGGCCGCCCTCGCCCGCCTCCCGAGTCCGTGCGCGTGGGCGCCACGGACGCCCTGTTCGCCATGAGCCGCCTGTACCGCGAGGGGCGCCACCACGCGTTCGCCGCGGGGCTGATCGCCAAGGGGCTGACGCAGGAGCTGGCGCTGTACGCCGGTCTGCCCGCGCACGCGCACGCCGCCCGGGTGGCCGAGGGGCTTACCGCGCGCGGCCGGGAGGATCTCTCCCAGGGCCTGCGCGCCATCTCCCGCCGCGCGGAGGAAACCAGCGGCGACAAAGATCTCCAGCAGCTGGCCTCGCGTGCCGCCGAGCTGCGCAACCGCATCCATCCCACCGGGCCCACGCGCGCGCCCACCGTACCCGCCGAGGAGTCATGAACACCCCCTCTGTTCCCGCCCCTTCTTTCGGTCTGCCCACCCACAGCAACGCCGTGCAGGCCACCAACGCCATTCGCGAGGGCGTGCTGAACGAGGTGCGCAAGGCGGTCGTCGGCCAGGACGAGGCGCTCGAGCTGATGCTCTGCGGTCTCATCGCCGGCGGCCACGTGCTGCTGGAAGGCGTTCCCGGCGTGGCCAAGACGCTGATGGCCAAGGCGCTGGCGCGCAGCGTGAGCGCGGACTTCAAGCGCATCCAGTTCACCCCGGACCTGATGCCCTCGGACATCCTGGGCACCAGCGTGTTCGATCTGAAGACGCAGTCGTTCGTGCTGGTGCGCGGCCCCATCTTCACGGACCTGCTGCTGGCGGACGAGATCAACCGCGCGCCGGCCAAGACGCAGTCCGCGCTGCTCGAGGCGATGCAGGAGCGCAGCGTGTCGCTGGAGGGCCGCCACATCACCCTGTCACCGCTCTTCACGGTGTTCGCCACGCAGAACCCGGTGGAGTCCGAGGGCACCTACCCGCTGCCCGAGGCGCAGTTGGACCGCTTCCTCTTCAAGATCGAGGTGGGCTACCCGGCCCCCGAGGAGGAGGACGCCATCCTCGCCTCGGTGCACCGGGGCTTCGACGCGGGAGACCTGGCGCGGGCGGGCGTGGGCGCGGCGGTGAGCAAGGACGGGCTGATGGCCACTCGCGTGGCGCTCAACGAGGTGACGGTGGAGCAACCGGTGTTGGCCTACATCCGCAAACTGGTGGCGGCCACGCGCAACTCCAGCCGCATCCGGCTGGGCGCGGGCCCTCGCGCGGGCGTGCACCTGCTGCTGGCGTCCAAAGCGCTGGCGGCGCTGCGCGGCCGGGCCTTCGTCACCCCGGATGACGTGCGCTTCTTGGCGGGCCCGGTGCTCAAGCACCGGCTGCTGCTGTCTCCGGACGCGGAGCTGGATGGCGCCACGCCGGGAGACGTGCTGCGCGAGGTGGTGCAGTCGGTCGAGGTTCCCCGGTGATTCCCACCACGCGCCTGTGGGCGTTGCTGGCCTTCCTGGCGGTGCCCATGATGGCGGCGGGCTTCCGCCCGGAGTACGGCGGCCTGGTGCTGGCGTTGGACGCGCTGGTGGTGGGTCTGGCCGCGGTGGACTTCACGCTGGCCCGCCGCGTCCGGCTGGAGGTGAAGCGGGAGCTGCCCCAGAAGCTCTCGGTGGGCGCTCCCAACCGGGTGGAGATCGAACTCGTACACCGCTCGGGCCAGACGGTGCAGGTGCGCGTGCGCGACGACGTGCCCGAGTCCTTCACCGCCGTGCCAGACGAGGCCCCGCTCACCCTGGCGCCCAAGAGCCACACGCGCTGGGTGTACCGGGTGACACCGGCCAAGCGCGGCAAGTTCAGCTTCGGGGATCTGCACGTACGGGTGCGGGGGCCGCTGGGGCTCACCTACCACGAGCGGGTGTTCACCGCGGCGCAGAACTCCTCGGTGTTCCCGGACCTACGGGGGGCCAGCCGGCTGCTGCTCTCGGGCGCGGCGCTGGATCTGGTGAACCTGGGCCTGCGCCAGTTGCGCCGCGACGGCCGGGGCAGTGAGTTCGCCCGCCTGCGCGACTATGCCCAGGGCGACTCGGTGCGTGACGTGGACTGGAAGGCCACCGCGCGCCGCAGCAAGCCGGTGACGCGGGTGATGGAGTCGGAGCGCTCCCAGTCAGTCCTCATCTGCGTGGACGCGGGCCGCTCGATGGCGGCGCAGGTGGACGGACTGACCAAGCTGGATCACGCGGTCAACGCGGCGCTCTTCCTGGCCTTCGTGGCGGTGCGCAACGGGGACCGGGTGGGCCTGGCCGTCTTCGCCGACGGAGTGAAGGCGTACCTGCCTCCGGAGGCCGGACGCGGGCAGTACCGGAAGATCATCGACACGCTCTACTCGGCCACCCCAAGCCTCACGTACGTGGACTACCTGGCGCTCTTCAAGGAGCTGAACGTCCGGCTCACCCGGCGCAGCCTGCTGTGCGTCTTCACGGACTTCCTGGACGAGGAGCAGGCCTCCACGATGGTGGACCCGCTGCACCGGCTGGCGCGGCGCCATGTGCCGCTGTGCCTGTCGCTGAAGGACACGGCACTGCTGGGCCTGCTGCGAAAGCCGCCCCCAGGCCCGGAAGAAGCCTTTCAGCAAGCCGTGGCCTCCGAGCTGCTCGCGGACCGCGAGATGCTCAAGGCCCGGGTGAGCATGGGCGGAGTGCAGATGATCGACGTGCAGCCGGACGAGCTGAGCCTGGCCGCCGTCAACCGCTACCTGGACATCAAGGCGCGCGGAGTGCTGTAGCCAAACGCTTCGCGGCTCCCCCCGTCGTCAACACGAAAAGGTGCACGGTGGGGCACCGGGGTCGGGACAAGCGTCGAATGCACTCCAACGCTCCCGGTCTTCCCGAACGCAGTGTGACTTGTCCTCCCGAACCGCCACAGGCGCTGGCTCGGGACGGGATTCCACGGAGACGGGCTCCGGCGGTAAGGCCCCCGTCGGCGGCACCTCGCAGCACCCAGCCCAACTGTTGGACAGGTTCGGAACAACTTGCCCCGGCAGGGCCTCCCTCGAAGCCTCCACGGGCTCGCTGCGGTGCGGCTCAGCCTCGGGAGGATGGGGCTCGCGAATATCTCGCTCCGGCAGCGCCTCCCCCGGCTCGTCAGGGTGAGGCATGGCCTGGGTGGGATGAGGCTCGCGAGCACCTGGCTCCGGTGAGGACTGGCTCTCGGCCTCCAGTGCAATGCGCTCATCTGGGTGCGGCTCGGCCTCGGTAGAGTGAGACTCGCTCTTCACCGTGGGTGGGTGAGGCGGCGCGAGGCGGCTCAGCAGGCGCTCATCACTCGCCTGGAGCAATGCTGGCAGCTTTTGCTTCAGGGCCTGGATGTCCTTATCCGCCAGAGCTTGAAAGGCGCACCAGGCCCACGCTTGCACCGCACCGGTGTCCAGGTGCGGCACCGCCCATTTCGCCATGCCTCGGAACGCTCGCTCCAGCGATTGGATGAGCAGCACGTGCCCTACCCGCTCCACCGCGCATGCCGCCTGTCTCAACAGGGCGAACTCCTGCCACACCCACTTTCCCTCTCCCATGTCCCAGCGGGCCGCATCCGCCAGCGCGAAGCAGGCCTGGCTCAGATCCTCCAGGTCCACCGCGCTGGCTCTCTCACTGCACGCCACCAGCAGCTCCACGGTGATGTCTCGCTTGAGGGCCAGAAAGCCTTCCAGCAACTGCAGGCGCCCTGGACGCAACCGGCCACTGTCCGTCAACGCCACGCTCAGGTTCTCCAGCGTCAGCGCCTGTCCCACGCCACCACGCGCGTCCTTCGCCCCGGGTATTGCTCCACCAGTCCCTTGGCCGACAGGCTCCGCAGCGCCTCTCTCACCGTGCCTCGGGAGACCTTGAAGCAGCGCGCCAGCCCGTGCTCCGAGGGCATTTTGCCGTCCGGCGGCAGCAGCCCCAACGCGAGCATCTTCTCCAGTTCTGCCTCTACCTGCGCGACCAGCCCCAACCGTTCCATCTCCGCCACCCTCCTCATGACCGCAGCCCGCCATCCAACCACACAGGGCTGACATCGACATGGAGGAAGCCGACGCGGTGGGTCTGCCAGAGGCTCAGCGCCTCAGGGTTTCCGAACCCCTCGGAGCCCGATCGCGAGCAGCACGCCCACCAGCGTCAGCGCGACAGCGTCGAGCACGAGCAGAACCGGTACGGGATCGCTCCACTTGTCCATGTTCGTCGTGCGTCCGTAATACGGAGGTCCATCGCCATAAGCCTCCGCGAGGCTGTCGACGTTGAGCCAGACGGCTCCCGTGAAGAGCGCCACGGCTGACGCGAGAGCCAGGGGCGCCCAGCGCTTCAATCGAGAAGCTCTGCGAGGGCTTTTCCACCCGCCGCCGGGATGCGGGCCCCCGAGGTCTCCTCGCTGGGGGCACGCAGGAAGGCCGAGCACAGGTACACGTAGACGCCCGCGCCCACCGCCAGCGCGAAGGACACCTTGAAGGACACCGACAGCTTGGGCGGGTGAATCTGCGACACCGTGCCCTCGATGAAGCCCGCCATCACGAACAGCGCCAGTGTGCCGAAGAGCAGTTTCACCGCCGTCACCGCTTCTTGCCTCAGCGCCATGCCCCGCGGCAGCCCCCGGGGTGCCGCCATGCCCCGGGCGATGATGAGCCCCGCCGCGCCCGCGATGCAGATGGCGGTGATCTCCGGAATGCCGTGCGGGAGGATCCACGCCCAGAACCATCCGGCCATGCCCTTTGCCGCGTACACCTGCGCCAGCGCTCCCAGGAACAACCCGTTGACGAACAGCATCAACGCCGTGCCGATACCCAGGGTGATGCCCAGCGCGAAGGCCAGGAAGGCCACCTGGATGTTGTGGGTGAACAGGAACGCGGAGAACTGCGCCTGCTGCTCCACCGACATCCCATCGCCTGCGGCCTCGTCTGCGGCCCGCTCAATGGGGTCCAGCTTCAGGTGCTCCTTGGGCACCAGGTAGTGCGCGGCGTCCGGGTCCATCTCCATGCCCAGGTAGCCAAAGCCCATGCCCGCCAGGAACATCAGCACCGAGGCGATGTACATGCGCCACTCACGCCGCATCAGCGCCGGGAAGCCCAGCGCCACGAAGCCCCACACATCCGCCAGCCGCGGCCGCTTGCCCGGGTAGGTGATCGCGTACGCCCGGCCCACCAGATCATTCAGGTACGCGCTCACATCCGCCGAGCCGCTGCGCGCGCGTACCCAGAGCAGATCGCTCGAGACGGCCCGGTACATCTTCCCCAGTGCTCTGGCCTCGTCCAGGCTCAGCGCCCGCAGGCCACCGCCCTCGGCCTTGTCGAGCAGCCGCTCCAGCTTCTCCCACCGCGGGCGCCTCGCCTCGATGAAGTCCGCCACGTCCATGCGCCGGACTGTAGTCCAACTCGTAGCCGCTACCGCTCGCTCCGGTGCCGCTCCAGGTGTCTGAGAAGACTCTCGTGCCCCGAGTCTGATTTTCACTTTCCAAGAATCTGAGCAGGGTGAATTGACCCTCCAATTCCAGTTTCCGAGAACCTTTACCTCCCCCTTGAACACGGAATTTGGCGATTGAACCAGGGCAGCGCCTCTCCCGGCACACGTGCCAGCGGCAGCGCCTTTTAGCCGACCGCTTCCGGGCATGAAAAAGGGGCGGGCCCTGCTCCGGGTCCCGCCCCTCTTCTTTTCAGCACCGGGCGTGCGAACTACTTGGGCAGCGCCTTCTCGAGCGGCTTCTTCTCGGAGGTCTCCTGCTCGCGGGTCCACTCGATGACCGGCGTCTGCCAGGCCATGCCCGTCTCCTTGGGCTCCGGATCGAGCTTCTCCAGCTCGAAGCCATCACCGCCGAAGTAGATGTACTCGACCGTCCCCACCATGTAGTCGCGCTTGGGGTCCAGCGGCTTGCCCTTGCTGTCCTTGAACTTGCCCTTGCCCGCCGGCGCGAAGCCCGACATCAGCGCCTCGGGGTTGGCGAGCTGCTGCGCCAGCGCGTCGCCCTTCACCTTCACGAGCATCAGCGAGTTCTCGAAGGGCAGCACCGAGTAGATGCTTCCCAGGGTGATGGGGCCCGCCGGCAGATCCTGCCGGATGCCCTTGCGGTTGATCAGCACCCCGTCCGCGCCCTCCAGCCGCGAGCGCATGGCGCCCCCCAACCAGCGCACCATCTCCGGCGAGTTCTGCTTGATGCCCGCCTTGGTGAAGCCGATCTGCTCACCCAGCCGCTTGTCCAGCTCCGTCTTGAACCCGGCGATGAGCTGCGCCGTCTCCGCATCCGGAGCGGCCGCGCCACCGGTCACCTCGGCGACCTGCGACACCATCTGCGTCACCTTCTCGCCCGCCGGCTTCGACGGATCGAAGGTGACCTGCGCGCGCAGGTACTTGCCGAAGCCGCGATCCAGCGACACCAGCTGCGTCTCACCCGCCTTGGTGTTCACCGGCTGCGGGCAGCGGCCACCGGCCACCAGCGCCAGCTTCCACTCGGGGTGCTTCTCCACCGTGGGCTGCAGCTCGGTGGGGCAGGTGTCCACCAGCACCACCACCAGCTCCGCGCCCGCCTTGCGCGCCTCGGGCACCGCGCTGGCCAGCGCCTCCTCGGTGCCAATCATCTCCAGGCCTTCCACGCGCCCGGCCATCGACGTCGTCACCGTCTTGGGCGAGGTAAGGCCCACCACTCCCACCTTGAGGCCCTTGCGATCGAAGACCTTGAACGCGGGCAGCTCCATGTCCTTGGCCACCGCCGCGTCCTTCACCTTCAGGTTGGCGGCGAGGAACGGGAACTGGCCGGCCTTCGCGTTGCGCAGGAACTGCTCGCGCCCGAAGTCCAGCTCGTGGTTGCCCAGCGCCGAGGCGGCATACCCCATGCGCGCCATGACGGCCGAGGTCGTCTCGCCCACGAAGAAGGACGAGATGGCCGGGCCGTTCCAGTGGTCGCCCGTGCCGAGCACCAGCGTGGTGGCCCCCGCGCCGCAAGCCGCCTGGCCCTCCGCGTTCACCGGGCCCGCGCAGTGCTTCTCCTCGGCCACCCAGCGGCCCAGGGCCTCGGCCGCGCCGGCCTTCGCCGGAGCCCCCTCACCCTCGGGCAGCAGCTGGCCACCCACGCCTCCCGTCACGATCAGCGTCACCGTCTGGGGCTTCGCGGCGGCAGCGGCGCCCGGGTCCCCCGCATCGGCCTTGGCCTGGGGGGGAGGAGGCGGCGCCGGAGGGGTGCTCTTCTCGCACGCGGCCAGGCCTCCCAGGAGCGCCACCGCCAGGGCGCCCGTGGCGCGGCGCCGGAAAGCGGCTCCCGGGACGGTCAGAGGGGAAGAGTCACGACGAACGAGGGCTCGGAGAGAGTTCAGGTTCACGGGGCGCCCTCTAGCACAGTTCAGGCAGGCAGGCAGGTTCCCGGTGGCCCGCCGTGCATGTGCTACCGTCCGAGGCGTGTCGGAGCGCACCAGGACAGACGCCTCGGCCCCCTCTTCCGGAGGCGGCGCCGGGGAACCCCCACGAGAGCACCACTCCCTGGGGAGCAAGATGTGGGAACATGTGCGCCAGGGCGCACTGCACTTTCCCCAGGGGGACGTGACGCCTCCCAAGCACCCGATCCGGCAGTTCATCCACGGGCTGAGCCTGCCGTTTCACCTGGCGCGTGCGCTGCGCACGGACGAGGCGGCCTGGCGGCGCTACCTCAAGGTGGCCGCCGTGCAGTGCCTGGTCATCGTCTCTCTGGGCGTGATGCTCAAGCGCTCGGCCACCGACGCGGTCGACTCGGCCCGGGAGCAGGCACGACACCCGGCACAGCGGTCCACGAGCCACGCGGAGGCCGTGGAAGCGGCGCGCGAGGCGCTCAAGAACGTCCAGTTGGAGGTGGGGCACGCTCAGGCTGAACTCTCCCCCGAAGCCCGCGAGCTGATTGCCAACCTGAACTCCTCACCAGTCAGCCTCGAGCCACCGCCTGCCCCGGCGAAGGGGGACTCCGGCGAGACGCCCAGGAAGGGCCCCCGGGTCATCACGAAACTGCAGGTGAGCAAGCTCGAGTTCTGGGCGGCGATCTTCGCCACCCTGCAGATCATCCAGTGGGTGGTCATCGCCCTGTCACGCGACTACCACGACGCCATCTCCCGGGACGCCAGCCTCCTCACGAAGATCGAGCCCGAGGACGGGCCCATTACTCCAAGCATCCGTCTGGATGTGCCGTGGATGGCCAAGAAGATCTCCCGGCGCGTGCGGGCGTTCATGGTCTTCCTGGCGGGGCTGCCCGTCCTCTTCCTGTTCGCGGCCCCCTGGCGCTACACGGACGAGATGATGGCCGTGCTCGTCCCGCTGTGGAGCGCGTACTGGCTGGTGGTGTTCACCGCCTCGAAAACCGCGCACTCCTGGGAGGACACCTCCGGCCGCGCGCCCTGGTTCCTGCGCGGCTGGACGTGGCTCACCACGAAGGTGCCCGGCTTCCGGTGGGGCTTCCTCCAGAAGTACGGCCAGTTCTGGGAGAACCGCACCCGCGGCGTCTTCTCGCCCGCGGTCGAGCTGGAGAAGCAGCCGTGGGCCTTCGCCGGGCTGGGTGTCATCCGCGCGCTGGCGATCCTGCCGCTGTTCAAGTGCTTCCTGCGTCCGCTCATCCCGGTGGCCGCCGCGCACCTAGTGCTGGCACATCGGGCCAGCACCCCGGCCGCGCCCACGGAGCTGGCCGCTCCCTCGGCCCCGCCGGCCACGCCTTCTTCCCACGCGGCGTAGCGCCCCGGTGGGCTCGCGGCGCGGGCCTCACTCCTTTTGGGGAATCGTCTCTTCGCGCGCGGTGGTGGTCAGCGGGTCCAAGGAAGGCGTCGACTCGAGCAGCTCCCCGCTCTGCCGGGTCGCCGGCAGGTCGATGAGCGTTCGGATCTGCTGGCTGACCGCGCGGAAGAAGCCGGTGAGCAGCTCCGGGCGGTCGGCGAGCAGATCGAGGAAGTCACGCCGGTCGATGACGAGCACGCGCGTGTCCTCCACCGCGACCACATCAGTGGGGCGCGGCGCCCCATCCAGCAGGCTCACGTCGCCAAAAGTCTCCTTGGCCTGCATCCGCATGACGTGCTCGCCGTCACGGATATGGTCCACCGAGCCCTCGACGATGACGTAGAGCGCGTCGCCCGGGTCGCCCTGGCTGTAGATGCGCTCACCGGCGCGGAAGCGCACCTCGCGGGCCACCGCCGCCACCGCCGCGATGTCGTCCACGTCGCTCTGGGAGAAGACGCTGACGCCTTCCAGGGCGAACATCTTCTGTACGGTCGCTTCACTCATGTCGTTCTCCTGCGAGGGCGGCACGACCAGGGAACTCTGCCGCTTGGCCACGTACCGGGCACAGGCGCGCAGCACCCCGTCCTCGCTCTGGGTGAGCACCTCCAGGTGCGACTCCAGCCGCCCCGCGGCCCCGGGGGGCAGATCGCGGTGGTGGGCTTCGATCTGCTCCATCACCAGCTCGCGATCCTCCTCGGCGAGCAGGTTCTCCATCAGCTCCAGCGCGTAAGCCCGGCGGCGCGGGTCCTTGCCCACCAGGTGCTGGTGTACCCGGCGCATCGTCTGGGGCGTGTGCAGCAGCCCCAGCAGGAAGAAGCACATCTCCAGCGCCTGATCCAACCGGTCTCCCACCGCGCGGGTGAGCAGCGAGTTGTCCCCCAGCGCCGCGCGCAGGTCCCGGAACGCCTCGACCAGCTCGCGGTAGGTGTCCCGGCGCCGCCCCACCGCCTCACGGACGCGCGAGGCATCCACCGGGTGCTCGGGGTGCTCGTCGCGCAGGCGGGACATCTCCGCGCAGATGCGGAACTGCAGGAACGCGTCATCGCGCACGTTGGAGAACAGGAACGCGTGGAGCGCATCGGACGTGCCGATAAGGCGCAACACACGTGGCAGCTGCAGCCGCTGAGCCAGCGGGGTGGCGCGGTTGTTGAGCGTCACCTCCAGCAGGGGCATGACCTGATCGCCCAGCTCGGCGAGTGCCTCGCGAGCCCTGCGCCGCTCTTCGCGCCAGGTGAGGAACGTGAGCAACCGGGGCGCCAGCTCCAGGTAGCGGCCCACGCCCGCGGCCTCGATGGCCACGCGCCGCACCGAGCTGTCCGCGTCGGCGAAATAGCGAGCCAGCGCCGGAGCGAACCGCGCATCCTTCAGCCGCCCGAGCAAACGGGCCACCTCGCGCCGCTCGGCCACTGGAGCCTGAGCGCCCCGGGCCAGCAGCCCACTGAGCGAAGCGAGCGCCGCGCTGTTGCCCTGAGCGTGCAGCATCGCCCCGATGGCGGCGCAGCGCAGCCCCACATCCTGATGCTCCAGGAGCGCCGGCAGCAGGCGCTCGGCCCGCTCGGGAGACAGACGCGCCAGAGCCCACACCGCCTGGTCTCGCGGGCGCCGGGGCCCACTCTCCACCAGCCGCTCCAGCGTGGGCGCCGTCTCGTAGGCCCCCAGCTCCAGCGCCAGCTCCACGCCACGCTCCATCACCCGTTCATTCGGGTGGCTCAGCAGCGCGGGCAGGTGCTGCCGCAGCGGCACCTCCGCCTGCGCCATCATGTCCACCGCGCGCAGCACGCGCTCGGGGGCCTCGGCGCCCAGCGAGTCGATCAACAGCTTCTGGGTGGCGCGGCCCAGCTCCACCTCATCCTCGACGGGGGCGCCCACCCGCTCCTCGAGCGCCTCCACATACGCGGGTTTGAGCCGCAGCAGCAGCACGCCCAGCGCAATGCACAGCCCCACCACCGCCACCGCCATGCTCATGCCGGTGGCCGCCCGGCCCGCGCCAATGAGCAGCACGCCAGCCAGCACCACGCCCGCCTTGCGCAGCAGCCCATCCACCGCGCCGCGCACCGACTCGCGCTGCTCGTCCGGCACCGCCGCGTACAGCAGCTGAATGCCCACCGGCAGAATGGAGTAGCTCACCGCCGTCTCCACCAGCCGCAGCAGGTACACCGGCCACAGGTTCGGGGTGATCAGCGTGGCGCCCGCCAGAGGCGCGAGCACCAGCGGCACCAGGGCCAGGTAGCTCAGCAGGCCCAACCTCCGGAGCAGCCGCTCGGCCACCACCAGCTGGAAGCCCACGCAGAACAGGCCAATCCACAGCTGCAGCGAGCCGAACAGCGCCGCCATCGCGTCCTCGCTGAGCGTGCCCTCCACGCGCAGGCGGAACAGGTAGTCCACGAAGGCCGACAGCACGGCGAAGGCAATGCCCAGCGCCCCGAGCACCTGGGCATACGGGCTCTGAGCGAAGTAGCGCCAGGGCGCCGCGGTCATCGCCGCGTGCCGGGAGCGCGCCGGCGCGGCCACCACCCCGGTGTGGAACCGGAAGACGATGCCGGCCACCAGCAGCCCCACCGCCCCGCTGGCCACCACCATGGAGGTGCCCAACCGCACGGCCATGGCCTGCACCAGGAGCCCGCCGACAATGCCGCCGCCCATGCCGAAGCCGTTGAGCGCGGTGAAGGCCCGCCGGGCCTCGCGCGCATCGAACGCGACCGACATCCGCCCCCAGAAGCGCAGCGAGACGAACGTGGTGAAGGCATCCACGAACAGGTACAGCGCGATGGCGGGGATGCGCTGCCCCGCGGACACCATCGCCGCGAGCCCCAGCGTGATGACGGCGCCCACCGTGGTGAGCACCCCCGGAGATTCGGTGGGCGAGTCCGGGCGAGGCCTGGGCAGCACCGTCAGCGCCGCCGTCAGCAGCGCGCCCGTCAGGTACAGGTAGGGCAGCGCCTGGGACTCAAAGCGCGACAACACCAGGGCGTTGGCAGCCGTTTTGAGCTGCGTCACACCGGCGATGAGGGCGAACTGGAAGGTCGCCGCGGGCCACAGGCGTTGGCCCCAGGAAGACTCGGAAGCTGCCACGATGGAGAGGCACCCATCCTACCTCAGTCCCGGGGCTTTCCGGAATGAACGCCTCTCCGCTTGGAGGGCGCTCTGGCCTAGACTGGCCCCGTGACGCCCGCTTCCGACACCCTGCTGGACGGCAGCCATACCGTCCTCACCCCAGAGTACGTGGAGTTCCGCTTCACGCTCGCGGGCATCTACTCGCGCTTCCTTGCCTGGTTGATGGACGCGCTCATCGTCATCGCGGGCACCTCGGCGGTGCTGGTGGCCCTCAACACGGTGATGGCCGCCTTCCCGGGCTTCGCCAGCGCGCTGAGCTTCGTCATCTACTTCCTGGTGGACTGGGGCTACGCCATCACCCTGGAAACCATCTGGAGTGGGCAGACGGTGGGCAAGCGGGCCATGAACCTGCGCGTCATCCAGGAGAGCGGGGTGCGCATCAGCTTCTACCACGCGGCGTTGCGCAACCTGGCCCGCCCGGTGGACCGGCTCCCCTTCCTGTACCTGGTGGGAGGCCTCACGGCCCTCATCTCCCGCTCGCACCAGCGGCTGGGAGACATGCTGGCGGGCACCATCGTCGTGCGCGAGCGCCGGCTGAAGGTCCCCTCGGCGCTGGGCACCACCGGCCAGGAGCAATTGCTGGCCGATCCCCTCTTCGTCTCCCGGGTGAAGAAGCTCTCCACCGAGGAGCGCGAGCTGATCCTCTCGTCCGCCCTGCGCCGCGAGGAGTTGGGCATGGAGGCCCGGCTGCAGCTCTTCGCCGCGCTCAGCGCCCGGCTTCAGGAGGCACTGGCCATGGACAAGCCCGCCCACCTCTCGGACGAGAAGTGGACGCTGCTGGTGGCCTCCGCCCTCATTCCTCCGCAGGGCAAGAAGGGCCGGCTGCCGGGCCCACGGGCCCGGGGCCCCGCCGCCGCCTAGAAGTACGCCGCCGCCGTGGCGCCGAACGTCAGCGACGTCTGCGTCTTCTCATTGAGGGCGATGTAGAAGTTGTACTGCCCCCGCAGGCCCAGGCTCACCGAGTCCCCGACGAAGTACTCGAAGCCCACATTGGGCCCCAGGCCCACGTACTGCCCGGTGGCGTTCGCCCGGAACACCAGCAGGTAGCTGATGTCGGTGCCCGCGAACGGGCGGAACGACTCCTCGAGGAACAGGTAGCGCAGGCCCAGGGACGGAGCCAGGCCGATGATCCGCTTGCCGGTAGCCGGATCCCTCGGGAAGGTGAGCTTGGTGAGCGACACCGCCTCGAAACCGCTCTCGATATAGAGGCTGGCGTCGAACCCGACGAAGAAGCCGCCCTCCAGGCCGGCCGTCCGGTTGAAGTCCATGTAACCGAGCGACAGGCCCAGACTGTTGTTGTCGTACTGGGCGTGAGCAGGAGCGGCCCAGAGCAGGGCCATGAAGAGACCAAGGGCACAGAAGAGCGTACGCATGGTGGCTGGGACTCTAGCGGCGTAACCCTTGGAAAACAGCAGGATTTTAACCAGAGGGGAATTGATCCCTCCGCGTGCCCTCCCCTACACTCGCGCCGCCATGCGTTTTGTCCGATCTCTGTCCGCCCTGGCCCTCGTTACCGCGATGGGCTGTGTCTCCAAGCCTCCCGTGCATGACCGCGCGTACCTCAACAACGAGCTATGCGCCCAGCAGCTGGGCCTCAATGACCTGGAACGTGCCGAGGTCTACTGCGACCTGGGCCTGGAGTTCTCTCCGCAGTACTCGGATCTGTGGGTGAACAAGGGCCTGATCAAGCTCAAGTCGGGCAAGACCGAAGAGGCCAAGGACCACTTCATCAAGGCGCTGCGCTACAACCAGGACCAGGCGCAGGCCTACCAGAACCTGGGCCTCATCTATATGAACGAGGGCTCCCTGGGCAAAGCGCACGACAACTTCCAGCGCGCCCTGCGGGTGAACCCGGACTACCTGGAGGCGCGCTACAACCTGGCGCTCGCCTTCCTCAAGATGGAGAAGATGCCGGAGGCCCGCAAGGAGCTGAACACCATCATCGCGGTGGATCCGAACATCGCCGACGCGCACCACGTGCTGGGCATCATCGCCTACGAGCAGGGCAAGTTCGAGGAGGCCGCCGGGCACATTGGCCGCGCGGTGCAGCTGTCCCCCGACGCGGCCGCCTTCCACCATGACTACGGCCAGGCGCTGATGGAGCTCAGCCGCTTCGCCGAGGCGAAGGACTCGTTCAGCACCTGCGTGGCGCTGGACCAGCGCAACGCCCAGTGCCTCAACAACCTGGCCATTGCCCAGCGCAAGGCGGCGCTGACGGACTCGGCGCTCAAGGAGTACAAGGACACGCAGACGGCGGAGAACTCCGCGCCGTCGCTCTACGCGCTGGGCCAGAAGTACAACGGCCAGGGCCTGGTGGCCGAGGAGGAGCGCACCTACAAGAAGTGCGTGCGGCTGGACGGCAAGTACGCCCCGTGCCACTACGCACTGTTCCAGCTGTACCAGGAGCAGGCGAAGAAGGACGCGGCGACCATTGCGTGCAAGAACTTCCTCAAGTACGGCACCGCGGACGAGTTCCCCAACGAGATCGAGACGTGCGAGAAGTTCCTCTCCGAAACCACCTACTGATCCCCGCCTTCCTTCCTTTGAATTGATGTCCTCGCGATGAGCGTTCGGCTGACCGTCACGCAGCGCAGCGAGGCCGGCAATGCCGCCAAGCCCGTCGAGCACGTGCTCGACGAGGCCGACATCACCCTGGGCCGCGACAAGGCCTGCCAGGTGGTGCTGGCGCAGCAGGCCGTGTCGCGCAACCATGCCCGCATCTCCCAGGAGGGGAATCTCTTCTTCCTGGAGGATCTGGGCAGCGCGTACGGCACGCAGGTGAACGGCAAGCCGCTGCCCAAGGGCGAGAAGCACCGGCTGCGCAACGGGGACGTCATCGTCATTGCGCAGTTCGACGTGAAGTTCACCCACGTGGCGGACGTGCCCATCAACGTGGGCTCGGAGAAGACGTCCTTCGTGGCGCGCAGCCTGGTGAAGGACGCCATCAAGGGCATCAAGAGCGGAGATGGCCCCTACTTCCGGGTGATGAAAGGCCCTCGCGAGGGCGAGCGCATTGAGATGGGCGATGCGCAGGAGTTCATCATCGGCCGGGACGAGACGGCGGACATCATCTTCAAGGATGACCTGATCTCCCGGCGCCACGTGAAGCTGCGGCGTGACTGGTCAGGCACGCACGTGGAGGACCTGAACAGCCGCAACGGCATCAAGGTCAATAAGAAGAAAGTCAACCGCAAGACGATGAAGGACGGAGACGAGCTCGAGGTGGGCAACGTCCGTCTGCTCTACGTGGATCCTTCGGACGCGGCGGCGCCCGCGGTAGAGCTTCCGGACGAGCCGGTCGCGGAAGACGAGGGCGGTGACGAGGAGGAAGAGCACACGCCCGCGCCACGGGCCTCGGCGGTCGCGAAGAAGGTGAAGCCGAAGGAAGAAGAGCCCAAGGTCGAGGAACCGCCGCCGCCGGAGGAGCCCAAGGCGGAGGAGCCCCCGCCGCCGGAGCCGGAGCCGGAGCCGGAGCCAGTCCCCGAGCCGGCCGCCGAGCTGCCGCCGCCAGAGGATCCTCCTGCGCCGGAGCCGATGGAGCCGCCGCCGCCCCGGATGCGCCCGAGGCCGGGCGACAGCATGGAGAGCGGAGGCCGTATGGGAGGCTTCGACGCGCAGAAGATGGTGCCGCTGGTGCTGATGGGCGTATTCGCCCTGCTGGCGATCGGCCTGATCATCGCGGTCCTCGCGGGAGCCTGACACCGCCGCGCCCCCTCCCCTCTCCCTTCGGGAGAGGGACAGGGTGAGGGTTACCGCGCCCCTCACCCAAGAACCTCCGTTACCGGGTAGCGATACGAGCCACGGGCTGGATGTTGAGGTCCGGCGCGAGCTCCTGGTAGCTGAGCACGGAGAACGGGGGATTGAACTCGTACTCGAGCAGCTTGCGCACGTAGCGCCGGATGTCCATGGCGGTGAGGATGACGGGCCGCTGGGCGCTGGGAGGCAGGTGACCGCACTCGGCCTTCACGGCCTGAACGATCTCCTGAGCCAGCTCGGGCTCCAGGGCCAGGTGCGTACCAGCAGAGGTCCGCTTGATGGAGCCACGGATGGCCTCCTCGATCTGCGGATCCAGCAGGTACACCACGAGGGTGCCGGTGCCGCGCGCGTACTTGTGCGAGATGTAGCGCCGCAGGGACGCGCGAACGTGCTCAGTGAGCATCACGTTGTCGGCCTCCACCTGCCCATACTCGGCCAGGGACTGGAGGATGCCGCGCAGGTCACGGGTGGAGATCTCCTCCTCCACGAGGCGCTGCAGAATGTCCGTGAGCTTGAGGACGTTGACGACCTTGGGAACGACTTCCTTGATGATGGCGGGGAAGGCCTTCTCGAGCTGGTCCAGCATCGTCTGGACCTCCTGGACGCCGACGAAGTCGCGGGCGTTGCGGCGCAGGATGGCGGCCAGGTGGAGGATGATGTAGCCGGGCACGTCCCAGGTGGTGAGGCCGGCGGCCTCTAGGGTGTCCTTGTACTGCTCGGGCACCCAGGCGGCGGGCTGACGGGTGGCGGGGTTGATGGCCTCGAAGCCCTGCACGTTCATCAGCTTGAGCCGGTCCACCGTGTCATTCACCAGTACGTGGCCAATGGTGGCCTGGCCGGTGACGACGGGCACCTCGTTGATCTGAATCTGGTAGGCACCGGGAGGCAGGCCCGAGTTGCCGCGGGCGCGCACGCCGGGGAAGCGCGTGCCCAGCTCCACGAAGAGACCATCACGCATGAACGGGATGAGCTCGAAGAGGAACTTGCCGTTGTCCTGACGCGAGTCCACGAAGGGCACCAGCGCGTCGCTCACCTCCAGCACGATGGGAGTGACGACGGGGACGAACAGCTCGGAGTCCGGGTTGATGGGCTCCTTGGGCGGAGGCTCGGCGGAGGCGGGGGTGCCGTTCTCCGACTCGGAGGGGGTCATGCCGCCACCGCTCTCCTCGGCCACGGCGTCCGCGGTCTGCTTCTTGAGGAGCGTCCACCCGCCAAAGCCCGCTGCACCGGCCAGCGCCAGGAAGGGGATGGTGGGCAGACCAGGGATGAGGGCCAGCACGGTGAGCATGCCGGCGGCGATCAGAATCGCCTTCGGGTACGCGGTCAGCTGCGTGCCCACGTCCTTGCCCAGGTGGTTGCCCTCTTCGTCACCACCCACGCGCGTCACGATGATACCGGCGCAGGTGGAGATGAGGATGGCGGGGATCATGCCCACCAGACCGTCACCGATGGTGAGCAGGGCGTACTTCTGGGCGGCCGCGCCGACCTCCATGCCCTTCTGCATCACGCCGATGATGAGGCCGCCGACGATGTTGATGACGGTGATGATGATCGACGCGATGGCGTCGCCCTTCACGAACTTCATGGCGCCGTCCATGGCGCCGAACAGCTGGCTCTCGCGCTCCAGGTCTCGGCGCTTGCGCTTGCCCTCCTCCATGTCGATGGAGCCGGCGCGCATGTCGGCGTCGATGGACATCTGCTTGCCGGGCATGGCGTCCAGGGTGAAGCGGGCGGCCACTTCGGCCACACGCTCCGAGCCCTTGGAGATCACGATGAAGTTCACCACCGTGAGGATGACGAAGATGATGGCGCCGACGACGAAGTTGCCCTGAACCACGAAGTTACCGAAGGCGACGACCACCTCACCCGGGTCACCCGTGAGCAGAATCAGACGGGTGGTGGAGATGGTGAGCGCCAGGCGGAACATCGTGGTGATGAGCAGCAGGGTC
>DASVVJ010001223.1:0-2935 GCA_036389955.1 Myxococcaceae bacterium
CGGAGCACTACGTGCCCATCAGCACGGTGATGAAGTACGACCAGGCGCAGTTCCTTCCCTTCGATGACGACGACCTCTGGCTCGAGCCGCCGAAGAAGAGCGGCTCCGGGCAGAACAAGCAGCTCAAGACGCCGAAGGAGCTGGCCACGGCGGTGGCCTCCTCGGAGCTGAAGGTCAAGCCGATACGGCTGCCCCACTTCGGCGCCATCACCGCGGGCGTCCGCGAGAAGAACCTGCTGGTGCACTTCAAGCTCGTCGGCGAGACCGCCTACTGGAAGGACGCCTCGCCCACCTTCTCCATCCAGGACGAGACGGGCCAGAGCGAGGTGGTGAAGCTCGACGCCAAGCCCACGGCGGAGAACCCCCGGCTGTATGAGGCGCTTGTGCCGCTGGACGACAAGCGCGTCTACGGCAAGAAGGTGAAGTTCCAGGCGAAGGTGAGCAAGCCCGAGGCGAAGCTGTGGGGAGAGAGCGTCGCCGCGCCGCCCCTCGGCGTGCAGGCCTACGAGGCCACGCCCCGGCTCAGCGACCTGGCGGTGAAGTCCGTGAAGCTCACCGATGAGGCGTCGTACCTCCTGCTGCAGGCCCGGGCCCGCCACATTCCCAATGGGAAGAACGGCGCCGCGCTCGTCTTCCGCATGCAAGAGATTGCCGCGGACCTCCCGGATCCCATCCCCATGCTGCAGGTGAAGTTCCGGTATGACCTGGCCAAGGGCACCGGAGGCCTGTGTGACTCCCAGGGGCTGCTCCAGGCCCGTATCGCGGATCCGCAGCTCGTCTCGGTGCTCGGGCCCGCGCTCGAGGGCAAAGGCAAGGGCAAGTTCCGGCTGCAGGCCTGCGTGGAGGACAAGGAGGGCAAGGTGCTGGGCACACCGGTCTCCCCGGTGAGCATCGACATCGGAACCAGTCCCAACAAGGTGACCGGCGCGCTCGTCTTCGGCAAGGTGGTGAGCAAGGAGTTCCGGGAGAAGCTGTTCGGCATCGCCAAGCAGCTGCAGGTCGATGCCAACTACCTCATGGCCTGCATGGCGTTCGAGACGGGGCGGGAGTTCAAGGCCAGCACCAAGAACCGGGGCGGCCATGAGGCGTACGGGCTGATCCAGTTCACGCCCACGGCCGCGAAGGATCTCAAGACGACCGTGGGGGCCCTCAAGGCGATGACCGAGGTCCAGCAGCTCGACTACGTGTACCAGTACTTCTTGTACTGGAAGAACGCGAAGAAGAAGCCCCTGCTGAGCCTGAGCGATGTCTACGCGTGCATCATCTGCCCGGCGGCCATTGGCGAGCCGGAAACGTTCAAGTGCTACGAGCAGGGCAGCGCCACCAACGCGGCGTTCAATGCCAACAAGAACCTGGCCCGGGGCAAGACGTACATCACCAAGGAGGACATCACCGTCCCAGTGAAGGAGCAGCTCACCCTGGGCCAGGACATCAAGTACCGGCTCGGGTGAGACTGGAGCACCGCGGAACCCTCACCCCGTCCCTCTCCCGAAGGGAGAGGGGAAAGTGCGCACCTTGAGCGGCAGGCCCGCGGCCCTGCGCACCGCCAGCGCCGCCTGGTGCCGCGCCGAGAGCTGAAGCTGGAAGAACCGCCATGACGAGGGCTCGTCCACCAGGCGCGGATCAAAGGTGATGCGCGGTGGCTCTCCGGGCCGCAGCTCGAAGGCGAAGTGCTCCAGCGGCAGGGAGAGTCCCATCCCTCGGGCCTTGATGTACGCCTCCTTCAGGGTCCACAGCTCGAAGAAGCGCTCGCGCTGGCGCTCCTCCGGCAACGCCCGGAGCGTGGCAGCCTCGGTGGGGGCGAAGAAGCGATCCGCTACCTCCACCGTCATCCCATGCCGCAGCGTGTCCTCCACATCCGCGCCCACCTCGGGCTCGAGCGAAACCGCGCAGATGGCCATCCCGTCCGTGTGGGAGAGGTTGAAGTAAAGCCGGGGAGTCCCCTGCCCTGTCACCTCCGGGCGGCCATGGGTGCCCAAGGTGAAAGACCAGGCTTCGGGCGGCACCGGCGCGTAGCGTGACAGGCTCAGGCGCACCAGCGCGTGCGAGACGAGGAACTGGTGCCGGTGCTTCTCGAAGTGGAAGCGCTGGTGCCGCTCACGCTCCGAGCTGTCCAGCAGCGCGTGGTACCGCTCCAGCAGCCTGGGCTCCGTGATCTTCTCCGGCTCCACAATCCAGACATGGACCTCGTCCGGAGGCAGGGGCAGCAGCGGAGACTCGGAGGCAGCGGGCGGCATTTCGGACTCCAGCGAAGCAGGCCCAGGGCACCTTTGTCACGAACCGGGTTAGGCTCCAGGGCCGTGGATACCTCTACCGCGACCCAGAAGCTTCAGACGCTCCGGGCTCTGATGACCGGGCACACCAACCGGCTCGAGGAGCAGCAGATCCTCAAGCTCTTCGAGAGCGCCACCGCCGTCGAGCTGAACCACCTCATCACCAACGTGAACGTGGATGCCCTGCTGTCCGATGTGGACAACCGCGTCGTCGGTCCGGACCACCTCACCGCCCTGCTGGAGCTGCTGTGCGTCAAGCGCGCTCACGAGCTGGGGCTCCCCGTGCGCGCCGGCCTGATGTTCGCGCTCCAGCGCGGCATCACCCACTCCCTGGCCGAGCGGATGATCCGCGCCCTGTTCCTCGGCGTGCGCGGCCGTGAACTCACCGAGTTCAAGAACCTGCTCGACGGCCGCGGCAGCTACCACGATCTGCAGCAGCTCGTGTTCTCCGACGTGGACAGCCCGGCGGTCCGCCAGGAGATCCTCGATCACATCCGCCGCGAGGCCGAGACCGCTCCGAGCGGCGAGAACAAGGTGCTCAGCGACATCGACGACACCTTCATCCTCAACTGGAAGGACACGCGCTACCCGCCCAAGACGGTGTACCCCGGCGTGCTTCAGTTCTACCGCGAGCTGGATCGCGGCCCCGGCATCATCCCCGG
>DASVVJ010001224.1:0-9667 GCA_036389955.1 Myxococcaceae bacterium
AGCTCAAGCCGGGCTCGCATGAGATTGTCGTCAGCCGCGATGGCTTTGAGCCCGAGGTCAACAAGCTCGCCATCCGCGCGGGCCGGGACTACACCGTCAACGCCCACCTGAAGCCCAAAGCCGTCGCGGATCGCCCGGTGCGCCCGCAGCCGGAGCCGTCCATCGTTCCCAATCCGCCCTCCACGACCGAGCCCCAGGTGCCGCCGCTCACCGAGCCGGAGCCGACGGTGGTGGCCGAGAACCGGCCATGGTTCAAGCGCTGGTACGTCTGGGCCGGCGTGGGCGCGGCGGTGGCAGCCGCCGCCGCGGGCACGGTGCTGGCCACGCAGAGCTCCACCAAGCCGCTGTCCGCGGATGATGTCTGCGGTGGGCCCTGCGACGGGACGCTCAACGGCGTCGTCCGGTTCTAGGGCTACTGGCCGCGCAGATCATCCTCGGCGCTGCCACCGCGGGACTCGAGCAACAGGTACACGTTGCTCACCCGGCCCACGCCTGAGTAGTCCAGCACCGTGGCGCGCACCTTGAAGGGCGCGCTCTCGGGCAGCAGGTGGGTGACCTCCACCTCGCCCGGCTCGAAGGTGAAGGACATGCGGCCCACGCTGTCCACCTGCTCCTTGCCGATCATCACCAGGTCCGTGAAGCCCACCGCGCCGCGGTTGAGCACCTTGCCGCGCTCGTCGAGCACCTCGAGCAGCACGACGTTGTCCACCGAGAAGCCCTCCTTGCCCGCCGCGTCGCCGTAGAGCCGCGCGCGCGCGCCCTCCAGCCGCAATAGCGGCGTCTCTCCGGTGGCCACCACGCGCGGGGTGCGCTCGAAGTCCCGGGTGTCGATCTCCACGTCCTCGCGCCGCTCTTGGATCTGCGAGGTCTCCCGTTCGGCCGTCTCCGCCAGTAGCTGCACGGGCCGCGGGGGGCCGCTCCGGGTAGGTGTAGCGGGCACTTGTTTCACGCACGCCAGAAATGAGGCAGCCACAGCGGCCAGGACGAGTGTTCGTGGGGTCATTACCTACAGGCTTGTAGCGAGCGATTTGCAGAGGGGTCAACTAGCATTCCCCCTATGGCGCTCACTGCTCGCTGGTGGATCCCCGTGCTGCTCTCCGTGCTGGCCCTGGTGCCGGCCCCGGCCCTGGCCGGAGGCTCGCCCGAGGTGCAGCTGTGCCTGCAGCACCTCAAGCCCGCGGAGAAGGAGCGGGCGGTGAAGGTGCTCGGCACGCTGGAGGACCTGCCGCTGTACCGCGTGCAGCTGGAGGTGGACCCGGCCAAGCGGGAGGTGAAGGGGAAGGTGCAGGTGGAGGTGCGCGCCAAGGCCCGCAAGATTTCCGAGGTGTACCTGCGGATGACGCCCAATGCGGCCACGGGCCGGGCGGTGACGCTGTCCGAGCCGAAGGTGGACGGCAAGCCGGTGGAAATGGATCGGCCGGAGCCCACGCTGATCCGGCTGCCGGTGGATCCTCCGCTGGAGCCGGGGGCGATGGCGACGGTGGAGGTGGCGCTGCAGGCCAAGGTGCCGGCGGCGAAGAAGAACGTGGGCTCGCTGCTGGGAGCGCTGGGCAGCTCGGGTCCGCCGGGAGACTACGGTGCCTTCTCGGCGACTCCGGAGTTCGTGAGCCTGGTGGGCATCGTGCCGTTCATGCCGCCGATGAACTCGGACGGGACACCGTGGGCGGGACCGTCGGGGATTGGAGACCTGGCGCTGTACGAGCCCTCGCACGTGCTGGCCACGGTGTCGGTGCCGTCGGGGTGGGACGTGCATGCCACGGGGATGGCGATGGGCGAGGTGCCGGAGAAGTCGGGCCTGCGGCGCTACAGCTACGCGGCGGCGCTGGTGCGGGACTTCCCGGTGTTCGTCTCGAAGGGCTACGAGGTGGCCACGAAGACGGTGGACGGGGTGACGGTGGAGAGCTTCTACGCCAAGCGCAACGCGGCGGTGGGCAAGCGGGTGCTGCAGTACACGGCGTCGGCGCTGGAGGTGTTCGAGAAGAAGCTGGGGGCGCTGCCGTACAAGACGTTCCGGGTGGTGGAGGCGCCGCTGTCGGACGGTGCGGGCGGTATGGAGTTCCAGGGGCTGATCACGATTGGCACCTCGCTGTACCGGGGAGTGACGGATCCGAACAGCATCTTCGAGGGCGTGCCGGGCATGGAGATGCTGCAGGGGATGATGCAGCAGATGGGGGCGGCGCAGGGTGGGGGGCTGGCGGGGGACGCGAGCCCGTTCGGGAACATCGGGAAGACGCTGGAGCGCACGCTGGAGTTCACGGTGGCGCACGAGGTGGGGCACCAGTACTTCGCGGGGTTGGTGGGCACGGATCCGATCAAGGACCCGGTGGCGGACGAGGCGCTGACGCAGTACGCCTCGGTGCTGTACTTCGAGTGGGCGCACGGGAAGGCGGCGGGAGATGCGCTGCGGCAGGAGACGCTGGTGTCCTCGTACCACCTGTACCGGATGTCGGGAGGCGAGGACGGGCCGGCGCACCGGCCGACGGAGACGTTCTCCAACTCGATGGAGTACGGGGCGATCGTCTACGGCAAGGCGCCGCTGATGTTCCACGCGGCGCGCAAGCTGGTGGGAGACGAGACGTTCAACCGGGCGCTGCGCTCGTACGTGGACACGTACCGCTACAAGTGGGCGTGCGCGGACTGCTTCCGGAAGGAACTGGCGAAGGCGAGCCCCTCGAGCGCGGGCGCGCTGGAGCGCATCCAGAAGCGCTGGTGGGAAGAGGCGAAGGGGGACGAGGACCTGGGCGCACCGACGCTGGAGTCCCTCATGGGAGGCATGGGGGACATGAAGCTGGACGCGGAGACGCAGAAGCTGCTCGAGGAGATGCTGGGGCCCATGATGCAGCAGTAGGCCGAGCGGTTCGACGCGATGGCCCGTGCCCAGGTTCTGCCATCGTGGTTGTTGGTTGCTGCCCTGTTGACGACGAACTGCACGGCTCCAGCCTCCGGCCGGAGGAGGGACCTGCGCTACGCGCCGTATGCGGCCAGTGGGAGCGCGTCCACCAGCGGCACAAGCGAGGAGCCTCCGAACTCCTCACCGCTGTTCTCCGATGACGAGGCGGAGTTGGCCCGGCGGGCAGTGCTCGCTGCCGTGGACGGCTTGAAGAGGTCCACGGGTACCACCGCCAGCGCCCTCTCCAAGCTGGCCGCCCGCCCACCGGGCCAGGGTAACCGGGGCCTGACCGACGGCGTCTTCACCCGCTACCTCGACTACGGCTCCCGCCAACTCCCATGGCTTGATGGCTCGCTCCGGGGCTCCACCACGCTGGCGAATACGGCCTCGCAAGTAGATGACCCGGACATGCAGATGGCCCTCCTGCGGATGACGGGCCCCCGGCTCGAGGCTGCCATGTTCGGCGCCATGCTGCTGGCCGCCTGGCTCGATTACCTGCACCTGGCTGACACGGTGCTTCGGCAGTGCCCTGCTTATGGTGTCGAGACGTTGTTTCTGGACATGCAGCGAGTGCAGCGATTGATCGAGCCCACCCTGGCGGCGCTCTCCTCTGGGGATCCAGCACGGGTGGAGGCCGCGGCCCTCGCGATGCCCGGGTTGATGGGGCAGCTCACCCGTGAGTTCAGCGCCATCCGTGATGGAGCGCGCTCGGCCATGGAACGTGCCGGAAAGATCATGGCGGCGGCGCAGTTCGTGGAGATGCTTGTCATGGTCTCCACGCTGAGGCTGTCATTGCCCCGGCCACCGCCCGCGGCTCCCGCTACGTTGGGCGTGGGCCTGGTGATGGGCTCGGGAGGGGTGATGGCGGGCTCGCGGCTCGTCGTCTCCGCCGAGTGGGCAGAGATGGTTCGCCGACTCGTGCAGGCGGGCGTCCTCTCCGTTCCCGTTGTCAGCTCGGCCGTCCGCATTCACGCGGGCCAGGTGCTGATGGCACAGGGGGACTTGCCCAAGGGTGTGCGAGAGGCACTGGGCGACGGGCCCGAGGTTCGCGCCATGCGTGAGACGGGCAAAGCGGGAGCGGGCATGTCCGAGGCGCCCAGGCACCACGTGATGCCGGACGAGCACCGCGTCTGGTTCGAGAAGCGCGGCTTCACAGGCGACATGGACATCGACGAGTTCTGCGTCAGGCTGGAGCAAGCACACCACCAGGCCGTCCATGGCGGGGGCGACTGGCGCCTGGGACGCATGTGGCCCGGCGAGTGGAACAGGATGATCATGGAGACGCTGCTCAAGGCCGAGGCCAAGACACGTCGAAGATTGACCCACAACGAGATCCTGGACATCGTCGCTGAGCGCATGAAGTTCTACGACATCCCAATGAACTTCACTCCCGGAACGAGGCGATGACCGACGGACGCTCTTGGCAGGGCAATTGGAAGGTACGCCTCTATGAACGAGTCCGCGAGCGTGGTTACGACTCGTTGACCGCCTTTGCCGAGGCACGCCCTACCGCCTCGCTGGTTGAACTGGCGGAGGAGCTTGGCAAGGACGACATTGCTGGGGTGCAGGTGTTGGGTGGGTTGCACGCTGAGGCACAGCGGCGCAATCAGGTCACACGTTTCGTGCGCGACGTGCTCGCGCGCAAATTGTGGGAGTGCCTGCCCAACGGCTGGCCCGCCGTGCTGGACGACGCATCCCGTTTCCAGGTCGCCAAGGCGCTTGGCTGCTGGTTCGCCGACGCTCCAGAAACGCACAAGGAGCGTGTCGATCGGGCCGGCGACGCGCTTCTGGAGACACCGCCGCCGCCCGGCTGGCGCCCGCTCGGCCCTGACGACGAGCTGCTCCGCACGCTCCTGCCCGACGAGGAAGTCTGATCGCCCTTCAGCAGCTACGTCGCCGAGTTCCGTACCCTGCCCGCTAGTCGAACAGGGCCTTCACGAACTCGCGGGGCTCGAAGCGGCGCAGGTCGGCGATCTTCTCGCCGACGCCCACCCACACCACCGGAATCTTGAGCTCGTCGCAGATGCCGATGATGACGCCGCCCTTGGCGGTGCCGTCCAGCTTGGTCAGCGCGATGGCGTTGACGCCCACCGCCTCCTGGAACTGCTTGGCCTGCTGAATGGCGTTCTGTCCGTTGGTGGAGTCCAGCACCAGCAGCACCTCGTGAGGCGCGCCCTCCAGCGCCTTGCCCATCACTCGCTGCACCTTCTTGAGCTCCTCCATCAGCGGCGCCTTCGTGTGCAGCCGTCCCGCCGTGTCCGCGATGACGACGTCCGCGCCCACCTCCCGCGCCTTCTTCACCGCCTCGAAGATCACCGCGCCCGGATCCGAGCCGTCCGCGCCCTTGACGAGCTCCGCCTTGGCGCGCTCGGCCCACACGTCCAGCTGCTCCGTGGCGGCGGCGCGGAACGTGTCGCCCGCGGCCAGCACCACCTTTTTGCCCTGGCCGGTGAGCTGCGCCGCCAGCTTGCCGATCGTCGTCGTCTTACCCGCGCCGTTGACGCCCACCACCATCACCACGTGCGGCGGCCCGCCTCCCTCCAGCGAGCGCGGCACCGGCAGATCCACGATGCGCGCCACCTCCTCGCGGATGAGGCCCTTGATGCGCTCGGGGTTGCTCAGCTCGTTGCGCTTGAGCTTCTCGCGCGCCAGCTCCACCAGGTTGGAGGCCGTGCGCACCCCGATGTCCGCCGTGAAGAGGATCTCCTCCAGCTCCGCCAGCACGGACTCGTCCACCTGGCGGCTCTGCTGCCCGAACAGCCCGTTGAGCCGGGCCATGAAGCCCTGGCTCTTCGTCTTGTCCAGGCCCTGGGCCAGCGTCTTACCGGCCTCCGCCTGCATCTTGGCCCGCTCGGCCGCCTCCACCGCCCGCTGAGCCTCCGCGGCCGCCTCGGCCTCGCGCGCCTTCTGCTCTCCCAGCAGCCGCTCGGCCTCCTCGCGCTCGCGCTTCCTTCGCTCCTTGGCCTCCTCGTCCGCCGCCTTCTTCGCGCGGTACTCGGCGCGCTTCTCCTCCTCCTCCTTCTCCTTGAGCGCCTGGGCCTCGGCCTCCAGGCGCACACGGTCGGCCTCATTGGTAGCCGCGCGGGCGGCCCGGGCGGCCTCCTCGCGCTTGCGGGCCAGCTCCTCGGCGCGGGCATGGGCTGCCTCGGCCTCGCGAACCCGGGCCAGCTCCGCCTCGGTCTTGGGCAGCTCCACCCGAAGCATCGGCGTCTCGGCCGGCAGGGTGGGCTTCTCGCCCTCGGTGGGCACCGTGGGCCGGGCAGGGCGCTCGGGGACGCCGGGCTTCTTGCGGAACAGCTTGCGCAGCGCCAGCACCATCAGCGTCGCGAGCCCCAGCAGCAGCCCATAGCCCACCACGTCGGACATGGGGCTGGCCTCGGGGGCGGGCGTGGGCGTTCCGGTGCCTGGGTCGCCGGGGACGCCGGGGGCCGTCTCCGGCGGAGCGGGCACCGGGGCAGGGGCGGGCACCTGAGCGGCGAGGACGTCCAGGAGGTTCGGCGTGTTCATGGCTTGCCGCATACAACAAGTCGCTGGTGGATGCAGCGCCCGCAGACCGGTAAAAACCGCTTCACCATGCGCCTTCCGTCCCTGTGTTGCCTGCTGTCCAGCCTGTTGCTGTGCGCCTGCATCGTCGAGGCTCCGGGTGGAGCCACCGAGGCAGAGCGCCGCCAGGCCACGGTGGCGAAGGTGCCGCCGCTGTCCATCAAGACGGGCGCCAACCTGGGGAACAAGGTGGAGCTGGTGGGGGCCTCGGTGGAGCCGGGCCGCGTCGTTCCCGGGGAGCCGGCCCGCGTCACCCTGTACTTCAAGGTGCTCGAGCGCATCGACGACGACTACACCGTCTTCGTGCACGTGGAGGACGCGGACGGGCGGGTGGAGCGGATGAACCTGGACCACAAGCCGGCCAACGGCCTGTACCCCACCACCCAGTGGAAGCCGGGCGAGACGGTGAAGGACGAGTTCACGCTCTACTTGCCGCCCAGCACGCCCATCCGCTCGGTGAACATCTGGCTGGGGCTGTGGGAGCCGCGCACGGACACGCGCATGCCGCTGACCAACCCGGACGCGGTGCGCAACGACGGCAAGCACCGCCTCATGCTGGCGCAGGTGCCCGTGGCCCAGCGCTGAAGGGAAAAAGCCGGAGCGGCCACTCCTAACCAGTTAGGACCGGCAAGCGGCCACTCCTAACCAGTTAGGACCGGCGAATGGCCACGGGCCCAGGAAGTTCAGGTGTTTAGGCTCACCGCGCGAGGCTGCACTTCCTGAGGCAGGGGGAGTCGCACCTACCCTTCATGGGAGAGTAGCTGCTGCGCCCACAGGCCTGGGCGATACTGGCCACCAGGGCATGGAGCGCATGAGCACGACAGAGCTGGGCGCCGAACTGCTGCCGACGGGCAGCCAGATAGGCGCCTGGCGCGTGGTGAGCTGCGCGGGGCAGGGCATGTTCGGCACGGTGTACCGGGTGCGGCGTGCAGAGCCCGAGGCCCCGCAGCTGTTTGCGCTGAAGCTGGCCCACTACCCGAATGATCCGCGCTTTCAGCGGGAGGTGGAGCTGCTGCGGCGCATTCAGCACCCGAGCGTGCCCAGGCTGCATGATGCGGGGGTGTGGAAGCACGGCAGTGGGGAGCCGCGGGCCTACTTCGTGATGGACCTGGTGGAGGGGGCGCCGCTGTACGGGTGGGTAGCGGGGAGGCGGGTCAGCTCGCGCGAGGTGCTGAAGGTGGTGGGGCAGGTGGCCCGAGCGCTGGAGGCGACGCACGCGGTGGGCGGAGTGCATCGGGATGTAAAGGGCGACAACGTGCTGGTGCGCAGAGGGGACTTGGTCGCGGTGCTGGTGGACTTCGGAGCGGGGACGTACCGCGGAGCACCGGCGTTGACGTGGCATGCGCTGCCGCCCGGCACACCGCACTACCGCAGCCCCCAGGCGCTGCGCTTCTTCGTGAGATGGCGGCCAGGCATCGCGCCCTATGAAGCCGGGCCCGCGGATGACTTGTACGCGCTGGGGGTGATGGCCTACCGGCTGGTGACCGGAGAGTACCCACCGCCGCACTTGCAGGTGGAGGTGGGGGAGCGGGAGGAGGACGACACGCCGAAGTGGGTACCTCCGGAACAGGTGGCGACGGTGAGCCGCAAGCTGGCGGCGCTCATCCGTCAGCTGCTTGCAGTGGAGCCCGAGGCACGGGGAAGTGCCCGGCAGGTGGCGGAGGCCGCTGAGCGTGCGGCTCGCACGGAGGGGCGGAGAGCCGATGTGCCCATCACTGCCCGCGCGGCCCGAAAGGGAACTGCGCTCCCGAAGTGGGCCAAGGCTGTGGGGCTGGAGTTGGTGAGAGCCAGTTGGCTGGCCGCAGCGGCCGTGGCGGGCATGGTGCTGGCGTTAACGGTGAGGCCCTATGTCGTGGAGGAGGGCGCGGGACGACAGCAGGCAGCCCAAGCTGGAGCGCAGCAGCGGAGCACGGTGGGGCTCGCGGAAGCAGAGCAGGTGAGGCAGGCCGTCGAGCCCACGCCGTCCGCCGAGAACAGCAGCATCAATCGGGAGATGCCCAAGGAACCGCTTCCCAGCCAACTCCGTGCGCCGTGCAAGGCCGAGTACGAAGAAGTGATCCGCGGTGGCTGCTGGGTGCCGATCGACAAGAAGAAGCCCCCCTGCGGCAAGGACGCCTATGACTGGGAGGGCAGGTGCTATGCGCCGAGTTATCCAGCCGGACGCCCAGCCACCTCAGGCACGCCGTGACGCTCAATGCTTCTGAATTCGCATCACAAGAGACCACTGTCGTCCGCTCCCATTCGCCGACAAGCTCTTAGCGGCGTCGTAAAGCCGGTTTCGCTAAGCACCGAAGAGAACGGCGAAGGGAAAGAACTGAAAGAGAGGCGTGGGCACCACGCCTTTACGGCGCTGCACTTCCGCCTCCGGAACGACGGGCAGCAGCAGCCGCCGCCGGGGAAGGCGTCGAGGGAATCACTGCGATGTTGCAGACCTCGTAGGTGCGGCCTCCTTGGAGAATCGGTGGTATCGGCGCAAGGTAATCCTCCGACACCAAGACGAGGTAGCGGTACGAGGAGAGCTCAAACCCAGCAAGAGTTTCCAGCGTGTACTTCTCGGCCTGTTCAAGGGCCTCGCGTGCGCGTGTTGCTGGATCGTCCTTCGCCCGGACCATCTTCCACTCGGTCAACACCATGGCATCAGCAGAGCGGAATGCCTCCTCTTCGTTTACGCGCTCGCCCAGAATAAGGTCGGTCTTCCCTCCAGCGGCTTCGGCCTTGAAGGCCCAGATGCCGAACTGCAGCAGGTGAATTGCTCCGAGTTTTTCACAGGCCTCCTCAGCGCGCGGCCCCTGGAACGCAGCAAGCCACCTCGCGCCGAACACTGTCTTGTCGGCCACAAGGCTGCGCTGCAAATGCGTGAACGCTCGATCAACGATGCGTCTCGCTCGTGCCTGCTTGTCGGCAAGCAGGTAAGTAATGCGGGCCCGCACCCCGCTCAGCACCCCGCCCAAGAGCAACGCACCCTGAAGGCCGATGGCGCCGCCCTCAAACCTCTTGGTTTTGGACTGATCGGAGAGAAAGCTCGAAAGTGCTGCCTCTGCTAAGGGGGGGAGGTGGGTACTGAACCGCTTATGAAAGTCACCAAGGATAGAAAGCAGTGCCTTGAACTCCGGGACGAGAAGCTCGGTTGACGCTCCGTGGTACTCCTGAAGGCCACCGGAGCGAGCGTAGAGGTGGAGGGTGTCGAGGGCCGCTGAGAGTCGGGCGCACCAAGCCGTCCATTCGTCATGCCAG
>DASVVJ010001225.1:0-6432 GCA_036389955.1 Myxococcaceae bacterium
CGATACCAGCCCGCTCAATCTGATGGCGGAGACGCTGGGTGACAAGCTCCGGGTCACCACGCGCACGAGGGGCAAGGTGGTGGCGCTGTCGGGCAAGGGGCGTGCGTCCATCGCGCTGGCGGGGCGGCTGGGCCAGGCATACTGGTTCGACGAGACGGTGGGCAAGTTCGTCACGGGCACCTGGTACACGAAGGAGTTCCCCACCTGGCTCAAGGCCTTCAACGCCCGGGGCCTTCCGGATGGGTACTTCTCCCAGCAGTGGACGCAGCTGCTGCCCAAGGGGGAGTACCTGGGCGACGACGACCGGTCCTACGAGGAGGACGACGTGGGCCTGGGGCAGATCTTCCCCCACCCGCTCAACGGCGGGCTGCCATCGCCCGGGCCGCAGTCGTACAAGGCGCTGGCCATTTCTCCGCTCGCGAATGACCTGCTCGTCCAGGCGGCCAAGGCGGCCATCGAGGGCGAGGGCCTGGGCAAGGACGAAGTGCCCGACCTGCTGGCGGTGAGCTTCAGCGCCACGGACCGGGTGTTCCACACCTTCGGCCCCTACTCCTGGGAGATGCAGGACGCGATGTACCGGCTGGACCGCTCGGTGGGCGAGCTGCTCGCCGCGGCCGAGCGTGCCGCGGGGGGCCGGGCCAACCTCGTGGTGGTGCTCACGGCGGACCACGGTGGCGCGGCGGCTCCCGAGCACTGGGCCGCCGAGGGGCTGCCGGCCCGGCGGTTCAACCCCAAGGACCTGGCGCAGGGGCTCGCTCAGGAGCTGCGCACGCGCTTTCCCCAGGCGGAGCTGACCGTCACCGTCGAAGAGTTGGACGTGTACCTGGGTGGCAAGCCGCTCACGGAGGGCAAGGTGGACGGGGCGGCGGTGCGCCGGGCGGCGGCGGAGTGGATCTCACGGCAGCCGGGTGTCGCGTTGGCGGTGGCACGCGACGACCTCTACACGGCGCCGGACGTGGGGGGGCTGCTGGAGCCTCTGAGGAAGAGCTACTACGCCGGGCGCAGCGGAGACGTGCTCTACATGCCGCAGCCCTTCCAGGTCATCACCACCTACCCCCAGGGCACCAACCACAGCACGCCGTACAGCTACGACGCGCAGGTGCCCGTCGTCTTCCTGGGCAAGGGCGTGAAGCCCGGAACGCACATGCGGGAGATCAGCACCACGGACGTGGCGCCCACGCTGGCCGCGCTGATGGAGCTGGGCGCCCCCGCCTCCTGCGAGGGCGTGCCCCGGACGGAGATCTTCGCCAACGGCCGCTGAGCGGCCGGTCAGCCCTGGGCCGCCCGGGAGCCCCGCGCCTTGCTGGCGCCCTTGGCGGCGGAGATCTCCAGCGAGAGATCCATCGCCCGCGCCGAGTGCGTGAGCGCACCCATGGACACGAAGTCCACGCCCAGCTTGGCCAGGCGGGGCAGCCGATCCAGAGTGACGCCGCCGGAGACCTCGATCGGCACCCGGCCGGCGGTGATCTCCACCGCCTTGCGGATCATCGCGTCGTCCATGTTGTCGAGCATCACCACGTCCGCGCCATGCTCGATGGCCTCGGTGAGCTGCTTGAGGTTGGTGACCTCGATCTCGATCTTCACCAGCCGCGGGGTGTTGGCCTTGGCGCGGCGCAGGGCCTCCTTGATGGAGCCTCCCACCGCGGCGATGTGGTTGTCCTTGATGAGAACCCCATCGAAGAGGCCGAAGCGGTGGTTGGAGGCGCCGCCCAGCCGGACGGCCTCCTTGGCCAGGCCGCGCATGCCGGGAGGCGTCTTGCGGGTATCGAGCACCTTGAGCTTGGAGCCCCGCACGGACGTCATCGCCTGCTGAGCCAGCGTGGCGATGCCCGCCATGCGTTGCACGATGTTGAGCGCGGTGCGCTCGCCGGCCAGCAGCGAGCGCAGCCGCCCGGACACCTTGGCCGCCACGACCTTGGGCTTGATCTCCTCCCCGTCCTTGCGGAGGAACTCCACCTGCACCTCCGGATCGACGTGGTGGAACACGCGGGCGAACGCGCCCAGCCCGGCGATGATCATCTGCTCCTTGGCGAGCAGCTCCGCGGTCCCCATGGCATCAGGGGGCACCAGCGCCAGGGAGGTCACATCGCCTGCCGCACCGAGATCCTCATCGAGGGCGAGGTTGATGAGGCGGTCGAGGTAATCCTTCAAAGCTGCCTCCTTACCGCTTGGCCTTGGCCGGGGTTTTCTTGCCGGCCTTCTTCGCCACGGCCTTGCGGACCGGCGTCTTAACCGATCGGGCCGACTTTCCCGCCGCTTTCTTGGCGGCAGGCTTCTTCGCCGTGCCCTTCTTGGCCACCACCTTCTTGACGGTGACCTTCTTGGCCGAGGCCTTCTTCGCCAGGGGCTTCTTCGCCGCGGGCTTCGGAGGCGGCTGCGGCTTGGCCGGAGCCTTCTTGGCCGCGACCTTCTTCTGGCCGGAGACCTTCCTGGCCACCTTGGCCAGCGCCTTCTTGGCCACCTGGGTCACCTTGGCCAGCGCCTTCTTGGCCGCGGAGGGCTTCTTGCCGCCCTTCGGAGCCTGGGCACCGGCTGACTGGGGCGCGGAGCGCTCGTCGCCGCCCTGCTTGGCCTTGTCGAACTCCCGCATCGCGTCGTCCACGAGCCCCATGCTCATGTACGCCACGCCCAGGTCGTGATGATCGGTGGCGGACAGGCCTTCCTTGGTGCTCTCGCGCAGCTTGTTGAGCGCGTCGGTCACCTGGGAGTTCACCACCTCGCCTTCCTTGTCGAGCTCGCTCTTGAGCTCCTTGCTCAGGTCCACGCTTTCGCCCGCGGGAGCGGCGGGCGGGGCCACCTTCACCTGGGCCGTCTCGGCATCGGCCACGGTGGTGGAGACAGCGTCAGTGATCTGGCCATTGACGGCGGTGGGTGTTGCCATGGCGGCCTCCGGAGACAGTCGGGTGATGTTCTCCTGCAGCTTCGTCTTGCGGGCCTTGAGTTCCTCGACGCGAGCGCGATCCTTCTCCACCACATCCGGCGGAGCCTTGGCCACGAAGTTGGGGTTCTCCAGCTTGCGCAGCACTCCGGCCAGTTCCTGCTCGGCCCGCGCCACCTCCTTGGCAAGGCGGTCGCGCTCGGCCTCCACGTCGATGAGGCCGGCCAGCGGCACGTAGATCTCCAGGTCCTGGCCCACGTAGGCGGCGGCCTGGGGCGGCTTGCGGCCAGGCGGCTCCACGTGGATCTCGGACAGGCCCGCCAGCGGCATGAGGTAGCCGCGCCACTTCTCCAGGTTGGAGCGCAGCGTGGCGTTGGCGCTCTGCACGTGCGCCACCAGCTTGGCCGACGGCGGCAGGTTGCTCTCGCCACGGATGGCGCGCAGACCCTCGATGGCGGCGACGATGGGCGCCATCTCCGTCTCGGCGGCGAAGTCCGCCAGCCGCGAGTCCGGCTCCGGGTACGGCGCGATCATGATCGAGTCCGTGGAGCGCTGCACCGGCAGCTTCTGCCAGATCTCCTCGGTGATGTACGGCATGAACGGGTGCAGCAACCGCAGGGTGCGCTCGAGGCAGAAGATGAGCACCGCCAGGGTGTTCTCCTTGGCGCGCTGGTCCTCGCCATAGAGAGCGCCCTTGGACAGCTCGATGTACCAGTCACAGAACTCGGACCACAGGAACTGGTACAGCGTGGAGGCCGCGTCCGAGAACGCGTACTGCTCGAGCGCCAGACGGGTGTCCACGGTGGCGCGCTGCAGCCGGGCGAGGATCCACCGGTCCGCCAGCGTCAGCTCGCGCTCCTTGGGGTGGCGCGCGTCCATGCGGAAGCCGCCCAGGTTCATCAGCACGAAGCGGCTGGCGTTCCACAGCTTGTTGCAGAAGGCCTTGTAGCCGGCCACCCGCTCCATGGAGAGCTTGATGTCGCGGCCCTGCTGGGTGAGCGAGGCCAGGGTGAAGCGCAGCGCGTCCGCGCCATGGGCGGGCATGCCCTGGGGGAACTTGTTGCGCAGGCTCGGCGACAGCTTGTCCTGGGTGGCACCCAGAATGATGTCGAGGGGATCGATGACGTTCCCCTTCGTCTTGGACATCTTCTCGCCCTTCTCGTCGCGCACCATGGCGTGCAGGTACACGGTGCGGAAGGGCACATCTCCCATGAAGTGGATGCCCATCATCATCATGCGGGCGACCCAGAAGAAGATGATGTCGTGGCCCGTCTCCATGACGGAGGTGGGGTAGAACGTCTTCAGCTCGGGAGTCTTCTCCGGCCAGCCCAGCGTGGAGAACGGCCAGAGCGCGGACGAGAACCAGGTATCCAGCACGTCCGGATCCTGGGTGAACGTCGAGCCGCCGCACTTGGAGCACGCGGTGGGCTGCTGCCGGGCCACGACGGGATCGGCGCGCGAGAAGTCGATGCCCCCCACCCTCACGGTGGGCGCGTCGATGGGCATGTCCGTGTCATCACCCACGCGCGGGCTGCACGCGGTGCAGTAGTAGGCGGGAATCTGGTGGCCCCACCACAGCTGGCGGCTGACGCACCAGTCGTGGATGTTGCGCATCCATTGGAAGTAGGTGCTCGTCCACGACTCGGGGACGAACTTGGTGCGGCCCTGCTCCACCGCCTCGATGGCCGGCTTGGCCAACGGCTCGGTCTTCACGAACCACTGCGGAGACAGCCGCGGCTCCACCACCGTGTTGCACCGCTGGCAGGTGCCCACCGAGAGCGTGTGCGGCTCTTCCTTCTCCAGCAGGCCCTGCAGCGACAGGTCCTCGAGGACCTTCTTGCGCGCGTCGTAGCGGTCCATGCCCGCGTAGGGGCCGGCCTCCTTGTTGGTGCGCGCGTTGTCGTCCAGGATCGAGATCATCGGCAGGTTGTGCCGCAGGCCCGTCTGGTAGTCGTTGAAGTCGTGCGCCGGCGTCACCTTCACCACGCCGGTGCCGAACTCCATGTTCACCAGCTCGGCATCCGCGACGATCGGAATCTCGCGGTTCACCAGCGGCAGGATGACCGTGCCCCCGGCCAGACCCGCGTAGCGCGGATCCTCCGGGTGGATGGCCACCGCCGTGTCACCCAGCATCGTCTCCGGGCGCGTGGTGGCCACCGTGAGCGACCGGTCGCTGCCCTTCACCGGGTAGCGGATGTGCCACAGCGAGCCCTTCTTGCCCTCCTCGTGCTCGACCTCCAGGTCGCTCAGCGCGGTGTGGCACGAGGGGCACCAGTTGATGAGCTTCTGGGCCCGGTAGATGAGCCCTTCCTCGTACAGCCGGACGAACACCTCGCGCACCGCGGCCGAGGACTTCTCGTCCATGGTGAAGCGCTCGCGGCTCCAGTCCAGCGAGGCGCCCAGGAACTTGTGCTGCTCGCCAATGCGCTTGCCGTACTGGTCCTTCCACGCCCAGACACGCTTGAGGAACTCCTGGCGGCCCAGGTCGTGACGGCTCTTCTTCTCCGTCTTCTTCAGTTCCTTCTCCACCACCATCTGCGTGGCGATGCCGGCATGGTCCATGCCCGGCATCCACAGGCAGTTGTACCCGCTCATTCGCTTCCAGCGGATGAGCGCGTCCTCGATGGTGGCGGTGAGCGCGTGGCCCAGGTGCAGGCTGCCCGTGACGTTGGGCGGCGGCAGCACGATGGAGAACGGAGGCTTGTCGCTCGTCGCCTCCGCGCGGAAGTAGTTACGATCGAGCCAGAAAGCGGACCAGCGGCTCTCGACCTCGGTCGGTTCGTAGGCCTTGGACAGTTCGATTGTGTCGGTCATCGCGGGAGGCCGGCCCCGCGGGCCGGCAGGGAATCAGATCGGGTTCGCCAACTCAGTGCTGCGTCTCTCGGTCTTTGATCAGCCGCTCGAGCTCCTCGCGGATGATCGTCTCGGCGAGCTGGGGTACTACCTCCCAGGCGATCTTCTCGATGACGTCTCGCGAGGCCCTCGAGAGCGCCTCTCGCAGCTGAGCCTCGCCGCCGTCCGCCGCCGGGCGAGCCGCGGCCCGGGGTGCAGCAGCCGGCGCGGGAGCGTCGGCTTCGAGAGAGATCTCCTCGGTGCCACTGGGCAGTGCATTCGCGAGCGCGGCGGCAGGCTGAGCCGGACGCGGCGGCTGCGCTTGTCCCGCCGGGCCTCCGAGCCCGAACGGATCGCGCCCACGCGCCCCGGGCTGAGCCCCCGGAGCAGCTGGAAGGGCTGCACCAGCCGGAGGACGCGGAAGCCCGCCCCCCGGCGCTCCAGGAGCCGGCGGCATGCCCGGCCCCGGAGGACGCGCCATGCCCGGTCCCGGCGGCATGCCCGGTCCCGGAGGACGCGCACCCGGCGGAACACCCGGCCCCGGAGGCATACCCGGCCCCGGAGGACGTGCACCCGGCGGAACCCCTGGCCCCGGCGGCATCCCCGGCCCCGGAGGACGCGCCATGCCCGGTCCCGGCGGCATGCCCGGCCCCGGAGGACGCGCACCTGGCGGAACACCCGGCCCCGGCGGCATGCCCGGTCCCGGAGGACGCGCACCCGGC
>DASVVJ010001226.1:0-5928 GCA_036389955.1 Myxococcaceae bacterium
GACCCTGCGCAATGGCGCTCGGGCGGTCAGGCACACCGGCCACGGCGAGGTGATGCACCCCAGCATCGGCCCGTGGCACGAGGCCCTGCGCCTCTATGTGGAGCAGCCCCGCCTGGCTGACCGGCTGCGTCAACCGGGCCCGCCCCTGGTCATCCTCGATGTGGGCCTGGGGGCGGCCACCAATGCGGTGGCCGCGCTCACCTGCGCGCGCGCGCTGGGCGCCGAGCGCCGCCGGCCGCTGGAGGTCATCAGCCTGGAGGTGGATCTCGCCCCGCTGCGGTTGGCGCTGGCGGACGCGGAGGGTTTCCCGTTCCTCCAGCCCTGGCGCGAGGCGGCCCAGGCGTTGATGCGCGACGGGGGGTGGGAGGCGGACGGCCTGCGCTGGCGGCTGCTGCTGGGCAACGCGGTGTCCCATCTGGACAGCCCACTGCCTCCGGCGGACTTCGTCTACTTCGATCCCTTCTCCCCGGCGTCCAACCCGGAGATGTGGACCGAGGCGGTGCTCTCACGGGTGCGCGAGCGCAGCCGGGCGGACGGGGAGGGGGCGCTGCTGCTCACCTATAGCGCGGCCACGCCCACCCGGGTGACGCTGCTGCTGGCCGGCTTCTATGTCGGAGCCGGCAGCTCCACCGGCACCAAGGGCGAGACGACCGTGGCGGCCACCCGGCTCCAGGCGCTGGAGTCCCCGCTGGGAGACCGGTGGCTGGAGCGGTGGCGCCGCTCCTCCTCCCGGGCTCCGCATGGGGCGCCGCTTACGCCCGAGGTCGAGGCGCGGCTGCTTGCCCATCCGCAGTGGCAGTCCCGTTGAGGGTCTCCACGGCGGGGGCCTCGGACCAGCGGATGTGGAAGGTGCACGTGGTGCCGTCGAAGCCCTCGGGGATGACGACCACCCGCCAGCCTCCCGCCTTCTCCACCGCCCGGGCCAGCAGCCCCGCGGCGAAGGTGGGCTGATCCGCCATCACGTCATTCATCCACAGCTCGAGCGAGGTGGGCCCCCGCTCGACGATGCGTACCTCGCTGAAGGTGTTGCCCGCGCGGAAGCCCCGCTCGGCGTGCTGCAGCATCCGCCGGGGGCCCGCCAGCCGGGCCATGCCCAGCAGCGCCCGGCCGAAGAAGGTGCCGAACCAGGCATCCATGAACCGCTCACCCAGCGAGTAATACGCGGCCTCGGCCGGAACCCCACCGTACACGTGGGCCGCGGCCGTCCGCAGGAAGTCCTTCCACTGCTCGAGCGAGTAGGACTTCTCCAACTTCCGGTCCAGGTCCAGCCCGGCCCGCTTGAGGGCCTCCCGGCTCGCCGGCGTCAGCCGGTTCTCGAAGGCGCGGACGAACAGCGCTTCGACAGTCTGGGCGTGAATGAGCTTCTCTGGAGTCATGGCGGCGCACCCTACACGACCAGCGGCCTCGTAGCGCGGTCGATGGTGAAAAGATGTTCAGTGTGGTATTGCTCCCGGTCTCAGCGCTCGCTGCCGGTAACTACTCAGAGTAAATGGGGCCTCCCATTAGTGAGGAAATCCGTAAAAACCAGTGTGTCCATGATTCTAGCGGCTAGGCAAAATTCCGCTACGGATACTCTGGCCTACATGGCTGTCGCGGGAGGGGAAGTGTTCTCCAACCCACGGCGTCGCCTGGTTGATCAGGACGCCCCATGTCCTGCATCCCGGGGCAACGACGGCTATAAGGCGCGCATGCCAACCCTTCTGCTGAGCGCGAACGATCTCCGCTCCCTCTACACCGTTGAACTGGGCCTGTCCGCCGTGGAGCGTGCCTTCCGGGCCCACGGGCTGGGCGAGGCGCTGATGCCCCCCAAGGTCTACCTGTCGCTGCCGAAGTACGACGGCGACTTCCGGGCGATGCCCGCGTTCCTGGACGGGGCGGCGGGGGTGAAGTGGGTGAATGCGCACCCGCGCAACCCCGAGAAGCACAAGCTGCCCACGGTGCGCGCGGTGTACGTGCTGAGTGATCCGGACACGGCCTCGCCGCTGGCGATCATGGATGGAACGCTGCTGACGGCCTGGCGCACGGGGGCGGCGGGCGGCGTGGCGTCCAAGTACCTGGCGCGCTCCAACCCGCGCACCCTGGGGCTGGTGGGCTGTGGGGTGCAGGCGCGGGTGCTGATCGACGCGCACCGGGCCCTGTTCGAGGGCGTGGAGTTGCTGCTCGCGGATTCCTCGGAGGCGGCGGCCAAGGCGCTGCAGGCGGAGAAGGGCGGGCGGGTGGTCAGCATGCAGGAGGCCTCGGGCGCGGACATCGTGTGCACCTCGACGCCGGTGCGCTCGCCGGTGGTGAAGCGCGAGTGGGTGAAGCAGGGCGCGCACATCAACGCCATGGGGGCGGACGCGCCGGGTAAGCAGGAGCTGGATCCGCGCATCCTGCAGGAGAGCCGGATCTTCATCGACGACGAGGAGCAGGCGTTGCACTCGGGCGAGGTGAACGTGCCGCTACATGACGGGCAGCTTCGCAAGGAGCAGATCGCCGGCATGCTGGGCGAGGTGGTGGCTGGGAAGAAGCAGGGCCGCCAGGGCAACGAGATCACCCTGTTCGACTCCACGGGCCTGGCGCTGCAGGACGTGGCGCTGGCGCGGGCGCTCTACGAGGCAGCGCGCGCCAAGGGTGTGGGCACCCCATTCGATCTGGTCGGCAGCTGAGCCTGCGATAACCATAGGAGCGCATGCTCGCCTGGTTTCAGCGGCTCGATGTCCGTCTCCGGCTTGCCATCATTGGGGCGTGCTCGCTCCTTCTGGGATCGATCGTTGTCTCTGTTCTCGTCCGGGTCGGCACCGATCTGGCGAGGAGTGCTTCGATCACCAACACCACTGGCCAGTCCTTGCGAGTGGTTCCCCTTGGATTGTCGCCGGACGGCCCAGTGCCACTTCCTCTGGAGCCGGCCCATCCGCAGGGCTTCCTGACCATTGCTCCGGGGGAGACGGACGTCTTCCGGTACGTACCGGGGGTGGCGACGTTCTGCTGGCTGCTCATCGTGCCGCCTCAGGGGCCCATGCGTCTCAAAGACAGCCAGGCTGACAGAGAGAGCTGTCAGCCGGGCGTACCCGTATCCATGGGTGGGTGGCATCCCGCAGCGGAGTACTTCATCGAGCGTCAGCTCGAGGAACTACCGCTCGCACCGCCAGAGTTCGTGCGCGCCGGGGAGCGGCTGTTGAAACAATGAAGCGTGGGCGCGCGCCCTTACTTCACAGCGCCTTCTTTCGCAGTAAGGGTTTTCACCTATTTTCTGTGAAGGCGCTCACAGCGCGTTTTTTGAGAATTCGAGAATGTCCCTCTCCCAAGGCCACATCCAGGGGGAGGCCACATGTCGAGTCGATACTGGGGAAGCGCGGTGCTGTGGGCATGCGTACTGGCGGCTTTTGCCTGCCAGGAAGCTCCGGACCTGACGGCCCCAGAGCCCGAGGCAGCAGCTCTCGGCACGCAGCAGCAAGAAGCCAACAGTGTCCGCAAGGTGCTCATCCTGGGTTCCACGGTGAGCGGCGGCCTCCAGAGCCAGGAGGCGCGGGCGGTGCAAGCCCTTCCTTCAACCCCGACGTCCTTCCAGGCCGATGTGGTGACGCCGGCTCAGTGGAGGGAGATGACGGCCCAGCAGTTCATGAGCTACCGCGCCCTGATCATCGGCGACGCGGGCTGCACCCAGGGCACGGACGCGTGGCAGGCGGCGATCGACACCCGGAGCACGTGGGGAGCCGTTGTCGACGGCAACATCATTGCCATCGGTTCGAACCCGGCCACCAACAGCACGTCCGAGGCAGCTGGCGAGCTTGATCCGGTCGTGCGGGGCGCCGTGGCCTTCGCGACGGCGGTTCCGTCCCGTACCGGCATGTACATCTCGCTGGGCTGCGCGTACCAGAACGCCCCAGCGGGCACGGACGTGGAGCTGCTGGCGCCCTTTGGTGACTTCAAGGCAGCGGGCATGGACTGTGTCCCCAGCGCGCATGTTCCCAAGCAGTATCAGCCCACGTTCTCGCAGCCTGCCACTGACGCGCCGCTTGCTGGCGTGGACGGGTGCTCGGCGAAGTCGGTGTTTACCGCCTACCCTCAGAACGACTTCTCGATCGCTGGTCTGGCTGTGCAGCCTGTTGGCAGCACGATGCCGGGCGCGCGGACGCTCTATGACTACGATCGGCGACAGAGCTTCACCGGGACCCCCTTTATCCTGACTCGCGGTGCTACTTCGTCCGGCTTCGGCTGTGGTGGCGATCTGCGCAACGCTCCGCCAGGTGAAGAGTGCGACCTGGGCGACAGCGGCAACGGTTCCCCCCGCCGGGGCACGAGCCTCTCCTGCTCCTGGGCGTGCAAGTTGGATTGGTGTGGTGACGGCACTGTGCAGGCTTATCTGGGTGAGGAGTGCGATAACGGAAGTGCCAATGGCCGGGATGTGGTCAATGGTGGCATCATCACCAACGGCATGTGCTCGAGGACGTGCCGGACCGTCAATATCCCGAGCCGGCCGCCCGTACCCAGGTGCAAGAACGTCTCGGTGACCGTCACCAACACCTGCGGTGCGATGGCCAGCATCAACAATGGCTCGTATGACCCGGAGAATGATCTGGTGGGCTGCGTGCAGAGCCCGTCAGGCCCGTATGCCATCGGCGACACGACGGTGACGCTGACGTGCACCGACGCGAAGGGCCTGAGCGCCTCGTGCAGCAGCACGGTGTCCATCCTGGACGGTGTAGCGCCGGCGATCAGTCTGATGGGTCCGGCCTCCATGGCGCTGCAGTGCAACGTGGACCCGTACGTGGAGCAGGGTGCCACCGCGGACGACCTGTGCTCGGGTCCCATCACCCCGGCGATCTCCGGCGCGGTGAATACCCAGGTGCCCGCGCTTTACACCCTGACGTACCAGGCGGCGGACACGGCCACTCCCACCCCTCACTTCGCGCGGGTGACGCGCTCGGTGACCGTGTCTGACACGCTCGCGCCGGCCATTCACCTGTCTGGCGTGGCGAACCAGGAGGTGGAGTGCGGCGCCACCGGCATGTACGTCGATCCAGGCGCCACCGCGTCGGACGTGTGCCACGGCGACTTGACGAGTGCCATCGTGAGGGGTGGCACGGTGAACCCTCAAGTGCCAGGGCTCTACACGCTCACCTATGACGTGGAGGACCCGTCGAACAACGCCGCCGGCCAGCAGACGCGCACCGTGAGGGTGTCGGACACGCAGGGCCCGGTGGTCACGGTGCTTTCTGGCCCCTCGGTGCTCAGGTGCGACGGCGCACCCTACGTGGACCCTGGGGCTACGGCGTTCGATGTCTGTGCCGGAGATCTGACGCAGCAGATCTCAGCCACCAGCAATCTCGATCAGTCCCGCCGGGGGCGTTACACGGTCACCTACAGCGTCACGGACGGCGCGGGCAACGTGAGCACCGCGTCCCGTCAACTCCGGGTGACGGGCGCCCCCATTCATCTGAGCGACTACAACCTCTTCCTGCTCGAGGACTACAACGGAGGCCACGACGTTCTGGGCAAGGTGGCCGCGGGTGGCAATATCACCCTGCACAGCTTTGGCGTGGGCGCTGGGTTGCCGGACAGCGACACTTCCCGGGTCCTGGTGGCGGGCGGCAACCTGACGCTCTCTCAAGGCGGCATCTGGGGGGATGCCTTCTACGGAGGAAGCTACAGCGCCGATAGATCCGTCATTCATCACCGCGGCGTCGTGGCGCAGGGCTCGCCGATTGACTTTGCCGCACGGTTTGCCGAGCTGCGCGCCCTGTCCGAGGAACTCTCGATCCAACCGGAGAACGGCGCGTCCACGCTCGAGCCGTGGGGAGGCATCACGCTGCGCGGCATGGACCCTGGGCTGAATATCTTCCACGTGAATGCCAGTGCCTTCACCGAGGCCAAGCTGCTCTCCATCGACGCGCCGGCAGGCGCTCTGGTGGTAGTCAACATCCACGGCGCCTCGGCCACGTTCAC
>DASVVJ010001227.1:0-29579 GCA_036389955.1 Myxococcaceae bacterium
CGGCAGTGTTCAGCCCCGAGGGGGACCGGGTGGTGACGGCCTCGGAGGACGGGACGGCGCGGGTATGGCGAGCGGACGGTCAAGGAGAGCCGGTGGTGCTCAAGGGACATGAGCAGGCGGTGGTGAGCGCGGAGTTCAGCCCAGAGGGGGAGCGGGTGGTGACCGCCTCCCAGGACAGGACGGTGCGCTTATGGTCCGCCGAGGGAAGAGGGGAGGCCGTCGTGCTTCGGGGCCACTACGCACGGTTCCATCCCCAGGGCCAGCGAGTGGTGAAAGCCTCTGGAGATGGAACCGTGCGGGTGTGGCCCACGGATGGAAGCGGCGAGTCACTGGTGCTGACCGGGAACGGAGAGCGAGTGACGGTGGCGGCCTTCAGCCCGGGGGGAGACATGCTGGCCATCGCCTTGAGCGACGGCAGCGCGCGTGTATGGAAATTGGGTGTGGACGCGCTACGTGAGCAATTGCGTCAGATGACCAGCGCGTGCTTGGAGGCACGGCAGCGCCAGCGCTATCTGGGCGATCGCCTTGAGTAAATTTACGAGGCTTACTCTCGTGACGAGCACGACTGAGGTCGGAAGGCGGGCACCCTCCCGCCGACGATAGAGCGTGCCTGCGGGGCATCATCTTCGTGCTCAAGACGGGCATCGAGTGGGAGGAGCTATCTCGAGAGGTGTTCGGAGTGCCAGGCCCGGAGTGGAGTCCTCCGAGCGGCTGGAGCGTTACCGATACGTGGTGGAGCAGCGCCTGGCCATCCTCCACAGCTTCCGCAGACTGCGCATGCGCGACGAGCGACGGGCGGAAATCCACGAAGCCTTCTTCCTGCTTGCCTGCGACCTCATACTGTTACGATCGCTCGTCCGTTTTTGTTAGGAACTCTTAGGGAAACAGGCCCACGCCTAGTGAGACCAGCAATGACTGCGACTTGTAGCGCTCGCCACCGATGAAGAAGCGCTCGTAGGCCACGTCGGCAAAGGCATACATGCTGGAGTTCCACTGCAAGTCCACCCCAAGCGCTGCTCTTCCGCTGATGCCTCCCACGAAGGTGTAGTCCCCTTGTGCATTCTTCTCACGGAAGAATGCCGTGGTGCCCGCCTTGGCGTAGGGCCGTACCCAGCCCAGAATGAAGGGGTGATATTGCCCCTCGGCCCTGATCCCCGGTGACGACTGCGCCAGCAGCGTCAGCACGCCGCCCTGCTGTTCCCAACTGTAGCCCACGCTCACAGCCGGGGCGGCTGCAGTGGTGGTGCTCAGCCCGAGCACATCCACTTCGCCGCGCACGCCCATGCTCAGGCCATAGCGCCTGAGCGGAGGCCCAGAGGGTTCCGCGCCAGGGTCGATCTCCTCCGCCAGCAACTCCTCATCGGCGGGAAGGCCTGCCGTGCTGCGCGCCTGCTCGAAGAGCTTCCGCAGGCGCCAGGAAGCCGCCGGCACGGGAAGCTGCGCTTGCGGATCCTGAGTCAGGGCTTCCTTGAAGGACTCCAGCGCGCCGCTCTGGCCCAACTCCGCCTGAAGCACGCCCTTCATCAGCTTGAGGTAGAGCACCTCCTGAGGGCTATTGGACTTCCACTCCAGAGCCTTTTCGAGCTTGGACAAAGCCTCCTCATGCTTGGCCTGCTCATAGAGGGTGCCGACCGCCTGGCGGTAAGGGTTCTGGGGGGCAGGCACCTCGGCTTTCGAAGCTTCGGAGGACTCCTGAGCGTTCGCAGCGGGGGGAGCCAGGCAGGCGAGGGCCAGCGGCATCGCTGTCCACGTCCACAGTGCACTTGAGAAGAGAGATTTCATCGGGGGGGCCTCGGGGGAAGACTGCGGGTCAAACAGGAGCGTGCAGAAGGCTTGAAGGAGGCAGGCCCTTGAAGTACTGCTCAGGCGCCTCGAACCACGGGGACATGCAAAAGGGAGGGCACTCGTTGGAAGACATCTCCACGCTCTCCAGGCAGCCGCGGGGCGGCGGTCCCGTGGCGCCAGGTCTCGTTCCTGCCCTGACCCTCATCTCCCATCCGAAGATCCAGCGCAGCGGCGAGCGGGTGCTGCTCCGGGAACTCGGGGTGGGCCGGGAGGTGGCCATCTCCCGCACGGAGCCGCTCTTCACGCGCTCCAACTCGGTCGTGGGACTGCCGCTGGCGGATCCCTTCCTGAGCCGCAAGCCGCTGCGCCTGCTCCCGGGGACGCAGGGCGGGGTGCGCCTGGTGGCCGGGGCCAGTCCCCAGGTATTCGTCGACGGCGAGCCCCTCTCGGGCGAGCTCGAGCTGGAGCCCCAGGCCCTGGCGGCCGGCGTCACGCTGGAGCTGGCCGAGCGCGTGGTGCTGCTGCTCCATCTGGTGGAGCCAGTCGACAAGATGGAGGCTGAAGAGCTGGGCATGGTGGGCCAGAGCGCGGCCGTACGCCGCGTACGCCGACACGTCTTGCAAGTGGCGGACCTGGACGTGCCGGTGCTCATCCGGGGCGAGACGGGCACGGGCAAGGAGCTGGTGGCCCGGGCGCTCCATCAGCACGGCCAGCGCCGCAAGGGACCCTTCGTCAGCGTGAACCTGGGCGCCATTCCCAAGGAGCTGGCCGCCTCCGAGCTTTTTGGCGCCGAGCGAGGGGCCTACACGGGGGCCACCCAGTCCCGCGAGGGCTTCTTTCGCGCCGCCCAGGGGGGCACCCTCTTCCTGGATGAGGTGGCCGAGGCCTCTTCCGAGGTGCAGGCCCTGCTCCTGCGCGTGCTGGAGACGGGAGAGATGTTCCCCGTGGGCGGCCGCACCCCGATCAAGACGCAGGTGCGCCTGGTGGCCGCCACGGATGCGCACCTGGAGGCGCAGATCCAGCAGGGCCACTTCAAGGCTCCACTCCTGCACCGGCTGGCGGGTTATGTGATTCAGGTTCCTCCTTTGCGTGAGCGTCGCGAGGATCTGGGCCTGCTGCTGTTGCACTTTGCTCGCCAGGAGCTGGAGACGCTCGGCGAACTCTCCCGGCTGGAGGGACAGGACCCCCCGGCCGAGCCGTGGCTACCGACGGCGCTGGCCTCTCGCCTGGTTCGCTATCCCTGGCCGGGCAATGTCCGCCAGCTCCGCAACGTCACCCGTCAGCTCGTCATCGGTAGCCGAGGCCTGCCGAGCCTGCAGGTGGATCCGCAGCTCGAGAAGGAGCTGAGCACCCTGCCGTCCGTGCCCCTCGCGGCTCCCACGCCTGCTCCCTCCTCGAAGACTCCCTCTGAACTGCGCCGCAAACCCTCCGAGGTGTCCGAGGAGGAGATGATGGCCGCACTGCGTGAACACGGCTGGGACCTGGCGGCCGCCTCGAATCAGCTCGGCATCACCCGCGCCTCGCTCTACAACCTGATGAAGAGGAGTTCCAAGGCCCGCACCGCCAAGGACTTGAGCGTCGAGCAGATTCGCGAGAGTTACCGCGAGTGCAACGGGAACCTGGATCTCATGTCGCAGCGGCTCGAGGTCTCCGTACGGGCGCTCCAGCGCCGCGTGCGCGAGCTGGGGCTGGAGATCGGCTGACGCGTCAGCGCGCCACTTGACACGCAAGTGCTCGCGGTTGACGCGTCAATTCCTCTGCGGTGAATGCGAGAGGAGGGCCTCCCTGAGGAGGCAACTGCTGGCATGCACGTTGCTGAGTGATGGGGCAACAGGCCGGTGAGCAAGGCCTGTCACCCCCCATTCACAAGAGGCATGACCATGAGCACCAACGAGTCCAAGCACAATCCCTCCCAGGCCAAGCAGCCGAGCAACAAGCCAGGCAATCCCATCCAGCCCAAGGCTCAGCACAGCGCCGACAAGCGCAAGCCCCTGCCGTTTGATGATGATAATGGCACGACGGGGGAAGTCGTGGAGACCACCAATCCCAAGATCGAAGGCTTCGAGGGCTGAGGCCCGAGCGCTCTATCTGACCAGGCTCGAGAGCTTTTCCCACGTTGGCTGCAGGTTGGGGTTGGCTCTCAGCGCATCGCGCAGCTCCTGCAAGGCTTGAGCGTATTGGGGAGCTGCGTCCGGGCGGGACTTGAAGCGCAGCACCTGAAGGCTGGCGCGCAGGGCTCGCGCCTCGGCCCAGGAGGGCCGGGCCGCCAATACCTCGTCAGTCAGCTTCAGTCCCTGCTCAAGAGAGAGGTGAGGATCAATTCCGGCCTGCTGCCTCCACACGGCCCACTCGTGGTAGAGGTGGCCAAGGGCCAGGCGAAAGTCCAGGGACGTGCCGCCCAACCGGATTGCCTCCTGATAGGTCTGGGCCGCCTCCTCGAAATCCTTGTCTGTCCCTTGCCCCTGCCGTGCCTGCCAGCGGGCCCGAAGCGTCTGGGCGTCCGCCAGATACAACCTGGCATACGCATCGCCAGGGGCTTTCGCGAGTGCCTGATGGAGTATCTCCAGGGCATGGGTCAGGTGTTCGCGCGGGTCACCCTGGGCTTCGAGCGTCAAGGCTGCCAGAAGCTGAGAAGCGTGGCCCAGGTTGTTCAAGGTGAGAACATGCTCCGGTGCTCGTTTCTGGGCTTCCCGTGAAGCCTGCAGGGCGGCGCGTGCGCTCGGCAAAGAGTCCTGAGCGAGCTTGTTCAGATACATGGCACGAGTGGCATGCAGGTATGCGAGGTTGTGGTAAGTGTTGGCCTGCTCAGGCTCTAGGACTCGGGCCCGTTCGAAGGATTGCTGTGCCTGATCGAGCAGGGGCAGGGGGTCCTCGCCACGAGTCCAGGCTCCTCGGGCCTGCTCCATGAGCGTCAACCCTTCAATGTAAGAGATTGGCGTCATGCGAGGGTTGATGGCCAGTCCCTTTCGGCAGGCGTCGAGCGACGCAGCCAACGCCGAGCGCTCATCCACGTCCATGTCGCGTAACCGCTGGCCCTGGAACAGATGGAGCCTTCCCTCCTGGAAGTACGTCGCCGCGTTCTGGGGATTGAGCGCCCGGCTCTTCTCCAGCGCCTGCCTGGCTCGCTCGATGTCCTCATCCACGGTGTGTGCCTGTGGGTGCGAGGCTCGCTTGTAATATTGAGAGGCCAGGGTGTTCCAGGCCGGCTGGTATTGGTCCGCGAGCTCAAGCACTTCGAGAAAGGCTTCAATAGCCTTATCTCGATTGTGCCGGGAGTCTGCCTTGACCTGATCTTCATAGTCAGCCCAGGTCATCAAAGTGAGGGCCAAGGTGTGACGGATGTAATAATCCCTGTCATCGGGCTTGACGCCTTCAAGAACCTCGAGGGCCTGACCGAGTTGCTCGCGCGGGTCCAGGCCTTGTGCCTGTTGATGGTGGGCCAGCGCCCACAGGTCCATGCCCAGCTCCTTGCGCGCCATCAGATTCGAGGGAGCGAAAGCCAGGGCGCTTCGAGCAGACTCGACCGCTTTGCGCAGGAATTGCTCCGCTTCAGTGCCTTGTTTGCGCTGGGCGAGGTTGCGGTAGAGGGTGGCCTTCAGCACCCAGGACGCAGCGTGGTCCGGTGCGGCCTGAAGGGCCCGTGAGAGGTGCTCCAATGCACGCTCGGCATGCTCTTCGAGCTTCTCCCGGCCGTAGAGCTCCATGGAGATCGCCTCCACCTCGACGCTGGCCAGCGCGTAGTGAGCCTCGGGCCAGCTCTGGGCGGTATCCGCCAGCCGGATGTAGCTCTGGCGGGCCGCATCAAGGTCGGCCTGGACCTGTGCGCGCTCCTCCGCCGTGCGTCCTCCCTCATCCCAGCGCACCGACGCGCGCCTGTGGAAGATGTCACCCCGGAGCTTGTCCGCCTCGTAGAACGAGGGCTTCCGCTCACCGAGCGCATCCAGCTTGGCCAGGGCCTCGTCAGAGCGCTCCTCATAAAAGTCCAGGAGCGCCCCCATGTATTCGGTGGGGAGCACGAGCGCGTCCTGGCTTCGGGCCAGCCAGGTGAGCGCTGGATCCCGGTACAGGCGTGCCAGCTCGCTGCGCCGGGCCTTGCGCTGCTCGAGAGGGGGCGCCGCCATGTGCTGATCGCCAGCGAGTTGCTCGTTGCGCAGGTGGGCGTTGTAGAGCTGGCCCAGTGCCAGGACCATCGCGGAGGCGACACGCGGCTGTTGATAGCCGTGCTCCCAGGCGGCCTCCAGGTGCTCGCGTGCCTTGGCGGGCTCTCCGAGATCCAACCATCCCTGCCCGAGCGCATAATTCCCGGACCCCAGTGCCGGCTCGCCGGCCTGCTGCATCTCCCGCTCGATGTCCTTCAGCTTTTCGCGCAACTCCTGGCGCTCGGCGCTTGTGTCATGCAGGCGGCTGAGCGCCGTCAAGCGGGCGTTGGCCCCCACCTCAGAGGACAGCTCGGCGAAGCGGCGCGCCAGGTTCTCGCGCATGGTCAGATTGCGGCGGTCGAGCACCGCCTGTCCCAGGGACAGGCTCACCAGCACCAGCGCCACCGAGGCGATGGCGACGAGCGTCCGGTGCTTGCGCGCCCGCTTGCGCAGCCGGTACCAGACTCCCACCGTGCGCGCCTGCACGGGCTCGCCATTGAGGAAGCGCCCCAGATCCTCGGCCAGCGCCCGCGCCGAGTCGTACCGGGCCGAGGGCTGGCGCTCCAGGCACTTGAGGACGATGGCCTCCAGGTCCGCCGGCACGTTCTTGTTCAGCTGGCGCAGCGGGCGCGGCTCCAGGGTGGCCAGGTTGCTGAGCACCTCCAGTGCGTTGTTGCCAGGAATAGGCGTCTTGCCCGTGAGCAGCACATAGAGCGTGGCGCCAAGGCTGTACACATCCGCGCGCCTGTCCAACTGGCTCACTTCGCCCCGGGCCTGCTCGGGCGCCATGTAATGCGGGGTACCCAGCACCGTACCGGTGACAGTGGAATCGCGCTGCCAGTCGCGCGCCAGGCCGAAGTCCATGACATAAGGCTTCCACTGCCCATCGTCGCCGCGCTCGACGAGGATGTTGGAAGGCTTGATGTCACGGTGGATGAGGCCGGCGCGGTGGGCCGCGTGCACGCCCTCGGTGGCCTGCTGCACCACCATCATCATCTGCTCCAGGGAGAGTTCCCGGGCCACCTCCAGCAGGGAGCGACCATTGACATACTGCATGGCGATGAAGGGCAGGCCCTTGACCTCGCCGACCTCATACACCTTACAAACCCTCTCATGCTCCACGCGCGCTTGGGCCTGGGCCTCGGAGACGAAGCGGCGCATGAGTTCGGGGTCATCTCCGCGCACGAATTTGAGTGCGACGTTGCGGCGCAGCAGCGGATCATACGCCAGATAGACACGCCCCATACCGCCCTGGCCCAGGAAACGCACCGACTGGTAGCGCTCCCAGCCCGGCACGGGGAAGGCAGGCTCCTGAGACGAAGGGACCGACTGGCTGGGGGAATGATTGACGGTGAGGGTGGGAGACCCTGGCGTGAGGGGCTCGTTCACGCGGGGCGGGGGCTCCACCGCGGGGGAAGGGGGGTTGATCGTCAGGGTGGGCGACCCGGAGGGGGGAGGGGAGTCCACAGCAGGAGGCGGGGCGTTGCGCGCCTCGGCCTGGATCTCGGCCAGTGTCTCCTCGGAGAGCACGCCGTTCTCCACGAGCGGCTCCAGTGGGTGGCGCCCCGCGCGCAGGCCCGCCGAGAGCAGGGACTTGGCTTCTTCTGGGGAGACCACGCCCCGGGCTTGCGCCACGCGCAGGTCCCTCTCGTACGTCTCACGCATTGGCGCCCTCACTGGCTCTCGTGCCTTCCCGTGTGCCTGGTGTGTGCAGGATTTGACAAAATTTTAGCATGGGGTGTCTGCGCCCCCCCCTGACCCAAAGGACAGGCAGGAGAGCCTCCGCCGCGAGGCCTGATTCGCCAGAGGTGGCGCTCGTTGACGCGTCAATGACATGGGCTGACGCGTCAAACGTGAGGCCGCGAGAGGTCCCTGCACCCATGGCTCCGCTGCAAAGGGGGGTGGCAAGGAAATGGCAAAGGTTGCGCTGCATGGACTTCGAGTTGCTGCTGACCCATGCCAACGATCAGCGTCCCGTGTTGGAGAATGCCCTGCCTCTTGACGCGGCAGGCCATCAGCCGCGACCCCCTCAACCCCCCAGGCCCTCCAAAGAGAAGAAGAGAACCTCGGCCGAGGACGAACTCATCCGCCCGGACAGAGATCCCAACTCGCTGCCAGATCAGCGCTGGGGGGTGGTGGTCCCCGAGGGGCCTCTGGGCGACAGGTTGTTGGCCCTCATCGAACCGCTGTGCCGGCTTCGGGCGGAGGAGCAGGGGGCACCGGCGCGCGTGTACCGCGCTCCCCCCGACCTGGATGGGGTACGGGCCGCCCGGTGGAAGGACACCGTGCTGTACAACGAGGACGAGTTCGAGACGGAGCAGCCTGCCTACCTGCTGATTCTGGGGGACTTCGACCACGTCTCGCTCGAGCTGCAGCAGGTGCTCGGCAGTGGCGGCTTCGCGGGCCGGCTCGCCTTCCCCTCGGATGCTGGCTACGAGGCCTATGTGGACAAGGTGCTGCGCTGGAACCGCTCGCCCTCACCCGCGCGGAGGGCCCGCACCCTTCTCTTCACCGCCCACGATGGAACGCCTGCTACCACCGTGGGCTACCAGGCGTTGATGGCTCCCAGCCTGAGGAATCTGCGTAAGAAGCAAGAGGAAGGCAGCCTCTCTGCCGAGCCGCCTGTCGAGCTGGGCGAGCCCGCAGCCTGGTCCGTGCAGCAGCTGCTCGCGCAGGTGGCTTCGCCACAGCCCTCCGTGCTCTTCACCATGAGCCACGGGATGGGCGCCCCACGTCGCGGCTGGAGTTCGGTCGAAGAGCAGCGCGCACGCCAGGGAGCCATGAGTCTGGGAGGGGAGGGGACGTTGGAGGCTTCGGCCCTGGCGACGACCCCGTTTCTCCCTGGTGGCCTCTGGTTCTTCCTCGCCTGCTTTGGCGGCGGCACGCCCGCTCGAAGCTTCTACTACCCATGGCTGGCGCGGCTGCGCGAAGCAGGCGAGTACCCCGGCCGGCTCGAGAGGTTGCTGGCGGCGCTCCCTAAGGAGGGCGAGCGCCCCTTCGTCGCTGCGTTGCCCCAGGCCGCTCTCGCCAATCCCCATGGGCCGCTGGCGGTGATGGCTCACGTGGACCTGGCCTGGACCTACTCTTTCCAGGATATGGGCCGCGCTGCGCGCGATCGCCCCTCGCGCTTTCTGGGCCTGCTGAGCACGCTGGTGGAGGGCAGCCGCGCGGGCGTGGGGCTGAGTTCGCTCCTGCGGGCCTTCAACGTGGCCAACACCGAGCTCACCACGCTCTACGATCAGGAGGAGTTCGCGCGCCAGGCGGGCCGTGAGAGCCCCGTGGACTCCGTCGAACTCGCCCACCTGTGGATGCTGCGGCACGATCTGGCCGGTTACATCCTCCTGGGAGATCCGGCGGTGCGTCTGCCGCTCACCCGGCCCGAGGCCACGCCATTCCTGTCACGGCCGGAGCGCGCTCAGGCTGCCATGGCGCTGTCCTCCGCCGAAGGCATGGCGGAGGCCGTGCTGGCCATGATCAGCGGGAGAGAGAGTGAGCGTGACATGGCCCGGCGTGTGGGGATCCCGCTGGAAGAGCTGCACCGCTGGCGAAAGGCTTACATGGAGGCCGGCCTGAAAGCCCTGGCGGAGCTGCGCTCACTGGGCTGAGGCCCCCTTCTGACGAGTATTTCCACCGCATAGGAGTTATCCGCATGCGCACGGTTGTGTTGAGTGATCTGCACCTGGGCAACGGCCAGGGCTATGACATCTTTGCTGGCGCCGAGGCGCTGCCCGCCTTCCTCGAGACGCTCACCCGCGAGCCCACCCGGGTGGTGCTCAACGGTGATTCGGTGGATTTCCTCATGAATGAGGATCCGCTGGAGCTGCAGATGGAGCGGGCGGTGGAGCAGGCCCGGGCCATGGTGGCCGCAGTGTCCACGGCGGCGGTGCTGGAGGCGCTCGGGCGGGTGCTGGCCGCGGGCGGCGAGGTGGTGCTCCGCCTGGGCAATCACGACGTGGAGCTGGCGCTCGCCGAGGTGCAGAAGGTGCTGCGCGAGGCGCTCGGCCAGCCCCCCGAGGTGGCTCAGCGCCTGCGCTTCCAGCGCGGCGATGCTCCTTGGATTCTGGAAGTGGGTGGGGCGCGCGTGCTGCTGGCCCACGGCGAGCAGCACGACCGGTGGAACCAGGTGGACTATGCCCATCTGCCAGGCCCGGGCGCTCCGGCGGGAGCGGACCCGGCTCAGTACCGCTACTCCGCCGGATCGCTGCTGGTGAAGAAGCTGCTCAACCCCCTCAAACGCCAGTACGGCATGCGCTTCGCGGATCTGCTCATGCCCAACTTCCAGGGCGCACTGCTGGCCGCGCTCGCGGTCAACCCGGCTGCTGTCCGGCTCGCCTTCCAGGAGTCCTCGTTGCGCATCGGCTGGCAATTGCTGCGCCGGAGCCTGACGCCTATGACCTTCGATCTGGACGAGGCCGAGCTGGAACTCGGCCTGGCCGAACGGGTGAAGGCCGCTGGCCTGACTCAGGAAGAGCAGCAGGCGCTGGAGGAGGTGGTCGGAGCGGGCATGGTCCACTTCGGCGATGAGGATCCGGCCCTGATGAGCGCCCGGCAGAAGCTGTTCCGCAGCGCACTGGAGGACTACGCGCGGGTACATCGCCTGGCCGCGGGAGACTCCAGCGAGCGGTGCTTCGACCTGGCACCCATGCAGGGCGAGTGGGACGAGGCTTGCCGGCTGGCACGGCAGTTCCAGGCAGGGGCCGTGCTCATTGGCCACACCCATGCAGCGCGCTGGAAGCAGGAGGAGGGCTTGCTCTATGCCAACTCAGGCACCTGGGTCTGGCTGATGCGGCTGCCCTCGCCCGAGGCGCCCGACACCGTCTGGGCGGATTTCCTCCGGGAGCTGCAGCGCAACCCGCGATTGGACCCGGCGCATCAGCGGCTCGCCCGGCTGGAGCAGCGCTTCACCGCGGTGGTGTGCGGTCCGCATGCACAGGGGGGCGCCGAGGTATCGCTGGTGGAGTGGCGGCAGCCCTCAGGCTTGCATGTGCTGGGCTCCAGCCGTGTTGCGCCCGCAAGCACACCTATGGATAGCGCACCGGGGCAGGCTCTTCGGGCAGTGGGATGAACTCCGTCTCCTGCGGCACCGGGGCGAAGCGGCCTTCCTTCCAGTCGGCCTTGGCCACTTCCAGCCGCTCTCGCGAACTCGAGACGAAGTTCCAGAAGATGTAACGCTGCCCGTCCATCGGCTCGCCTCCGAGCAGCAGCACCCGCGAGGGCTCGAAGGCCTGGAAGACGATCTCGCTGCCCGGGCGGAAGACGAGCAGCTCGCCCGCGCTGAACGTGATGCCGTCGAACTCCACCGCACCCTCGGCGATGTAGAGCGCCCGTTCCTCATAGGCCGCTGGCAGCGCCAGGCGTGCGCCTTTCTGCAGCACCGCCGCCGCGTAGAACATCTCCGACAGCGTCTTCACGGGAGAGGTCTTGCCGTAGAGCGAACCCGCGATGAGGTTCACCCGCGCGCCCTCCCCGTCGAGCAGGGGCAGGGTGCTGGCCGGATGGTGGACGAAAGTCGGCTCGGTTTCCTCGTGTTGCCTGGGCAGCGCCACCCAGGCCTGCATGCCGAAGAGCCGTCCACCCGCGGTTCGCCTCTCGGGGGCCGTGCGCTCGGAGTGCGCGATGCCGCGTCCCGCCGTCATCCAGTTCACCGCGCCCGGCTGGATCGCCTGCACCGTGCCCAGGCTGTCCCGGTGGAGAATCTCTCCCTCGAAGAGGTAGGTGACCGTGGCCAGGCCAATGTGCGGATGTGGCCGCACGTCGACTCCCTGGGCCGGCTGGAACGTCGCGGGCCCCATTTGATCCAGGAAGATGAACGGCCCCACCATCCGGCGCCGGGCCGAGGGCAGGGCCCGCCGCACGTGGAACCCACCGAGATCCCGTGTCGGGGCGGCGATGAGGTGCTGCAACTCCGGGTGCGATCTCGTGTCGCTCACTTCATCCGAGCCCATGGGGATGCTCCTTCCGTCAGGGTGTCGCTACCTGCTCAGGCCGCCTCATCCTCGGTCAGCAGCGCCGCGAACGGGGAGGGGCCCTCGCCCAGCTCCTTATAGAGCGCCTCGACCTTCTCCAGCTCGCGCTTGAGCACCTTGTGGTGGTTGCGGTTCTTCAGCAGGTTCTCCCGCCCCAGCACCCGGAAGGCTTCCTCGCGGCCCATCTGCTGCACCGCCTGCCCCAGCACCACTCCCACCATGGCCTCGGCCAACGCCAGGTCCAGCGGCGTGCCCCGGCGCTTGGCCTCCGCGATGAACGCCGTCGCCGCCGCGCGGAACGCGTCCACCAGCGAGCCTGCCTTCTCTGCCCCGGAGCCCGTCACGCCCTCGTACTCCAGTGCCCGCGCGACGTGGCCCTCTTGCAGCGTCAGCTCCGGCACCGAGCCGTGCTCCACCAGCGCCAGCGTGTAGGCCCGGCGGATGATGTTGTCGAGCTGCCGCAGGTTGCCCGGCCACTTGCGACCGCTCAGCACCTCGGCCGCCTCGGGCGTCAGCCGCGCCTGCCCGTTGGGGAACTGCTCGCGGTGCCGCCGGTTCACCATGTAGTTGGCCCACAGCGGCAGCTCGTCCCGCCGCTCGTCCAGCGAAGGCACCCGCAGCGGCAGCACGTTGATACGGTAGTACAGGTCCTCCCGGAACCGCCCCGCACGTACCGCCTCGCGCAGATCCACGTTCGTGCCGATGACGAAGCGCACGTCCGCAGGACGATCTCCCACGCCGTCTCCCAGCACCCGGTACGTCCGCTCTTCGAGCACCCGGAGCAGGCCCGCCTGCGCCTTGAGCGACAGCTTGTCGATCTCGTCGATGAAGAGCGTGCCATTCTCCGCCCGGCCGATGCTGCCCAGGCTGTCCTTCACCGCCCCGGTGAACGCGCCCTTCTTCCACCCGAAGAGTTCCGCCATCTGCAGGTCCTCGGGCACGGCGATCAGATCCAGCACCTCGAAGGGGCCCCGGCTCCGGTTCGAGCGCGCGTGGCACCAGCGCGCCAGCCGCGACTTGCCCGCGCCCGTCGCTCCGCTGATGAGGATGCTCTCCTCCTGCTTGGCGAACACGTTCAGAATGGGCAGCAGGCTGGCCATCGTCGCGCCCACCACCGGGAGGAACTCGTCCACCTCCACCTGGCCCACCGGCCGCGCCGGCAGCCCGGTGAGGTACGGCGAGGCGATCTCCGCCACAAGCTGCAGCCGCTCCACGCAGTCGCGCCAGATGAAGTCCTGGCCCATCGCCGCCGGGCAGTCCGCCTCCAGGGAGATCATCCCTCCCAGGCCCGAGCCCACCGTGCGCAGCGGAATGACGCACACGTGCGAGGCCTGCCGGCTCAGGAAGCTCTGGCGGCTCTCCTGGCTGTTGAAGCTGCCCGGGAGCTGCTCCTCGATGTCTTCGGCGGACTGCGGCGCGTAGGGCCGCAGCGTCCCCAGGCTGGCGTCGATGAACACGGGGCACCCGTGCTGTACTACCGAGCGCCACGCCGTGGCCGACACCAGGCTGATGCCTCCCTTGGGCCCGGTGTTGCCGGCCGACTGCACCTCCGTGGCGCCTTGCTCCAGGATCGCCAGCCGCAGGTACCCACCCGAGGGCCGCAGGTGCACCATGCCGCGCAGCACCTTGCCGCGCCCCTTGTACTTGCTGGCGCCGATCGCCTCCTCCGTGAGGCGCATCAGGCTGCCCAGCGTCCGCGCCGCCGCACCCTCGAAGTCCGCGGACTTCGAGAGCGCTAGCACCAGCGAGGACAGATCATCGTGCATGAGGTCACCCAAAAGTCGTGGAGTCCCAAGAAAGCGGCATTCTCTCAGAGCCAGGGCGCCCCTGAAAGCACCTGAGGGACTGGCCCGGGGGCAGCCAAGCGTACGGGCACTTACCACGCCCAAAGTAGTAAGTAGGGGACCTGATGAGAAACGAGAACGACCCGACGAATCGACCGATGCGGCCCTCGGTGGCGCTTCCTCCGCTGCACTTCAGGGCCCTGTCCCGGTGGCTCGAGGAACACCCGGACCGGTTGGCGCAGCTCTTCGAGCTGAAGACAGTGCCGGCGGCAACGCACCTGTTCTCGTCCCGGGTGGGCACCGGCCCTGCCGAGCCTCGCGGGTTGATCGTCGTCTCGGGCGAGCTGGCGCTGACCCAGCTCTTCCCCGGCGCCGGGGTGCCCCACCGGGCGCTCTATCGCGGAGACCTATGGGTCAACCTCAACAACCCGGGCTCCCTGCGCCTGCGCAAGCCGCGCGCCTCGTTCCGGATCGAGGCCATTCGCCCTACCGAGATCCTGCTGCTGTCCCAGCAGGGGTTGAGTTCTCTTCCGGCCCGGGAGGCGGCGGAGCTGGAAGCGATCCTGGACAGCTACTGCCAGTTCGAGCGGGCCCGGAACTCGTTCTTCGCCTCGCTGCGCAAGACGGTGCAGTACCGGCAGGTGAGCGGACGACACCTGCACGCGCTGCTCGACACGGTGGACGTGCGCACGCTCAAAGCCGGCCAGGAGGATGGTGACGACGTCGTCATTCCCCAGGGCAGCACCGAGCAGGAACACCGGGGCATGTTCCTGGTGCTCGATGGACACCTGGGCGAGTGGCGCGATCCCGCCGAGGACGAGGACGCTTCGTCGGTGCTCACCCGCGCCCTCTACCCGGGAAGCCTCTTCGGTGATGTGGTGATGCACAGCGATGCGCCCACGCCCTCCACCGTGAAGCTGCAGTCGAGCGAGGCGCGGGTGGCCTTCATTCCCCAGAGCGCCAGTGACTGGCTGCTGCGCCTGTCCGCGCATTTCGCCGGCTCTGTGTCCGCGTCTCCCGCGGAGACGTGGGAGCGCCGGATCGACGTGCTGCCCAATCTGTCCCCCACGCCCGAACTGGTGCTCTTCAAGAGCGATGCGCCCGACGCTCCCCTGGAGCCGCTGATCCAGTCCGTGGCCGAGGCCACCCATCGCGCCCATGGCGATCACATCCTCCGGGTGGATCTGGTTCTCACCTCCACCCCGACTCCTCCGGAGCCGCTGCCCGAGTGGCGCAATGGAGAAGTGCCGATCTACCGCCTGCGGGTCGTCAACGGCCAGGCCGCGGTCGTCGCGCTGGAGGAGCTGGCGAAGTCCTTCCCGCGCCACTGGGACTACTTCTTCGTGCATGTGGATCCGCGCCTGTGGTCTGGGCTGGTGCCTCCGGAGAACAGCGCGCGCGGCTTCAAGCTCGTGTCGAGCGGGGAGGTGACGTGGAAGATGGTCTTCCTCTCCCGCGATCCCCTGGCCGCGGTGTCGCCTCCGGGCTTCGACAGTGACTCCATCCTCTATACGGCGCTGCTGGATCCCGGCTCGGAGAAGACGCCAGGCCCCATTCTTCCGGCGGGCACCGTGCGCGTGCGCTTCGACCTGCCGCGCTTCACCAGCCACCGGCCGTTCCTCTCGCTCCCTCGCTCGGATCAGGAGACCTTCCGGCGCTGGGGCCGGGCCATCACCGAGCGGGTCGTCGGCGTGGCGCTCGGAGGTGGCGGCGCCTGGGGCTTCGCCGAGGTCGCGCTCCTGCGGGGGATGCTCGATCGGGGTATCCCCGTCGATGTGCTGAGCGGCACGAGCTTCGGGGCCGCGGTGGGTGCCTTCTACACGGGCATGGGCGTGCAGGGCATGGACCTGATGCTGAAGCAGGGCCATGTCTTCCCCCTGGTCATGGCCGCCAGCGTGATCAGCTCCACCGCCATTGCCCGGTATGTGGACCGGATGCTGGGAAAGCAGCGGCTGGAGCGGGTCGACATTCCCTTCTTCCCCGTGGGAACCAACCTCTCCGAGTCGCAGGTGTTCGTCCGGTTGCAGGGCACCCTGGGCGAGGGCGTGCGCTCCAGCGGCATCATGCCGGGCCTGCTGTCGCCGGACTTCACGCCGGACCACAGCCGGATCTGCGATGGCGCGTTCATCAACAGCGTTCCGGCCAGCGTGCTGAGCACCCAGCGCGCCAACCTGACCGTGGCTGGCAACGTCCTGGCGGATCCACCTGACCGGAAGGACCCTGGCCCGATGCTGCCCGGCAAGCTGGGGCTGTTCCTGCACGGGCTCAACCCGTTTGGGCGCATCTCGGACGCGGTGCGCGCGAGCCTGATCCTGTTCAACACCACCGGAGAGAACAGCGGCAGCGCCGCGGACATCCTCTACAACAGCCCGTACGTCCCGGTCGCTCCCTGGTCCTTCTCCGAGGGACAGGCCTTCGTGGACGCGGCGAGCAGCGACATGGCGCCCACGCTCAACGAGATCGAGGCGCGGTGGAAGACGATGGCCCAGCGCCGTGGGGACATTCTCTCTCTGTTCAAGGCGAAGATGCCGGAGGTGGGCGCAAAGATGCGCGCGCGGGAGAGCGCATGATCCCCGTGCGGATCCTGGGGACCGCGAGCGCGCTCCCCGGGCGGGCGGTGACGACGGTGGAGTTGTCTCAGGCGCTGGGACGCGAGCCTGCGGCGATGGAGCGGCGCACCGGCATCCGTACCCGGCACTGGGCCGAGCCCGGCACGCGGGTGGCGGAGCTGGGCGCCCAGGTGCTGCGTCAGGCGCTGGAGACGGCGGGCATGGCCCCCACCGAGCTGCGCCGCATTCTGTTCGTCAGCTCGTATGGCGGGGAGGTGCTCATTCCCGCCACCGCCAACCGGGTCGCCGCCGCGTTGGGCCTGGCGGGCACGTGTGACGGAATGGATCTCAGCAACGCCTGCATGGGCTTTCTGTCCGCCTTCGATGTCGCCGCCCGCTGCGTGGCCACGGGACTGGGGCCGGTGGGCATCGTCACCGTGGAGCTGGGCTCGCGCATCGTCGACGAGAGCGACGCGCGCCCGTACCTCGTCTTCGGGGATGCCGCCGCCGCCGCCGTGCTCGGGCCGGCGCGCTCCGGAGAGGGGCTGCTGGGTTCGGTGCTGGCCAACGATGGCACCCAGCCGCCTGACACCGTGCTGGAGCATCCCGTGTTCACCGGGAAGCCGGAGCGGGTGCGCTTCCATGTGTCGCGGCAGGAGATCCTCGACATCGCCATGCGCGCGCTGTCCACGGCGACCCGCACGGTGCTGGAGCACGCGGGGGCCCAGCTCGCGGACATCGAGTGGGTGCTGCCTCACCAGCCCAATGGCGCCATGCTCCGCACGATCACGGAGGGGCTGGGCGTGGCGCCGGAGCGTATCGTCCCCGTGGTGGAGGAGACGGGTAGCGTGGGTGCGGCGTCCATTCCGTTCAGCCTCGATCGGCTGCTGCGGACCCGGCCGGTGCGCTCCGGGGAGCGGATTCTGATGGTCGGTGTGGGGGCGGGCGTCTCCCACGGAGCACTGCTCTATCAGGTGGGCGGATGAGCCAAGGGGAGGGGAGATGAGTCAGCAGCCGTGGGCCCTCATTCTGGGGGCCTCGTCGGGGACGGGAGCGGCCATTGCGCTGGAGGTGGCTCGGTCGCGAGGTCTTGACGTGTTTGGCATGCACCGGGGGCGCTATCTCGATCAGGCGGCACAGGTGGAGCGCGAGGTGGCCGCCACGGGCCGCCGCATCGTCATGCACCGGGGAGACGCCGGCACCAGCGAGGGAGCGCTGCAGGGAGCGGATGCGCTGCTGGCGGCGGCGGGGCCGCGCAGTGTGAAGCTGTTCGTTCACTCGCTCGCCAGTGGCTCCGTGGGCCTCTTCGTCCCCGAGGAGGGCGAGCCGCTGCATCCCCGTCAGGTGGAGCGCACCTTCACGGCGATGGCCCACTCATTCATTTACTGGGCGCAGGCGCTGGTGTCGCGCGATCTGCTCGCGCCTGGTGCCCGGTTGCTCGGGTTGACCAACCCGCTCACCGAGTCGCTGCTGCACAACACGGGTCTCATCACCGCGGCCAAGGCGGCGCTGGAGATCTACGTGCGCCACCTGGCCATCGAGCTGGGCCCACGGGGCCACCGGGTGAACCTGCTCAAATTCGGCACGGTGATTACACCGGCGCTGCAGCACGTGTACTCGGCCGAGGCGATGGCGCGGTTGGATGAGGCGCACCGGCGGATGAACCCCTCGGGCCGCATGTGCACGGTGGAGGAGGTGGCCCGCTTCGTCTCGGTGCTCGTGGGAGACGACGAGGATTGGTTCATCGGGGCCACCATCGACTTCACCGGGGGCATGACGCTGCGGCTGCTCGATCTGGTGCTCAACGCGCCACGCTGAGCCGCGCCAATCGACGGAATTCTTTATCCTGTAACGGCACCTTTGACGGGGGGCTCGCGTTGGCTGCATCAGATGGAAAGACTGGAATCGAGATTATCAACCAGAACGAGACCGTCAGTCGGCTCTACCGACTCATCAGTGAAGCCGAGCGCTATCTTTACCTGGTCAGTCCCTATGTGAGCCTCGACAAGCTGCGGTCGCTCGTCCGGCATGTGCAGGGGGCACTGTCCCGCGGCGTGAAGGTGAAGCTGGTCGTTCGGCAGAAGGACTTCAGCACGGGCAACAACGATGTGCTCGCTTCCGAGAGTCTGCCTGCGCTGCGGGATGCAGGTTTAGAGGTCTTTGTCGTCAAGGACTTGCACGCGAAGATCTACCTCTCCGAAAAGAATGCCCTGATGACCTCGCTCAACCTGTTGGAGACCTCGTTCAACAACAGCATTGAGGTCGGTACGTGGCTCAGGGCTGGAACGCCCGAGTACGAGATGCTTGTTCGCTTCCTTGGACAGGAGATCAAGCCAAGCCTCGAGAAGGTGATAGAGCAGCCAGCGGTAGGGAGACCAGCTTCAGCGGCAGCAAAGAAGCCACCAAGCCGCGCTCGTACACAGGAGCAGGGCAACTCCGATGGCGACGGGGGCTTGCTGAAGAAGGTGGGGGCTGTTCTTCGCGCAGCTGTCGAATTCCTCCCCAGCCGGGGATTCTGCATCCGGTGTGGCGAGTCAGTCGATTACGAGCCGGGCCGCCCGCTTTGCAGAGAGGACTACCTGGTTTGGAAGCGGTACGAAGACCCGACGTACAGGGAGAGTTACTGTCACTCCTGTGGGGAGCCGAGCGGTACGTCGGTGGCCAAGCCACTCTGCTTGGACTGCTTTCGAGACCGATGAGTATTGCTGGGTGACTGGTTCGAGAGACGGGGTGCCTTGGAACTTATGCCCGGTCCAGTTCCAGCTGCACCCGGGCCACGTCATCAACCGCGCCCATCTCGGCGAAGAGCGCCTTGGCGCGAAGCAGGTGCTCCCTCTGGGCGGGCTCTTGCAGTCCGAGGTGGCGTCCCAGCTCATACCGGGCCCGTGCCTGCTCGAAGGGCATCGCGAGCCGCTCTGCCTCGGCCAGCGCCGTGCTCCAAGCGTGCGTGGCTACCGCCGCGCGCCCGGACAGCCAGGCCTCGCTTCCGCGCGCAAGTTGAGCGTAAGGCCGCGCAATGGGAACAATCTGCGCGAAGGTCCTCAGGATCTGGATGGCCGCCTGGGCTTCCTTCCGCAGGGACTCGCGCTCGACGGGCATTTCCGCAGAGGTCTGTTCCCACAGTGTGAGGTACACCTCCACCACCGCGATAATGCCCGGATAGAGGAAGAAGGTGACGGGCTTGATCGAGCGCAGCACTTCGAGCGTCCGCGCCGCCGTGCGCAGCGCCTGCTCGATGTTTCCCAGCCGCAGATACGCTAGCGCCAGTGTGCCGTACGCCACGATCTTCTCCGAGGACTCGGCGTTCGCCTCGATCGCCGCCAGCTCGGGCTCCAGCAGCGCTACGGCCTCGGCCGAGCGCCCAAGCCGCATCAACGGCCCGACACCCATGATGGGGCCCCAGAGCTTCGTCTGGAGCGCACCTCGCCGCTTCGCCGAGGACTCCATCTGCGCCAGCCGCTCAAGCGCCTGTGAGTATCGTCCCCGGACCGTGCTCGCGGAGGCCAGCAGCGCGCTGGTGTCCTCGACCTGCCGGGAGTAGCCCACCTCCTGCGCCAGCGTGATGGCGCGGCGTCCCCATTCGTCGACCTGCTCCCAGCGGGCAGTGACGATGCCGCACAGGGTGTGGTTGCTGAGGGCGTACGCCTGATCCACCGGCGAGCCCACCTTCTCGGCCATCTCCAGGGCCAGGCGCAGCCACCGCTCGGAGATCGGCCGCGTCGGTGGAACGCTGCCCATCACAATGGCCATCAGCGCATAGCCACGCGAGAGATCCGAGGAGGCTCCCACCGGCGCGTTGAGGTTGAGCATCCGGAACCCGGACCACATCAGCCGGGGCAGATCCTGCGCGTACACGGAGAGTTCCGACAGCCGCAGCAGCAGCCGGCCCGCCTCGATGCGGCGCTGTTTCTGCTCAGCCGAGGTGACCTCGAAGGCCTCGGGCACCACCGCTTGCGCGATGCGGTAGAGGATTTGTCCCACCACGCCCAGGCCCCAGCGCAGGGGTGTCTGCGGCATTTGCCAGCCGAAGTGGCGCAGGGCCCGCTCGGCATGGATGCGGAACCGCTCCGTGTGTCCCAGCTGGAACGAGGCCTCCGCCAGCATCGCCTCCAGCCGGCCGAGCTGCTGGCGCTTCTCAGAAGACAGCGAGCCGGTGCCCTCGGAGGGCATGCTCAGCTCCAGCGCCCGCTCCAGGTGCGGTGTGGCTTCGCGGCAGGCGTACACCGCCAGGGCCTGCTCACCGGCCCGCTGCGTGTAGTGGATCTCCTTCGCCGTGTCGCCCGCCTTGCCCCAGTGCGAGGCCAGCGCCACCGTCCAATCCGGAGAGTCCGGGTACAGCGCCTCGATGGCCACCGCGGCCTGACGGTGCAGCACCTGCTCGGTGCGGGGCGGCAGGTCCGCGAGCAGGCCCTCGCGCAGCTTGTCGTGCGCGAAGCGCCACTGGCCTTCGGACACGTCCAGCACCGCCGCGCTCGCGCACTCGTTCAGCCACGCGTCGATGCGCATGCTGGGCGCGCATACCCGCAGCAGCTTCGGATCGATCTGCCGCCCGATCACCGCCGCGAGCTGCAGCAGCTCTCGCGCCGACGGAGGCAGCTTCTCCAGCCGCCGCTGGACGATCTGCTTCACACCACCGGGGAAGACCTTGTCCGGCAGGGGCGCGGAGCCCACCCGGCCCAACTGTCCCGTCTCCTCGGCCAGGGAGCGCACCACCTCCACCAGGAAGAAGGGGTTGCCCTCCGTCTCGCGCCGCAGCAGTTCGACGATCTGCGGCGAGCGGCCCATCGCGCCGATCATCGACTCGCTCAGCACGCCGATGGCCTCGGTGTCCAGCCGGGGCAGCCGCAGGACTTCCATCTGGGGCAGGGTGGACGGCAGGTCCGGCCGCTCGTCATCGCGATAGCTGGCCAGAATGAGCAGCGGCGTGGTGCGCGCCAGCGCCGAGAGCCGCGCCAACAGGCGCACCGAGTCGCTCTGCGCCCAGTGCTGGTCCTCGAGCATGAGCACCGTGGGCTGCGGCACGCGGCGGAACAGGTCCTCCACCACCGCGAACAGACGCGCCTGCGCCATTTCGGGATCGATCTCCACCAAGCCCGGCACCGGCCGCCCCAGCAGCGTCTCCAGATCCTCCACCAGCGGCTTGAGCACGCTGGCCTCAAAGTCGGTCGGCTCGGTGAGCAGCACCAGCCAGCGCAGCACCGAGCGCCACTCGTGGTACGGGCTGCCGCCTTCGCTCACCGCCTGGCCGCGCACCACCACTGCCCCCCGGACGAGCGCCACCGTGCGCACTTCTTCCAGGAGCCGTGACTTGCCCACGCCGCTCTCGCCGCCCACCAACCAGGCGCTTCCGCGTCCTCCCAGCGCGCGCTCGAGCACCTGCTCCAGTTGCTCCAGTTCGCGGTCGCGGCCCACGAAGCGCGCCGCCTGCAGGAAGCTCTCGCGCGTGGCCGACGTCTCGATGACCACCTGGTGGCCCGTCGCCTCGGTGAGCGCCGTGAGGGCCTCTTCGGCACTGTGGTAGCGGCCGTGGGGATCCGGATCACTCAGCCGCCGCAGCACCTGACCGAGCGCACTCTCCTCGAACCCAGCCGGCAGCCCCGCGGGACGGCCCTTGACCATGGGCATCGCGAACAGCCGGTACGCCACCATGCCCAGGCTGTAGAGGTCCGAGGCCGCCGAGGCCGGCTGGCCCTCGAAGAGTTCCGGGGCCACGAAGCCGGGCGAGCCCACCGTCTGCTGGCCCTCGAGCCGCTCGCGCGCGATGGCCAGGCCGAAATCGAGCACCTTCACCTGCCCATCCACCACCAGCACGTTGCCGGGCTTGAGATCGCGGTGGATGACGCCCCAGCGGTGCATGTACGCCAGCGCCTGGAGCACCTGCACCAGCAGCCCCACGCGTACTTCGTGCGGCTGGTATTTGCCCGCCTCGGTGATGGTCTGCGCGCCGCGCAGCAGATCCATCGTGTAGTAGGGCCGGTGCTGATCGTCGAAGCCGTAGTCCAGCACGCTGATGACGTGCGGATGGTGCAGCGAGGTGAGCAGCTTGAACTCGTCAGCCAGTCCCAGCGCCACGGCCGGCGCGGCGGAGTTCGAGCCGAAGCTGCGCGAGGCGTCCTGGGCGATCTCGTCCACCGAGCGGTGCAGCCGCTTCAGGGCCACCATTCCCGCCAGGCGATCCCGCGCGAGGTAGACCGTGCCCATGCCTCCGCGGCCGACGATCTCCATCACGTGGTAGCGCCGGCCGACCAGCTCGGTGCCCGCCAGGGGCGGCGCCGACGGTTCGCCCGCGAGGCTCCCTTGCGCAACTGCGTTCATGGCTGCCTCTTACCGGTCATGGCGGCCCGGATTTAAACATTTCACGCAGGCCGGATCCGCTGCGCACGCAGCGGGCGGGGACACCAGAGATACCCAGAGTGAAACGTCCGTCACGTTTTACAGGGATAGCAGGTCTCTTGGGCAGACCCTCGGGGTGCAGTGGATGCGGGAGGCGGCAGGGGTACCGCAAACCTTGCGCAGGGGATGCGGGGTGGCCCCAGGCGAGAGGTGTGGCGTGGGGTTTGCTGTGAGGGGGGGGAAGCCCCGGGGATGCGCCTCGGGTTGCCGGAGCCCCTCATGTTCGTTCGCAGCGCCGCGCTGATCCTCCTGCCTTCGCTTCTGCTTACCACCGCCGCTCGGGCGTCAGGGGTGGAGCCGGGCTCGCCGCTCATCGTTCAACCCCCGCGGCCCCGGGCGGCGCCCGCGGCTCCTCCCGCGCCTCGGAGTGTCAGCCTGCCTCGCTTCCTCGAGTCCCCTGGGAGCGAGGAGGCTCGCGTTCAGCTCTGGCTGCGCTTCAACCAGGAGGCACGCGGCCTGGAGGAGGGGACCCGCGATTTCCTGCAGACGCTGATCGGGCTGGCGGCGAGGGCGCCCGCGGACATCATCTACGCGCACGAGCATGTGCAGCTGGAAGCCGAGGTGCTCGCGGCCGAGCAGGAGATCGAAGCGCTGGTGGATGCGAGGGCGGAGTTGCTCGCCGAGCGGGGCCGGGCGGATCCCGAGCACGCCATCCTCTCGGGGGAGCTGCCGCCCCCCTGGTCGCCGGATGGGACGCTGGATCGCGCGGAGCTGGGGCGTGTCCGGCGGCTGAGCCCGGAGGCGGATCGGGTGCTGACGCGGCTGGCGACGGTGGATCGGCGGCTGGATGCCGTGGAGCACCAACTGCTTCCCGCCGCCGAGGAGGCATTGGGCTCGGCGCTGTTGGCGCTCTCCTCGGCCGAGGCCAGCATGCTGGAGGTCATCCACGGGCTGCACTTTCTCAAGCATCAGCAGCGCGCCCGGCTGGAGCTGCGTGTGCACCGGGAGCTGCTCCTGTTGGAGCTGGCCCGGCAGCTCGGGTGCCGGGTGGATCAGCTTCCCTGGCCCGAGGAGCCCGTGGCGGGCTGATCTTCGGTCGAGCGGGCCTGCTGTCGCTGGGAAAGGGCTGTCGCCCAGCCCCGCCAGCGCTAGGCTCGCTTGCTATGGCGGAAACCTTGTTCGAGGAACTCAAGCGCTATGTGGGCTTCAGCCCAGAGGACGCGCAGTCGCTGCGCTCTCTCCACACCGTGGTGTGCGAGCACTTCTCCCGCATCGCCGAGGTGTTCTACGTCCGCATTCTGGCGCATGAGGGGGCCCGCAAGGCTTTGGAAGGAGGAGAGCGCCAGGTAGGCCACCTCAAGGGCACGCTGCGGATCTGGATGGATCAGCTGCTGCGCGGCCCGTGGGACGAGTCCTATTTCGACCTGCGCTGCCGCATTGGCCGCATTCACGTGCGCATCGAGCTGCCCCAGCACTACATGTTCGGTGCGATGAACGTGTTGCGCCAGGAGTTCAACACGCTCATCGACAGCCACTACCGCGATCGGCCCGAGGAGCTGGACCATGTGCGCCGGTCCTTGTCGAAGATCCTCGATCTGGAGCTGGCCATCATGCTCCACACCTACCGCGAGGATCTGCTCGCGCAGCAGGCGCGCAACGAGCGGCTGTCCACCTTCGGCCAGCTGGTGGGCTCCATTGGCCACGAGCTGCGCAACCCGCTGGGCGTGATCGAAACCTCGCTCTTCATCCTCAAGGGCCGGCAGGCCGCCGGAGACGACCGCACGGCCAAGCACCTGGGCCGCATTGGCGAGCAGGTGTCGATCGCCAACCGTATCATCTCGGATCTGCTGGACATGATCCGGGACAGGCCGCTGAAGCACGAGCCGGTGCGGCTGTCGGAGGTCTGGCACAGCGCGCTCTCCAACGTGTCGCTGCCGTCTCAGGTCGTGGTGCGCGAGCAGGGGCTGTCGCGGCTGCCGGAGATTCAGGGGGACTCGAACCAGCTGCGCCAGGTGTTCATCAACCTGGTGGAGAACGCCGTGCAGGCCCTGGGCGAGACAGGCTGGGTGGAGCTGAAGGCCACCGCCTCCCCCGGCGCGGTGGAGCTGGCCATTGAGGACTCGGGGCCAGGGGTGAGCGACGTCATCCGCCGGCGCCTTTTCGAGCCGCTGATGACCACCAAGGCGCGGGGCATTGGGTTGGGCCTGCCGCTGGTCAAACGCATCCTGGAGCGCCACGGCGGTTCCATCACGTATGCGCCCCTCCACGCGGGGGCACGATTCCTTCTCAGCCTGCCCTTGGTACCCCAGGGGAATACTCATGCGACGCTACCTGCTGCTCGATGACAATCGCGCCTTCGCGGAGAACATCGCGGAGATCCTCCGGGACTCGGGCGACCAGGCCACCGTGGTCACGGATGGCTCCGAGGCGCTGGCCTTGGTGAGGGCCACCCGCTTCGATGCGCTGCTCACCGACATGAAGATGCCGGGCATGAGCGGCGCCGCGGCCGTGCACCACATCCGGCAGGTGGATCCCGGCATCGCCGCCCTGGTCGTCACCGCCTACCCGGGCGAGAACGATATGGAGTCGGCGCGGCGCGAGGGGCTGCTGGCCGTGCTGCCCAAGCCGGTGCCCGTGCAGCTGCTGATGGGGCTGCTGTCCACGGCCCGGCGCGACGGGCTCGTGGCCCTGGTGGAGGACGATCCGGCGCTCTGCGACAACCTCACCGAGGTGCTGCGCGGGCGGGGCTTCTCGTGCATCACCGCCCGCTCCGTGTTGGAGGCGGATCAGCTCTCGCTGGTGCGGCCCTTCGCGGCCCTGGTGGATCTGCGTCTGCCCGGGGGCCCGGATGGCGAGGCGCTGCGCCGGCTGCGCGCCCGCTTCCCGGACATGCCCGTGTTCGCCATCACCGCTTACCCGGAGGGCGTGCCGATTGGGAGCGTGGCCGGGGTGTTCACCAAGCCGTTCGACACCGCGGCGCTCCTTCGGACGCTGGAACAGGCGCACGCCGCGCGTCAGGGCAAGCCATGAGCCTCTATTCACGCCGCCCACGGGTCCTCGTGGTGGATGACAACGCGGCCTTCCTCGACAACCTGCAGGAGCTGCTGGGGGACGCGGGCTACGAGGTGAGCATCGCCGATAGCTGCCGGGTTGCCCGGGAGCGTGCGCAGGTGGGCTTCGACGTGGCGCTGGTGGATCTGCGCCTGCCGGACGGGGAGGGCACCGAGCTGGCCGCCGAGCTCAAGATCGAGATCCCCGACTCCGAGGTGGTGTTGCTCACCGGCTTCGCCACGCTGGAGACGGCGGTGGCGGCGGTGCGTGCGGGCGCCTGTGCCTATCTGATGAAGCCGTGCTCGCCACAGGATCTGCTGCTCACGCTGGAACAGGCCATGCGGCAAGTGCGGCTGCATGCGGAGAAGCGCGAGCTGTCGCGCCGCGCACAGGTGACGGAGAAGCTGGCGGCGGTGGGGACGATGACGGCGGGGCTGTCTCACGAGATCCGCAATCCGCTCAACGCGGCGGCGCTGCAGCTGTCGGTGCTGGAGCGGCGGGTGCGCAGGCTGCCCGAGGCGCAGCAGGGCTCGCTGCTCGAGCCGCTGAGCCTGGTGCGCGACGAGATCCGCCGGCTGGACCACATCCTCGAGGATTTCCTCCAGTTCGCCCGGCCCCGTGAGTTCAAGCCCGAGCCGGTGGAGGTCGCTCCGCTGCTGCGCCGGGTGGTGGATCTGCTGGGCAGCCAGGCCGAGACGCGCAGGGTGCGGCTGGAGCTGGAGGGGCCCGTGCCCAACTTCCAGGTCTCCGGCGAGGAGGAGCGGCTGCGGCAGGTGCTCATCAACCTGGCGCTCAACGCGCTGGAGGCCACGCCTCCCGAAGGCCAGGTGCGTCTGTCGGCCGGCGAGGACAGCCGGGGCGTGTGGCTGCGCGTGGAGGACACCGGGCCCGGCGTGCCGATGGGGCTTCGCAGCCGCGTCTTCGAACCCTTCTTCACCACCAAGGCACAGGGCTCGGGCCTGGGGCTGTCGATCGTGCATGCAATCGTGGCTCAGCACGGAGGCACCCTGGAGGTGGGGGATGCGCCCGGGAGAGGGGCCCGCTTCGTGCTGCGCCTGCCCAAGGTGGCTCCGGCTCCTCCTTTAGAAGGAGTGAGGTAGCCTGCGCGGCCCATGAGCCGCTACGCCGTCACCCTCTTCACCAGCGCCTTCCTGCTCTTCGGCGTGCAGCCGTTGGTGGGCAAGTTCGCGCTGCCGTGGTTCGGGGGCACGCCCGCGGTGTGGACGGCGTGCATGCTCTTCTTCCAGGCGGCGCTGCTGGCCGGCTACGCCTATGCCCACGCCGTGGCCACGCGCCTGGCGCCGCGCGCTCAAGTGCGGCTGCACCTGGGGTTGGTGGGGCTCACGGTGGTGGTGATTGCCGTGCGCGCGTTGCTGGAGGGCTCGCCGGTGACTCCGGGGCCGGGTTGGCGGCCCGCGGGAGTGGAGGGGCTCACCAGCCGCCTGTTGGCGATGCTGGCCGTCACCATTGGGCTGCCCTTCTTCGTGCTGTCCACCACGGCGCCGTTGCTGCAGAGCTGGTTTGCCCGGGCGCGGCCCGGTGTGTCGCCGTACCGGCTGTACGCGCTGTCCAACGCGGGCTCGCTGCTGGCGCTGCTGAGCTACCCGTTCCTCGTCGAGCCTCTGGTTCCCCGCTCGGTGCAGGGCTGGGGCTGGGGCGTGGGCTTTCTCCTGTTCGTGGCGGGCTGCGTCACCTGCGCGCTGGACGTGTGGCGGCGGGAGGGCACGCCCGCGCCGGGGCCCACGGAGCCTCGCGCGGCGCCGTTGCAAGAGGAGGGAAGCCGGCCCGGGTGGGGGCGCACGCTGGTGTGGCTGTGGCTGAGCGCGTGTGCCTCCGTGCTGCTGCTGGCCACGACGAACCAGCTCTCGCAGGACGTGGCGGCGGGCCCGTTCCTCTGGGTGCTGCCCCTGGCGCTCTACCTGCTCACCTTCATCATCGCCTTCGAGCGGGAGGCGCTGTACTCGCGCGCCTTCTTCGCCCTGCTGCTCGTCGTCGCGGTGGCCGGCGTCACCCGGGTGGTGCTCGAGGGGCCGCACACCCCGCTGTGGCTCCAGGTGCTGGCGTACGGAGCGGCGCTGTTCGCCGGCTGCATGGTGTGCCACGGCGAGCTGTACCGCCTGCGGCCCGCGCCTCGCCACCTGAGCGCCTTCTACCTCTGTGTCTCGGTGGGCGGAGTGCTCGGGGGCTTCATCGTCAGCATCATCGCGCCCCGGGTGTTCCTCACCTACGCGGAGTACCCCCTGGCGCTGGCGGCGTGCTGCCTGGTGGCGCTGGTGGCGATGGTTCGCCCTCCGCCCGGCGAGGAGCGCTCGGAGCGGCTGCGGCGCATGCTGCGCATGTTCCTGCTGGCCTTCGTGGTGGTGGGGCTGGCCGTGGCGATGGCGGACTTCCGGCGCGAGGTGCGGCTCACGGCGCGCAACTTCTTCGGTGTGGTGCAGGTGCTCGAGCAGGGCCGAGGCAAGCCGGCCGAGCACCGCTTCACCCTCAAGCACGGCGCCATCGCCCACGGCGTGCAGTACACCGAGCCCGCGCGCCGGCGGCTCCCCATGTCCTATTTCACCGCCAACAGCGGCCTGGGGTTGGCCATCGGTGAGCACCGGCGGCTACGAGAGGCCGTGGGGCTGGCACCGGGGCTGCGTATTGGAGTGCTCGGCCTGGGGGTGGGCTCCACCGCCGCGCTCGCTCGGGTCGAGGACACCGTGCGCTTCTACGAGATCAACCCGAAGATCATCTCCCTGGCACGTGGCGAGGGGGGCTACTTCAGCTACCTGGCGGATACCCCCGCCAAGGTGGAGATCATCGAGGGCGATGCACGCATCTCCCTGGAGCGCGAGTTGGAGCAGGGCCAGGCCCAGGCCTTCGATGTGCTGGCGGTGGATGTTTTCAGCTCGGACTCCATCCCCGTGCACCTGCTCACCCGCGAGGCGGTGGATGTCTACCGCCAGCACCTGGCGCCCCACGGCGTGCTGGCGCTGCACATCAGCAACGCGCACCTGAACCTGGCACCCGTCGCGCTCGAGCACGCGCGGACCTTTGGGCTGCACGCCACCCTGGTCGTTCATGAGCCGAAGGACGAAGCGGCACGCAGTGTATGGGTGATTCTCAGCCCGGACGCCGAGTTCTCCCTCGGCCGCACCTTTCGGCAGGCGCTCTCACGCGTGGAGCGCCTGAAACATGAAAACGCCGAGACCGTCAGCTGGACGGATGAGCGGGGCAGCGTGCTTCCCCTGCTGCATAAAGACAGGCTCTAGCGGTAAACCGCGAATTCCGCCAAGCAGCCAGCCGGGCCCTGACTCTTCGGGCCCGTTGCCGGGCGAGCTGGGGTAGAATGCAAGCGAAAATCTCTCTCGATGGGGGAAACTGTCCAGCGATGAGCCTTCCTGCGCGTCAGTTTGTGGAATCCTCGGCAAATTCGCCCCCGGTGCATCTGACCGTGATCCGGACCCTGCCCGAGGAGTTCTCCGAGTCACTGGGCTTGGGGGAGCGGCTGCGTGGCTTCTTGACGAAGCTGGCTCACGTTCACGTGCTCCTGGCGGGTGCTGTCGCCGTAGGCACGTGGATGATGCAGCGGGTAGCGAAGCTGCCTGTCGAGCTGATGCCGTGTTTGGGCACCTTCCTCGCCTTTTTCTCCATCTACGCGCTGGATCGCGTCGCCGCAGAGCCCGAGGCGGATGCGATCAACCACCCGGAGCGAGACCGCTTCTCACGCCGACATGCGCGGGTACTGCTGGTGCTGGCCATTGCCGCGTATGTGCTCGCCCTGGCGCTGGGCGCGTCCGCGGGGCTGGAGCGGTTCCTCGTCATGCTGCTGCCGCTCGCGGGCGTACTCGTCTACAGCTTTCCCTTCGTGCCGCGCCCCCTGGCGCGCTATCTGGGCTTCCGTCGGCTCAAGGAGGTTCTGGTCGTCAAGAACGCCCTGGTGGCCGGCATCTTCGCCTCCACCATGACGCTGGCTCCCATTCCCGCGGATCG
>DASVVJ010001228.1:0-14554 GCA_036389955.1 Myxococcaceae bacterium
CGCGCACGGCCATCTACGCGCAGAACTACGGCGAGGCGGGGGCCATCGACTGGCTGGGGCGGGAGCACGGGCTGCCTCCCGCGCGCTCCGGCCACAACCACTACTTCCTCTGGGGCCCTGGGGACATGGAGCCCCAGGTGCTGCTCATCATCGGCGGCGATGCCGAGGACCACGAGCAGGTGTGCTCCCGGCTGGAGCTGGCCGCGCGGATGCCTCCCAACCCCTACGTCATGCCGTACGAGGACGAGCTGCCGCTCTACCTCTGCCGGGGGCTGAAGGAGCCGCTGGCCACGCTCTGGCCGCGCGTGAAGCACTACCAGTGAGCGGGGCGCTGCTCACTTCTGGACGACGACGATCCGGTACGCCTTCCGCACGCTACCTGTCCAGATGAGGAGCTTCGTCTCGCCGGCCTTGCGCCCATCGATGCGCAGGGCGTCACCTCCGGTGAGCTCGACATCGGCGATGTCGGGGTCCCCCAGGGCAATGCGGGTTATCCCCGGCACCGTCAACGTCTTCAGGGTGCCGGCCTGAAGGGTGAGCACCTCCTCGGCGTTGGCGGCGGGCGCGGCAGCCGGGGCCTGGGCTGGGTCGGCAAGCGTGGGAATGGCCACCAGCGTCAAGGCAACGAGGGTGCCGCGAATGAGGGCCTTCATGGGGTGCTCCTCCGTATGGCCCCGGTGATCCGGCAGGCCGGTGCTCTTTCCTTGTTACAGCACCGCTCAGGCCGCTTCTACAGTGGGGTGAACGGATCCGCTGTAGACAGCGCGGATCCAACCCGGGTGCCCGGGCTCCCGCAGCCGACCGGTGGCCGACATCGCGTGCACCGCGAGGCCGGGTGGCCGCTCACCATTGAACCCTTCGCCCACGCCGGATCGACGGCACATTGAATGCTTCTTCCGACGGGCGCGCGTCCGGGTGAGGCGGCGGGGAAGGTCGGTCATGGGGTTGCGGGAGCTGAAGGAAGCGGCGCACCAGCAGTACGTGAAGGGCAAGTTCGCCGAGTGCATGAAGACGTACCAGAAGGTCCTCCGGCTGGCGCCGAGGGATCCGAACATGCGCGTGCGGCATGCGGAGGCCTGCCGCCGGGCCGGGGAGCGCATGCAGGCGATCGCCTCGTACCGCGAAGCCGCCCATCTGCTGCTGGAGCTGGGCTGCGAGACGCGGGCGCGCGGAGCGCTCAAGGCGGCGCTCGAGCTGGATCCGCAGGACCCGGTGCTGAAGGAGGACGTGGCGCGCCTGACGCCGCAGGCCTCGGCTCTGGACGATGCCGCTTCCATGGAGACCACCGAGCGGGTGGAGCTGCCTCCGCACCAGCCGCTGGACGAGGACACGGATCCTTTCGCGCCGCATGCGCTGCTGGCACAGCAGCCGGCGCTGCCGCCGATTCAACGGGCTCTGCCGGTGGCGCCCTCGGTGCCGCCGGTGATGACGCCGGTGGTGCTGCCGGCGCCGGGGATGCGCTCGGCCGCGCCGGGCCCGCGCACGCTGCCGCCCATTTCCCGCACGAGACCGACTCCGACTCCGGCTCCGGTCCTGGCGCGGGAGGCCGCCTCCGTGACGCCTCCGCGCATGGCGAACCCTGGCTTCAAGCCGCAGGACTCGCGGGGGCTGCCACCACGCCAGATGACGGGGGGACATGTGCCACCCGTGCTCCAGCCGGTGGGTACGGCTCCTGGCGCGCTGAGCTCGGCCGCTGCTCAGCCGCCCGTGCTCCAGCCGGTGGGCCCTGGTCCCGCCGCGCCGGTCCCGGTGACGACGGGCGCTCAGGCTGTGGGGGCCCGGTCCCTGACGCCACCGCCGCTGCCGGTCCGCTCGGCGACGAGCAACCTCCAGGCTTCCGTGGCGCCGGGGGCGCAGAGGCCCTCACAGGTGACGGGAGAGGTGCTGGTGCCGCCGCCTCCGCCTGCCGAGGCGCTGAAGGAGGCTGCGGTGACCGCGCCGCCTCCGGCTCCGCAGGCCACACAGGTGGCGCGGGCGCGCATGGAGGTGCGGCGCCTGTCGCCGAACGCGATCGCCTTCCGTGGCTCGCCCAGCGATGGCTGGGCGCTCATCCGCTCGCAGACGCCGTTCGAGCTTCACCTGGTGGAGGATCTGGACAACCTGCCGCCGGAGCTCAGTGATTTCTCGCTCGACATCACCGAGGATCCGCCGAGCGAGGGTGCTTCCAGCACCATGCACTGACACGCCCTCTCCTGGGCGAGAAGTGAGCGTGAGCGAGGAAAGGCCCAACGACCTGGGGCGTCCTCGTTCCTGTGTGACAGCTTCGTTAGCGTGAGTACCTCCTCGCGGGAGGTGCTCCCTGAGACGCAGCCGGCTCGATGCGTTGATATTGGTGCTGTTGACCGGATGCGCCAGCACTCCACGTGTGGCGCCCCAGAGCGCCAGTCCTCATGAGGCTGAGCTGCGAGCTCTGCGGTACGAGCTGCGAGTGCTCACCGCGGGAGCAGTGGATACCGAACCGGTGGAGGTGGACGCGGAGGACTTCCGCGAGTCCCTGCGAACGCTCGCTCAGGAGGTGCGGCCTTCCGAGCATCCCCGGGACACCGCGCGCTGGCTATTGGAGGAAGCGCTGCAAGCCGACGTGCTTGCGGAGGTGGAGCGCGGACGCGTGGTACGCATGGTGCCGCTGGAGGATGACAGCCCGCTAGCCACCGCTTCTAACGCGACGCTGGTGGCCCGCTACCAGCGCCTGTGCGCGCAGCACTACGGAGGAGGCGACTGCCTCGCGCTGCTGGCGGATGGGCCGCTCCTGGACAGAGAGGATCGGCGCACGCTCGCGCTGGCAATCGCCTTTGGCTCGGTGCTTCAGGAGACGAAGCACTCGCTCCAGCACATGGTGAGCCCCCAGGCCGTGCTCGGCCTGCTGGTGGGCACCGCCATGCTTTATCTCATGCTCTGGGTCGTGCCCGAGCCGGTGACGAAAGGCGTGGCCGCGCTGATGACACTGGTCTTCATCGCCTGGCTGGGCGTGGACACCGTCTGGAGTCTGATGACGGGCTGGGCTCAGCTCGTTCACGCCACCGACCGGGCCACCACCTTCGAGCAGATAGAAGAGGCGGGGCACCGGTTCAGCAAGGTGATGGGAGAGAACACCGCGCGAGTGGTGATGCTGGTGGTGACGGCGGCGCTGGGCGGCGGCGCGGCTCGCTTCTCACACAAGCTGCCGAAGCTGCCCGGCTTCCACCGCGCGGCGGCGCAAGCCGAAGCCCAGGGCGTAAGGCTATCCTCCGCGGTGGAGGTGGCGGAAGTAGCGGCCCCCGCCGAGGGCTCTTTTACCCTGATGGTGCGCAGCCCCGGCAGCAGCGCGGCTGCGGCGGAGGCTCGGGCAGCCACCATCACCATCATCCGTCACCGGGGCGGCAACCTGCAGGTCTTCATCAACGGCCAGCGCTGGCACGTGCCGGTCGGCAAATCCATCAAGGACATCCCGCTACGAGATCCGGTCGGCGACCAACTCCAAGCCGCCGCCAAGAAGGTGGCTCAGCAGTGGCACCCCGGCCGCATGAACTTCAACGAACAGAATGCCGTCGAACTCGCCAGAACTCAGGGAGAACATTGGAAGGCGAACCTGTTGGAGCGCGAAGCACGGGGGCGTTACGTGCATCGCGAGATGCAGGAGCGCTTCACGCAGTTGGAGTGGCACCCCAAGGGTGTCGACGTGGTTGACCCCAAGACCGGCTACAAGTACGAGCTTCTCACTCGAACGGAGTCGAATATGGCAAGGCACGGTCGACGCATGTCGGAGGAGCTATTCCGGATGATCGGGTTCTGAGGAGCAACCTGCATGGGGCTCACCAACGTCATCTTCGAGGGCAGGACCATCGAGAACGAGCGCCTGGAGTTCCGTGACAGGAATGCTCTCTATTACCTCGGCCCCAACCTTCTCTTACGCTCCTGCACGCTCGTTCTGAAAGTTCCCACCAGCCGCCTGCTCCTGCCTGGCGCGAAATTCATCGACTGCTCTCTGGAGGTGAAGAGGGACCTGAAGAATCTCTCTTGGTACAAAGCCCACTTCAAAGGCTGCCGCTTCACAGGGCGCCTTATCAGTTGCGACTTCGGGTACGATCCATATCCCGTCCTGCCTCGCGAAGAGGTGGGTGGCATCGAGGACTGCGACTTCAGCGCCGCGCACATTCACGCTTGCCGCTTTATGGGATGCGATTCGAGCACCCTGCGCTTTCCGCGCTGGCCCTACTTCACCATCCTCGACCCTGTTCGCAGGATGCGCGAGTTGGCCTCCGCCTGGCCGCGAGAACTCTGGCCCTGGCGTACCACGATTGCAGGCTCTCCCGAGACGACCGCCGCCATCACGTTCTCGGCACCGGAGCTCGCCAAAGAGGCCAACGTGAGCGAAGAGCAGCTCTGGACCCTGCTCGAGGGCCACTCGGACGTCCTCTATTAGCGACGAGCCCTGCCCGCCCTTACCCCGGGCGGGCGAGCGTCCGCCCGGCCTCCGTGCCCCTCAGCTGCCTGATCAGAGCGACACGGGCTCCGTCTTCTTCGACTGCTCGGGCGCCTCCGCCTTCACCGGCGCCTCACAGTGGTCGCTCTTCCGGTTGGGGTGGCAGTGCCGGATGCCATACACATGATGGCAGCCACACGCATCCACCCGCTTCTTCGCGCACACCGAAGGATTGAACACCTGGCCCGCCTGAGGAACCGGCGGCGCCGCCGTCAACGTCATCGCGAGAACCAACCCACCGAGAATCACCATCGCCCTACCCCCTGATGCCGTGTAGGGATGAATGCGATCTCGGATCTACTCCGGCAACCCCTCCGCACCCTGAGGGGCCTCTCTGTTGTACGCGAGCGGAAATTCCCTCGGTGAGCGGCCGACCCCTCCCCTGGGTACAGTCGGATTTTCTCCTACCGTCAGCTTCTTCTGGACGCTCCCGTCCCTGCCGCGTGTTCAATACCCCTGGGAGGGTTGCGCCATGGGCTGGATTCAAACGTTGGAGAAGGTCTCGGAAGGCCACTACGTCCTACCCAAGACCAAGACGATGCGGGTGTCCGCTGACCTGTTCCTCTCCGACAAGCTCTTGTACGGCGAGGGCCCCGACACCCCCGGCCTCGAGGAGGCCGTGTTCGACCAGGTCGTCAACGCCGCCTCGTTCCCCGGTGTCTCCCGTGTCGCCGTCACGCCCGACTGCCACGTGGGCTACGGCGTGCCCATCGGCACCGTGATTGAAACCGACGGCATCCTCCTTCCCACCGCCGCTGGCTACGACATCGGCTGCGGCATGGTGCAGCTCAAGACCACCCTCACCGCCGAGGACGTGGCCGACCCCGCCAAGCGCCGCAAGTGGATCGACGAAGTCATCCGCCGCATCGCCGTGGGCGTGGGCGCCAGCCGCGCGCAGAAGCAGCGCTCGGTGAGCGCGAAGACCTTCGCCGAGGTGGTTCGCCACGGCGCCAAGGCCCTGGGCCGCAATGCCTCCACCACCGAGCGCGACTTCATCCCCGTGGAGGATGACCGGGTGGACATCCCCGAGCGCGCCTACGACAAGCGCGACCAGCTCGGCAGCCTGGGCGGCGGCAACCACTTCACCGAGATGCAGGTGGATGACGAGGGCCGCGTATGGGTGATGCTGCACACCGGCAGCCGCGGCTTCGGGTGGAACATCGCCAAGCACTTCTTCGTCGAGGGCGCGCAGACCCTGGGCCTGCGCAGCCGCAGCGAGGACTTCGTGTGGCTGGACGCCGAGTCCAAGTTGGGCCGCGAGTACTGGAACCTGCACAACATGGCCGCCAACTTCGCCGTGGCCAACCGGCTCATCATCGGCGAGGCCGTGTGCGCCGCGCTCGAGGAGGTGTTCGGCGGCACCGCGGACATCTATTACGAAATCTCCCACAACCTCATCCAGAAGGAGTCCGGCAAGTTCGTGGCCCGCAAGGGCGCCACGCGCGCCTTCCCCAAGGGCCACCCCGCGCTGAAGAAGACGGCGTGGGAGAACACCGGCCACCCCATTCTGATCCCCGGCAGCATGGAGACCGGCAGCGCCATCCTCTTCGCCGAGGAGGGCGCCGAGAAGTCCATCTACTCGGTGAATCACGGCTCGGGGCGGCGGCTGTCGCGTGGCGAGGCCCGGCGCCAGCTCAAGCAGGACGAGACGGACAGGCGCATGGCCGAGGCGGGCATCCTCCTCAACACCCGCCAGACACCGCTGGACGAGTCGGGGCCCTGCTACAAGAACCTCGATGACGTGCTGGAGACGGTAGAGATGGCGGGCCTGGCCAAGGTGGCTCGCCGCCTCAAGCCGGTGGCCTGCATCAAGGGCGCGGACTGAGCCCTGGCACCCCCCTCCCATCCAGGGCGGAGGGGGGGTGCTCGGCTGCCTGCCTGGAGCCGAGGGCATGTGGGCGCTCAGGGGACTCGTGAGCGGGGCGGAGGGGCGGTAGAGTGGGCCCGTGCCGTCCAACGCCTCCCGTCCCAACATGGCCCGTGAGTTCGAGCTGTCCCGCGAAGAGTCGGAGCTCGGCTCGTTGGAGTCTCGCCTCGCGGATCAGGTGCAGCGCGCCACCCAGGAAGCGAGCACCCTGGCCTCCCGGCTGACGCAGGTGCGTGCCGAGCTGGCGCGCACGCAGTCCGAGCACACCACGGACATCACCCTGCCGGAGATTGGCGCCCGGCTGCAGGCCGCCGCCATCCCCGAGCTGGCGGTGGAGGCCGCCCGGGAGAAGGCGCTGACAGCCCGCCTGCAGGCGCTGGAGGCCCGTCGCAAGGCCACGCAGGAGATGACGATCGCCCTGCACGCCTTCCAGCAGCAGACCACGGCGCTGACGCGCGAGCTGGCCGAGGCCGAGCGCCGCTTGAAGGAAGTCGCCGAGGAGGCCGCCCGCGTCCGCCGCGAGGAAGAGGCCGCCCGCAGCCGTAAGGCTCAACAGGCCCGCGCGGAGGCCGCCCGGCCCGCGGCCCCTGCCAACCGTTCACTCGCCGCTCCCCCCACCGCCACGAAGCGTCAGCGCGAGCAGGTCCACCTGAACACGTCCATCAGCCTGGGGAGCGACTCGAATTTCTTCACCGGCTTCGCCTCGGACATCAGCTCGGGCGGCATCTTCGTGGCCACGGTGGACACGGTGCCCCGGGGCACGAAGGTGGACGTGGACTTCACCCTGCCCGGAGGCCGGCCGCTGAAGGCCAGCGGCGTGGTGCGCTGGCTGCGCGAGCCCAACAGCAACACGCCCGAGCTGATGCCGGGCGTGGGCGTGCAGTTCCAGGAGTTGCAGCCCGAGGTGGCTTCGCAGATCTCCGACTTCGTGCGCCGGCGCGAGCCGCTCTTCTACCCGGACTGATTCGCTCAGCTCAGGCCGATGCTCAGGATGAGGCCGTTGAGCATGCCGGTCAGGTAGCTGATGGGGCCCGAGATGAGGCCCCGGCCGAAGAAGATGACCCCCAGCAGCAGGAAGGGGCTGTACTGCACCACCTGCGCCCAGAAACCTCTCATGCTGTAGGGCAGGAACTTCTCCACCACCCGGCTGCCATCCAGCGGCGGGATGGGGAGCATGTTGAAGACGGCCAGGCCCACGTTCGAGAAGATCATGAACGTCAGGAAGATGTAGAGCCCACGGTTGGCGCTGAGCACCTCCGGCGCCAGGCGCAGCAGCAGGCCGTAGGTCACCGCGGCGATGATGGCCAGCAGCGCATTGGACAGCGGGCCGGCGATGGCGGTGAGCATCATCCCCGTGTCCATGTTCACGCCGCGGCGAAAGCGCGCCGGGTTGACGGGCACCGGCTTGGCCCACCCGAAAGGAATTCCCAGCGCGGGGAGCAGCAGCGTGCCGATGGGGTCGATGTGCGCCATGGGATCGAGCGTCATCCGGCCCTGGGCCGAGGCGGTGTCATCGCCCAGCTTCCAGGCGCTCCAGGCATGAGCGAACTCATGCACCGTGAGCGACAGGACGAGCGGGATGATCCGCACCAGTGCTTCCATGATCGTCTGACCTAAATCCATGGGGCCATTTTCTAGAGCGGGGACCCCGGTCCGCGCCAGCAATCCTTGCCCGGCAAAGGGGCTCCCACCTCCCTTCAGGGCATGCTCCTCCGCCCACCAACCGACACATCCGGCTGCCTGCCTGCTCGGGAGTGCTTATGCTCGGGCATCCTCTTCTCCACGCGGGGCTCTATCGCCCCATTCCGGGGGCACGGATGAGAAGTGACAGCGAAGCACCGCCAACCCAGGGGGTTGGCACGAGCGCACGGAGCCTGAACTGCCACAAGCCGCGCTGGGACTCGCGTAGGTCCAGCGAGTCCGAGGAGGCCTCCACCGAGGCGGCGGCGCCACGGCCCTCGAGCCCGGTGGTGGAGAAGGTGAACCTGGCCGAGAAGTTCTCGCGCTTCTCGGAGCACTGGCAACCCAAGGTGGTAGGGGAGCTGAACGGGCAGCAGGTGAAGCTGGCCAAGCTGCTGGGGCCCTTCGAGTGGCATCACCATGAGGCCGAGGACGAGCTGTTCCTGGTGGTGAAGGGCCGGCTGCGCATGGAGCTGCGGGACCAGACGGTGGAGCTGCTGCCGGGCGAGTTCCTCATCGTTCCCCGGGGGGTGGAGCACCGTCCCGTGGCGGACCAGGAGGTCGAAGTCGTGCTGTTCGAGCCGGCCTCCACGCTGAACACGGGCAATGTCCGGAGCGAGCGGACAGTCGAGCGCCTGGATCGGCTTTAAGCGCCGATTCCTCTCAAGAACTGAGCGGCACACCTTTGCTCCGGACCCGGGCCCGATGAGGCCCAGAGCTGTGGAGCCAAGACATGCCGCTGCGCGTTCACCACCTCAACTGCACGACGATGTGCCCGCCTGGCGGGCGGCTGATGGACGGACGGGTGGGGGTGTCCGGCCCGGCCGCCCTGGTGTGCCACTGCCTGCTGGTGGAGACGGACCGGAGCCTGGTGCTGGTGGACACGGGCTTCGGGCTGAATGACGTGCGCGAGCCCCGGCCCCGGCTGAGCCGGCTGTTCCTGGACGTGCTGTGCCGGCCTCAGCTCCACGAGGAAATGACCGCCATCCGGCAGATTGAGCGGCTGGGCTTCAAGGCGTCGGATGTGAGCGACATTCTGCTGACGCACCTGGACTTCGATCATGCGGGCGGGCTGGATGATTTCCCGGCGGCGCGGGTGCACCTGCTGGACGCGGAGTACCAGCAGGCGGTGGCGCAGCAAACGGCGCTGGACCGCCGGCGCTTCCGGCCCCGGCAGTGGATGCACGAGACGAACTGGGTGACGTACCCCACGCCGAAGGGCGGCGAGCGCTGGTACGGCTTCGAGTGTGTGCGCGAGCTGTCCGGACTGCCGCCAGAGCTGCTGCTGGTGCCGCTGCTGGGGCACACGATGGGGCACGCGGGCATCGCGCTGCAGGTGGACGAGCGGTGGATGCTGCACGCGGGGGACGCGTACTTCTACCGCGGAGAGATGGATCCCTCGAAGCGGCGGTGTACGCCGGGCCTGCGCTTCTACCAGACGCTGATGCAGAAGAACGCGAAGCTGCGCCACTACAACCAGCAGCGGCTGCGCGAGCTGGTGAAGCATCACGGCTCGGAGGTCCACGTCTTCTGCGCCCATGACGCCGAGGAGTTCGAGCGGCTCGAGGAGGCGGAGAAGGTCCCCGCTGATTCTCCCTTCCGGACGCTGCCCGTGGGCGCCCAGCCCACGCTGCACGTGTGAAATCAGGCGCCAGGGCTCAGGGCTGGTAAGGTGGGCGCGTGATCCAGTCGGTCCACTTCCAGAACTTCCGTTGCCTGCGGGATGTGAAGCTGAACCTCTCGCCGCTCACCGTGTTGGTGGGGCCTAACTCGTCTGGCAAGACGACAGTGCTCCACGGATTGACCCTGCCCTCTCCTTCAACCGAGAACCGTTGGCGTCAGGATCGCTCTCTTACACTCAGTATCACGTATACATACTCAAAAGGCCGCTCCGGGTACGTCGTGGGCCAGCCTGGCCAACCGGGTCGCCTATCGAATTCGCATTCAGCCCAGCCTTTGACGCTCGATCTGGTCTCTCTGCGTCAGCAAAACGTGCTGGCTGCCGCGCACCAACTGCGCCCCACGGGTGACAATCTGACCAACGTTTTCGCTACCTTGACTCGCCAGCAGCAGGGAGCCGTGGCTAGAGAGCTTTGCCGGCTGGTGCCGATGTTCAGCGATGTGGACCTTCAACCGACTGCAGATGGTCGGCACCAGTTGCGTTTTCAAGACCGCTGGAACCCCGATCTTTGGTTTGCACCCAACCAAGTATCGGACGGCACGATGCTCGTACTCGCCTTCATCGTGCTCCAGTACCAGAACCCTCCCGCGGACATCATCACCATCGAGGAGCCTGAGCGCGCTCTGCATCCTTATCTCCTCGAAGAACTCATCCAACTGCTCCGCAAGATGACCACTGGCGAGATCGGCAAGAAGCCGGTCCAGGTTGTCCTCGCCACACACTCCGCCGAGATGCTTGAGTACGTACGCCCCGAGGAGGTCCGCTTCCTCACCCGCTCGCCGGAAGATGGATCCGTGCAGGTGAATGAGGCTCCCACGGACTCCACCAACTGGCAGCAGGTCTACAAGGAGTATCGCGAGTCGCTCGGCAGCATCTGGCTCTCGGGCAGCATGGGCGGCGTTCCGGGGCGCTAACGCATGTTCCGCGTCGTCGTCTATGCCGAAGGTGCTGGAGAACTCGCGGGTCCCACGAGCTTCCCGCGTGCTCCCAGTTCACCGATCCCCGAGGACGAGTTGGGCTCCGCTCACCTCCTCGTGCGCCGGTGCCTGGAGCGAGCACGGGACCTTGATGCCTCGCTCGTGCGCTTCGAGGAACCTCTGCGCACAGGACGCGGCAAACTGGCCCGTGGAAGCATCCTCCACAGCGCCACCACTCTTCGTCCTCTCTTGTTCTGGGCTGATCCGGAACGGCAGCCGAATCTCGCCGTGGTCCTTGTCGATGCCGATGGTGATGAGGAGCGGCAGAAGTTGCTCGACTCCGCTATTCAGGGCGTCCCCGTCGAGACTGTCGTCTCCGTCGCCATTCAGGAGTTCGAGGCGTGGCTTGTCGCGGACCCTGTCGCGCTCAAGTCCGTTCTGCGTAAGCCGCTTGCACCGCCCAAAGCTCCAGAGAAGCTCTCCCGCCGCGAGGCCAAGGAACTCCTTCAGCAGTGGTGCGAGGAACATGCTCGCAGCCGTGATGCCGCGGAGATCCGGCGGGACCTTGCGCGCCAGTGCGACCTGGACACCCTGGGCGTCCAGTGCCCCGCCTTCGAGCTGTTCATGCGCAAGCTCCAGGCACCTCGGCCCTGAGCCCTGTCCCGGCTCAACACTCTGGGCACGGAACCCTCACCCCGTCCCTCTCCCGAAGGGAGAGGGGCGTTTCTTCACAGCTGGATGCGCTCGTGTCTCACCAGGGCCGCGAGCGCTTCCTCCATCACCTCGCGCGCCGAGGCCGTCTGCCGGTACAGCAGCGCGTGGATCTCCCGGTCCTTGTCGTCCCGGTTCTCGCACGCCTTCGAGTAGTCCTCGAACGCCTGCAGCCCGCTCACCAGCTGTGCCAGGTGGTTCGGACACTCGCACTGCACCGCGCTGGCGATCTCCATCAACCTCCCCAGCTGCTCCGCCGTGTAACGCGGCGGCTTCGGTGGGGCGGGCGGTGACGCGGGGGCTCTCATCGGGCTGTCTCCAGGGCTCCCTCTCTTCGGGAGCGTGTCATCCAATGCAAACAGGAACACGTGCGCGCGCAACAGCGACAGCGAGATGGGCCCCTGCAGCATCCTCACCCGCTCGTTCGCCGCGTGCTTCGCCACCAACGCCCGCTGCGCGAACCGGTACGTGACGATCGCTCGCCGCGCCTGCGCCACCTCCATCAGCCGCGGGGTGTACCCCTCTGTCACCTTCGCAAGGTCCGGCAGGTCCACCACCAGCACGTCCGGCCGCCGCAGCGGCACCTCCGCCCGGAACATCTCCTCCGAACGGCCTACCCACACCACCTCCAGGTCCTTCAACCCCTGGGGGTTCTCCTTGAGCTGCGACGCAAAGGTTTCTCCCAGCATCGCCAGTTTCAAGTTCATGGGCCGTGTCCTCGCGCGCCCCGGCGCCGCTGTCTTCCGCCGGAAAAATCCCGCGTGTTTGGATGCACGAGGCTTTTTCGCGTTTCACGGCTTCAGTGCGGCCCTGGCAGGGTATCCACCCCCAGCTCCACGCTTCCACTGGGAGAGCGGGGCAATTCCACAATGAACGCCGCCCCATCCCCCGGAGTGCTCTGCACCCGGATGGTCCCCCCGTGCGCCTCCACCAGTTGACGCACGATGTAGAGCCCCAGGCCGAACCCCGCGTGGTGCCCCGCGGACTTCTCCCGCTCGAAGCGCTCGAAGATGCGCCGCTGAGCCTCCGGAGGAATGCCCACCCCGTGGTCCCTCACCGTCAGCCGCGCCCTGCCCCCGGCCTGCTCCAGGTACACCTCGACCGGCCGGCCCCGCCCGAACTTCATCGCGTTGGACAACAGGTTCGTCACCACCCGCTCCAGCCGCAGCGGATCCCACCAGCCCTCCACGTGCTGAGCCGCTTCGATGCGCAGCGGGCACCCCGCCTCGGCTGCCTGCTCGCTGTGGCGCTCCACCACCTCGTGCACCAGGTGCGTCAGGTCCACCCGCGCCACCTCCAGCGCCAGCTTCCCCGAGGACAGCCGCGACAGGTCCAGCAGGTTGTGCAGCAACTGCCCCAGCCGCTGCCCGTGCCGCATCGCCGCCATCAGCCCCTCGCGCACCCGCTCGGGCTCCTGCACCGGGTCCACCCGCCGCAGCCGCGCCAGCAACAGCTGCATCGCGTTGAGCGGGTTGCCCAGGTCATGCGACGCCACGCCGATCAGCTCCAACGCCCGCTGCGCCTCCTGGAAGAGCCGCGCGTTGTCCAGCGCCAGCGCCGCCCGCCCCGCCAGCTCCTCCAGGAAGATCTGATCCGACATGGTGTAGTGCCGCTCCGAGACGGAGGACACCAGCGACAGCGCTCCCATGCGCTGCTCGCCCACGCCAATGGGCACGCACAGCATCGAGCCCAGCTCCAGCCGCCGCAGCAGCGCCAGGTGCTCCTCGTCCCGGGCCATCCTCCCGAGCACCTCCTCTGTCATCAGCTCCACCCGCTCCGCGATCCCGGTGCGCACCACCTGCCCCACGCCTTGCCTGTCCTCCTGGCCCGGGGGGTAGCGGTGCAGCATCTCCCACAGCACCCGCTCCTTCTCCCCCACCGCGTGGGCGATGGCTCGCGGCAGCAGCCGCCCCCCGGGCGAGACGAGGAAGAGCACACACCCGTCCGCCAGCTCCGGCACCATCAGCCGCGCCAGCTCCGCCACCGTCAGGTCCGGCTCCAGCAACTGGTTGAAGATGCGGCCCGCCTCGGCGAACAGCCGCTGGGTGCGCTCCACCCGGCGCCGCTCGGTGATGTCGCGCACCACCTTCGAGAAGCCCTGCAGCTCCCCGCGCTCATCGTGCAGCGCTGTGAGGATGACCTCGGCCCAGAACCGCGTCCCGTCCTTGCGCACCCTCCAGCCCTCGGTGCGCAGCCGCCCATCCCGCTCGGCCCGTGCCAGCTCCCGATCGGGATCTCCCGCCGCCACGGCCTCCGGCGTGTAGAAGATGGACGTGGGCCGCCCCACCACCTCCTCTTCCTTCCAGCCCTTGATGCGCTCGGCGCCGGGGTTCCAGCTCTCCACCCGGCCCTGCCCATCCAGCAGATAGACGGCGTAGTCCTGCACGCCCTCCACCAGCAACCGGAAGCGCTGCTCGGATGCCTTCGCCTCCTGGTGCAGCGGCCGCAGCTTCCGGGTGAGCACCCATGCCAGGCACAGCATGCCCAGCAGTCCCAGCAGGGACGCGGTGATGATCAGCGCCAGCGCCTGCCGATCCTCCAGCACCTCGCGGTGGATGCCGCGCACCAGCCGGGCCTCGCCGTGGAGCACCAGCCGCTCCAGCGCCTGCTCCGTCAACGCGCGCCGGTAGTCCGCCTGGGCCTCCAGCGCCTCGAGCTGTTGCCGCTCCACGCGCTCGTCCTGGGCCCGCAGCAGGGTGCTCACCGCGGCCTCGTACTCCAGCTCGGACTGGAGCAGCTCCCTCAGCAGCACCTCCTCCTCGGGCAGCGCCCGCACGCGCACCTGAAGCCGCTCCGCCACCGCGAGGAAGCGCTCGCGCTCGGCCTGGATGCGCGCCCCCGTCACCTCGTCCCGGGCCCGCAGAAAGCCCCGCATGCTGGTCACCCGGTCGCTGAAGGCGTGGCGCAGCCGTTCGATCTCCAGCAGATCCACCGAGAGATCCCTCACGGCGATCTCATTGCCCACCTGGACCGCCCGCAGCGCCAGCAATGTCGTCGCCAAGATGGCGAACGCCACCACGGCGGAGGCCACCAGCCCCGCCCCCAGCCGGCGCGAGAACGTCCACGGGCGCCCCATTTTCCCCCCTGGCCCACAGCACACAGGCCCACGCACAAGGTGTGCCAGGGTGGCCGCCGGGGGAATCCGTTCCGTTGGGCAGGTCTGTGTTGAGTAGTGCGCCCTGCAACCCGGGGTTCTCGCGTAACCCTCACCCCGGCCCTCTCCCGGCGGGAGAGGG